>CAMCYK010000046.1 GCA_945883695.1 Akkermansia muciniphila | reverse complement strand
CCGTTTCCTGAAGGATTTCGTCGCGCAATATAACAAGACCTGCGGGCCTTTCACCTGGACCAAAGGTCCGGAGAAACTCACGAGGATCATCGAACTCACGAAAAGCTACCAGACGGATACGCACACTGACTAACGGGACGGTGCACTAGGAGGCGACCGGCCGAACTCGCTGTTCTTCGCCGGGGACATAGGCCAGCGCATTTTCCAGCAACCGTTCTCGTGGAAATCCCTCGGCGTCGATATCCGCGGGCGCTCGCGGAACCTCCGCGTCAACTACCGGACCTCCCACCAGATCCGCCAGCAAGCCGACCGCCTACTCGGGCCGGAGATCACCGATGCGGACGGGAACCGCGAGGATCGAAGCGACACGGTTTCCGTATTCAACGGGCCGCCTCCGGTCATTCAGGTCTTTACCTGCGAAGGCGAGGAACAAACAGGCGTCGCCGAATGGCTGCGGCAGCAGTCAGAGGCGGGGCTCCTCCCGCATGAGTTCGGCGTGTTCGTGCGCTCCGATGGACAACTCCCGCGGGCCGAAGCCGCGCTCCGGGAAGCGGGTCTGTCGTTCAAGATCCTCGATGACCACGTCGAGACCGCCAGCGGCCACGTCTCGATCAGCACCATGCATCTGGCCAAAGGGCTGGAATTCCGCGCCGTGGTGGTCATGGCCTGCGACGACGAGGTCGTCCCGTTGCAAGAGCGCATCGAGAGCGTTGGCGACGACTCGGATCTGCAAGAGGTCTACGAAACCGAGCGTCACCTCCTCTACGTCGCTTGCACCCGGGCCCGGGATCAACTGCTGATCACCAGCGTGGAGCCCGCGTCCGAGTTCCTCGACGACCTGCGGGATTGATTGCTAGGATTCCCCTCTCGGATCGTTTCGCACTGGCGGGCGTCGTCAACCATTGAGGGAACCGGAACCGCGGGAGCCGCGCAACGTCCGGACCGGTGGGGAGCCGCCAGGTGGTGCCACCTTCCGGTCCCTGTTGTCCCTTGCCCCGGATTCGATCAGGGGTCGGGTTATCCCCTGCAAAACTGGCCAAACCGGATGCATCCCCGCGTGCATACCATCGGCCCGAAAAGGTATGCATTTACCCCCTTTTTAGCTGCAAATTGATGCCATCACTCTCCACGTAAACCACTGATATGAAACACATTAAGACACATCAAGACAGCACCCTTCAGAATTATGAGTCCCCTGCTCTAACCGCTGAGCTACAGGCCCGGAGTCCGGTGGGCGGGGATTACTTGGCGGGCCGCAGGGGAAAAGGCAAGCTTCGTCCCCTTCACACGGGACGCTGATTCGCCCGGAGTGAAGGGGATCAATCTTTCGATTCACTGAGATATCAAGCTTTACAAAATTTCCTTCCGTCCTGTCGCATTCCGTGGCGAAATGCTGCGCGAAACCAAGGAAATCCAACGTTCCAAGTACCTCCACCGCCGATCCTGCCCGCACGAATCCGCCTTCAAGTCCCTCCTCGCCCCGTGACCTTTCCCCTTCCTCCCCGATGAACAAGAAGGCCCTGACCGAGACGGACATTCGGACCAAATTCGTCACCCCGGCGCTCACCGGACCCCATGGCGAGAAGTGGGACGTGATGGTCCAAATCCGCGAGGAAGCCTATTTCACCAAGGGCCGGGTCATCGTCCGGGGCAAAACGGTCAAACGCGGGGTCGCGAAAAAGGCCGATTACCTGCTGTTCTACATCCCCAACCTCCCGCTCGGCGTCATCGAGGCCAAGGACAACAACCACTCCGTCGGGGCCGGCATGCAGCAGGCCCTCGAATACGCGGAGATCCTCGACATTCCCTTCGCCTACAGCACCAACGGCGATGCCTTCCTGGAGCACGGCCACCGGCGGAGGACCGGTCACCCGCGAGATTCCGCTCGACCAGTTCCCGTCCCCTGAGGACCTCTGGACCCGCTACTGCAAGGCCAAGGGCACGACTCCCGAGCAGGAGGCCGTGGTGGTCCAGGAATATTACGACGACGGCTCCGGCAAGTCGCCCCGCTACTACCAGCTCATCGCCATCAACCGCACGGTCTACGCCATCGCACGCGGCGAAAAGCGCATCCTCCTCGTGATGGCCACCGGCACCGGCAAGACCTATACCGCCTTCCAGATCATCTGGCGGCTGTGGAAGTCCGGGGCCAAGAAGCGCATCCTTTTCCTGGTCGATCGCAACATCCTCGCCGACCAGACCAAGACCAACGACTTCAAGCCCTTCGGCAAGGCGATGACCAAGATCACCAACCGCACGGTGGACAAGGCCTTCGAGATCTACCTCTGCCTCTACCAGGCCGTCACTGGCACCGAGGAGGAGCAAAACATCTACAAGCAGTTCTCCCCCGATTTCTTCGACCTCGTGATCGTCGACGAGTGTCACCGCGGCTCCGCCGCCGACGACGCCGCGTGGCGAAAGGTGCTCGACTACTTCTCCTCGGCCACCCAGATCGGCCTGACCGCCACGCCGAAGGAAACCAAGGATGTCTCCAACATCGAATACTTCGGCGAGCCCCTTTACACCTACTCGCTCCGCCAGGGCATCTCCGACGGCTTCCTCGCCCCCTACAAGGTCATCCGCATCGGCCTCGACAAGGACCTCGACGGCTGGCGGCCGGAGGACGGGCAGAAGGACAAATACGGCCAGCTCATCGAGGACCGCGAATACAACGTCAAGGACTTCGACCGGAATCTCATCCTCGAAAAGCGCACCGAGGTCGTCGCCGCCAAGATCACGGAGTTCCTCAAGGGCACCAACCGCTTCGCCAAGACCATCGTCTTCTGCGAGAATATCGACCACGCCGAGCGGATGCGCCAAGCCTTGGTCAACGCCAACCCCGACCTTGCCGCCGCCAATAGCAAATACGTGATGCGGATCACCGGCGACAATGACGAGGGGAAGGCCCAGCTCGACAATTTCATCGATCCGGAATCCACCTACCCCGTCATCGCCTGCACCTCCCGCCTCATGAGCACCGGGGTGGATGCCCAGACCTGCCACCTGATCGTCCTCGACCGCCGCATCGCCTCGATGACCGAGTTCAAGCAGATCATCGGCCGTGGCACCCGGATCAACGAGGACTACGGGAAGCTGTTCTTCACCATCATGGACTTCCGCCAGGCCACGTCGCTCTTCGCGGATGAGGATTTCGATGGTCCGCCGGTGCAGATCTACGAGCCCCGTTCGTGGGAGCCGGTCGTGCCGCCGGACGAGGAGGAGAAAAGATACTCCTCGATGTTAGGCGAGGAGCCTTCATCCGGCGCGGGATCGTTGGAGTCAGGATCCTCAGGTTCGGATCCTTTTTCTGAAGCTGCCGGAAGTGGCGGCCCCGCCCCCGTCAAATACTACGTCCACAACGTCGAGGTCCGCGTCGCCACCGAGCGGGTCCAATATCTCGATGCGAGCGGCAAGCTCATCACGGAGTCGCTGAAGGATTACAGCCGCAAGACCCTCCGCCAGACCTACGCTTCCATCGATGACTTCCTCACCGTGTGGAACGACGCCGAGAAGAAGCAGGCAATCCTCGAGGAACTCGCGTCGCAAGGCGTCTTCCTCGACGAACTCGCCGAGATGGTCGGCCGCGACTATGATCCTTTCGATCTCGTTTGCCACATCGCCTTCGACCAGCCCCCGCTCACCCGCCAGGAACGAGCCGCGAAGGTAAAGAAACGCGACGTCTTCGCGAGATACGGTGAACAGGCCCGAGCCGTTCTCGACGCCCTGCTCCAGAAATACTCCGACAGCGGCATCTCCAGCGTCGAATCGCTGGAGATCCTCAAGGTCGATCCCCTCAGCGGCTTCGGCACCCCCGTTGAAATCATCCAGCTCTTCGGCGGAAAGCCCGGCTACCTCGCCGCCATCCGCGAGCTGGAAGAAGCCCTTTACCAAAAGGCCGCATGATCTCTGAAGGGGATTCCACGGACAGCGTTCCAGCCATCCCTGACGATTCCATTCCTTGGGATGAGGTCGAGGGCGCGGCACGGGCTATTTTCTCGGTTTGGGCGTATGGTCGTGAGTTTGAATGGGCAAAAGAATGCTGGAGGCATTTCCAAGCCGCAGGACTGGCTACTTACGAAGGAGAGTTCGAAACGACCGTTGCCTACCTGAGGCTGGTGACACTGGGCCGGGTGTATCGCGAGTTCTGTGCGGTCATGTGGGATGAGGATACGACAGATTACCCTTTGACCGACCTTGCAGAGGAGTTGTCCATCAATCCAGTCGCTCTGGGCATTCTTGCCGCCAGAGAGGTTGAGCAAGATTTCGACGGGGCGGAGGACGAACACCAACTCAGAGAGCGATCCCTCTCGTCCGCCATCACGATCCTCCGGCCCGAGGTTTTCGCGTGCCTTTTGGAGGTCTATGGCGGTGACCTCCAGCTCTACTCGCGCATGGCGGCCACCCAAAACAGCCAGGATGGCGAGAGCGAGGAGCGAGACCAAGAGGAGAACCTCTTCGACTCATCGATTTTCCAACCGACGGGGCGCAACGCATCGGCTCTCAGCTACGTCAGCAACGGATTCAGATACGATTAACCCCATGTCCAACGTCTCGAACCTCGTCAAATCCATCCAGGACATCATGCGCAAGGATGCCGGCACCTACGGTGACGCGCAGCGCCTGGAGCAGCTCGGCTGGATGTTCTTCCTCAAGATCTTCGACGATCGAGAAAAGGAAATGGCACTCCTCCGGGACCACTACCGCTCCCCCCTGCCCGCTCATCTCCGCTGGTCCGCCTGGGCCACCGATGCCGAGGGCATCACCGGCGACGCCCTGCTGGACTTCGTCAACAATACCCTGCTGCCGAAGCTGAAGGCTCTGACCGGCGGCGGCGACAAGATCACCACCCTGATCCGCACCGCCTTCGACGATGCCAACAACTACATGAAGAACGGCACGCTGATGCGGCAGGTGATCAACAAGATCAACGGCATCGACTTCAACGCCACCGGTGACCGCCACATGTTCGGCGACATCTACGAGAAATTGCTCAAGGACCTCCAGTCCGCAGGCAATGCAGGCGAGTTCTACACCCCGCGTGCCGTCACCGACTTCATCATCGACCAGATCGACCCGCGGATCGGCGAGAGCTTCCTCGACCCCGCCACCGGCACCGGCGGCTTCGTCACCTCCCTCATCCGCCACCTGCGCACCCAGGCGAAGACCCAGGCCGACGAGCAACTGATCCAGGAATGCTTCGCCGGGGTGGAGAAGAAGCACCTGCCCCACATCCTCTGCCTCACGAATCTCCTGCTTCACGGGATCGATGTCCCGTCGAATATCCGCCACGACAATACCCTCGCCCGCCCGCTGCGGGACTGGAGCCCGCGGGAGCGGGTGGACATCGTCGCCACTAATCCGCCTTTCGGCGGCATGGAGGAGGACGGCATCGAGTCGAACTACCCCGCCGAGTTCCGCACCCGGGAAACCGCAGATCTCTTCCTCGTCCTTATCATGAAGATCCTCAAGCCCGGTGGCCGCGCCGGACTGGTTCTTCCCGATGGCACCCTGTTCGGGGAAGGCGTGAAGACCCGGATCAAGGAGGCCCTGCTCACCGAGTGCAACCTCCACACCATCGTCCGCCTGCCGAATGGCGTCTTCGCCCCCTACACCAGCATTCGCACGAACCTGCTCTTCTTCACCAAGGGCACGCCCACCAATGAAATCTGGTACTACGAGCACCCCTACCCGCCCGGTGCCAAGAGCTACAACAAGGGGAAACCCATCAGCCTCGCCGAGTTCGACGCGGAAAAGGCTTGGTGGGGGAAACCGGACAAGCATGGCCACTACTCCAAGCGCGAGGAGAACGAACGCGCCTGGCGCGTCTCCATCGACCAGATCAAGGCCGGGAACTTCAATCTCGACCTCAAGAACCCTCACAATTCCGACGAAGGCCCCGGCGACGTGGAGCACCTCCTCCCGGAATACGAAAAGCTCCTAGCCCAGATCGCAGCCACCCGCGCCGCGCTGAAACAGGAACTCCACCACGCCCTCACCGCCACCACCGGAACTCCCAAATGAAGCTCGAAACGTTTTTCGAGAAGTTCGACCAGCTCGCAGACGCGCCCGATGCTTTGGCTCGAATGCGTCGGTTCATTCTTGATTTAGCGGTGCGCGGCAAACTCGTCGTGCAACGCCACAACGATGAACCTGCAACAGAGCTCTTGAAGCGTGTTCAAATCGAGAAATCGCGATTGATTAGATCGGGTGAAATCAAGAAGCAGGAGCAATTGCCTCCGGTCGGCGAGGACGCTATTTCCTTCCCCTTACCTTCAGGTTGGATTGCTGCTAATTTGGGCGATGTCGCGGTCTGTCTCGATTACATGCGCAGGCCCATTAACGGCATCGAGCGCGACCGACGCATTGCCGGGAAAGATCATTCAAATCTGTTTCCCTACTACGGCGCTACGCAGCAACAAGGATGGATTGACGGCTACCTGTTCGATACTGAACTTTTGCTCTTGGGAGAAGACGGGGTTCCGTTCTTCGACGATCTTCGCTCGAAGGCGTATTTGATTTCAGGAAGAACTTGGGTGAATAACCACGCTCATGTTTTTCGTGGAATCATCGTTTTGAATCCATTTCTGATGCACTGGCTTAACACCTTTGACTATACGGGCCGGGTTGCAGGATCGACTCGCTCAAAGTTGAATCAGGCTAAGGCAGTGGACATCCCAATCGCCCTCCCACCCCTCGCCGAGCAAAAGCGGATCGTGGCGAAGGTGGATGAGTTGATGGCCTTGTGTGACCGACTGGAGGCGCAGCTGCAGGAACGGGAGACGCGGCACGCCGCCCTCGCCCGCGCCTCGCTGGCCCGCTTCGCCGACGCGCCCACCCCGGCCAATCTCCAGTTCCTCTTCCACAAGTCCTACACCATCCCCCCCGCCGACCTCCGCAAATCCATCCTCACCCTCGCCGTCCAAGGCAAACTCGTCCCCCAAGATCCCAACGACGAACCGGCGGAGAACCGTGGGTTGAAGGGCGAGCGAAAAGCAGCAAAATGGGCGGGGCCAATCGCCGAAAAAGAACTGCCATTTGAGCTTCCTCCTTCATGGATGTGGCAGCGACTTGGCGACATCGCGATCCTTAAGCATGGATACGCCTTCAGCAGCGATTTTTTCACCAGCCAGCCAGCACCGTTTGTTTTAACCACACCTGGAAATTTTCATGAGAAGGGCGGCTTTCGGGATCGAGAATCAAAAAGAAAGTATTTTTCCGGAGCAGTTGATCCTGCATTTATTTTCAAGCCGGGCGACCTGATCATTCCGATGACGGAACAAGCAGCGGGTCTTTTGGGAAGCCCCGCATTTATCCCTGATGACGGAAGGGTTTACATCCACAATCAGCGCCTCGGAAAACTTACCTTCTCGGATTCAATAGCACCGGAATTTGCGTTCTGGTTTTTCAACTGCGATTTCTTCAGAGGGGAATTGGCGAGGACCTGCACTGGAATGAAAGTCAGGCACACTTCTCCTGACAGAGTTCTCAAGGTCCCGTTCCCACTTCCTCCCCTCGCCGAACAACGCCGGATCGTGGCCAAAGTGGAGCAACTGATGGCCTTGGTGAACGAGTTGGAAACGCAGCTCGCCGCCTCCCGCACCACCGCCAAGAACCTCCTCGAAGCACTTGTTAACGAACTGACATCCTTTCATGAAGAAAAAAGAGACGCTCACGTTTGAAGAAGACGATTGCTTCGACCTAGAATCATTCAGCGAGCGGCTTGAACGGTTTATTGCCGTCGAACATCAATTCGTCGAAGGCAGCTTGGTCCTTTCGCTGAATGGTGGATTCGGGGCAGGCAAGTCAACGTTCATTGAAATGTGGAAAAACAGTCTGATTGATCGTCGAGAGCGGGGAGAGTTCGTGCCGATGCCTGTGATCTTGAACGCTTGGGAAAGCGATCATTGCGGTGACCCCTTGGTCGCAATTCTCTCGGGTCTCCTCGAAGTGGTCGAGAACTGGAAGGGAAACGATGCTCCGAATGAGAGCAGCCTGAAAGAAGCGGTCAAAGATGTCGGCTGGTTCGCGACAGGCCTTGCAAACGAATTTTTGGCAAAAGCTGTCGGGATCAACGCGGTCAAGGCCCGGTGAGTTTGCCGAGAAGAAGAAAGGGGAAAGAGCAGTAAAGACTCCGGACTTCATCAGCCTCTACCAGGACAGGATCGCGGCCCTCAAGGCTTTGAAGGAAGAGTTAGGCGAAGCTTTCGGAGGCGTAGAACCGAAAGTAATCGTCTTCGTTGATGAATTGGATCGCTGTCGCCCGGACTATGCGGTTTCTTTCCTGGAGACCGTCAAACATGTTTTTGACGTCGAAGGCATTGTTTTTGTTCTTGCGATAGACTACGGTCATTTGTCGGGTTCAGCTCTTTTTGGTGCCGATCTGGATTTTGACGAATATTTTCGAAAATTTAGCCATCGACTCATCGAGCTGCCATTTCCTTCGGAGGATCATCAGGGTAAACTTGTTAATCGGTATGTAAATCGCTATATTTCTGTCGCTGGAATGCGATCTACATTGTTGAATCGTTCTCATGGGGCGGACGAGCGACTGACCGAGCTGCTTCACCTTTTTAAGATGAGACCCCGCCAGGCCCAAGAGGCTTTCAGGATCTTAGGGCACACTATGCAAGCACTTGACCCAGCGCGCCAAGGAAGGATCCGATGGGGAGTTGGCGCTGGCAGCATGCTTCTCAGTTGTCTTCGTGTCGCGAATCCAGACCTATTTCAACGAGTTCGAGGTTCTGATTCCGGAATATCAGAACTTTGCAATCTTCTCGTAAAGTTGATGGGGAAGGAGGAGGCTGGCTGGTGGATCGGAGTAATTCTTGCGGGCGCACACCCCCGAAATCGAGAAAATGATTTTAGGCCCGAGTTCTTGTCAGGCTTGGGGTATATCGGCCCTGAACCTAAAGATTTTTCTGATTTCTTCAAAGGCTTGCATGATGCCTGGTCGCCGGAGCCGAATCAGGCACGAAAGGTGGCCGACATGATTGAACATGCTAAGAGCTTCTGAGTCATGCCCGTTCACCACGCCATCTTGAAAGTCGGGCTGGCTCTGAACCCGTCTTCACCGTTCGCCTCCGGATCACCTGTTGCCACTATCCCCGCCCATGAAGTCGTCGCATGGACCCGACGAACCGGCTCGGACCGCCTGTTGCTTCCGCCCATTCAAAGGTCGCTCGTCTGGAGGAACATCCAGATCCTGAACTACTGGGACAGCCTGCTGCGCGGCTATCCGGCGGGGCTAATGATGGTGCACCCGGCGCGCTCCGCCGGATCCGGGGCATTCCTGGCACGGACCGCGGACGGGGTCACCTGCCCGACCAGCGCCGGGGATTTCCAGCTCTTCGACGGCCAGCAGCGGCTCAGCGCCCTGTTGCTGGGTTACGGGCACGGGCAGCTTGCCCGGAAGTTGCGGCTGTGGGTCGACCTGGGAGTGGATTCCGAACCAGGGTCGGGGCTGCTCTTCCAGCTCCGCGTCAGCAGCAGCGGCCAGCCCTTCGGCTATCAGGCGGCAGCGCCCAACCAGAAGTTCTCTCTCGGGCAGCGGACATCGAAGATCGAGGCATGGCGGAAGGACCGGAACCTCGCGACCTTCGACCCGCGTGAGGCTTTCGAAGCGGTCAAGGGAAGCGACGTGATCGGAGGCGTCTGCACGTTTCCACTCGTTGAATTGATCGATCTGGTGGCGGCCGCCGACCCTGCCGCCAGGCTGAAGCTCCTCCAGGATACCCCCGGCTTGGCCGGCGAGCGACTCGACGTGTTCCTTTCGGCGCTGGACGGAGCCTTGGGCCGCCCCATCCTCTTCCAGCGGATCGACGAGGCCGTTCTCGCCGAGGAATCCGAGTACATCCGCTTCTTTGGCCGGCTTGGCCAAGGGGGCACCGCCCTGAGCCAGGACGAACTGACCTACTCGATCATCAAGCACCAGTACCCGGAAGTTCACGACCGGATGACCGAGATCATGCGGGGTCCCGCAGGACGTCTCACGGGCGAGGTGAACCTGGTCCTCGGTGCCATCCGGGTGGCGAAAGTCCTGTCGGGCTGGAAACACGACAACATCTGGCAAGTCATCGGCAGGCCGAATCCATCCTTCGTCTCCCAACTCAAGGAGCTGCCGGAAGTGGAAGCGGCCTTCCAGGAGTTGATCCCTTCCAAGCCCGGCGGCCGACTCGTGACGGTGCTCGAAGGGATCCGCGAGCGACTGGTTTACCATCGGGACCGGAATCCGGGAGGCCTCCCGATGATGCTGCTGGCCCGGATCCCACATCAACTCGTCGATGTCCTGCTGCTGCTGGCCCACCTGCCCGACGAAAGGCCCGGCGAGGACCCGCTCCCTGCCTTCGCCCTCCACTGGTTGCTCTTCGTCAGCGACAACGACAGGGCCGCGTCGCACGTGTTTCGCCAGTTTGTCGAGGCCCGGCCGTCGACGCTCGCCGGCGGGCTGCCGACCTGGATCGACCAATTTGAAAGGGATGGAATCGCCCATCCGATTCCCCTGCCCGCGCGCCTTCCGGCCATCCTCGATGAAGTGCGCGCCGGGAACCACCGGTTGAGGGAATGGTCGGAGCGCTTCACCGGCCTTGATGCCGACGCCGACCGGCCCAAGGGAAACTCCCTGCGGGTCCTTTCGTCCCAACGCGAACTGATCAAGCGAGCCCTGCTCTGGCTCCAGAGGAAACAACTCTCCGAATCCTATCCTCATTTCGACCCCACCTCCGAGGACGACGAGGACCTGCCGATCGACTTGGATCACCGGATTCCCAGCGAGATATTCGGTTTCCATTGGCGAAAGCGTTTCCACCGGCTGGCCTTTGAGGATAGCGATGGAAACTTCTTCCATGGCCGGAATCGGGTCGGCAACTCGCTCGGAAATTTCCGGTGGCTGGACGCCTCGGAGAACCGCAGCCGCAGCGATGGCCCGCTGGAACCTGATGATCTCGTTCCCGACGTGGATCCATGGAATCGTCTGATCGAAAAAGCCACTTGGGACCTTGAGGATGCCGCCGCTTTCCAATGCCTCATCGACGAGCAGACGATCACCCTATTTCACGCCCTCCTCGAAGAGGGCGGCATTGCCCGGCTGAGGAGCAGCAACAGGGATGCCGGTGAAAGCGAGGCCGCCCGGTCGACCGAACCGGCAATCTCCCTGTCCGACGATATTTGAACCACAAGCCCACGCTTCAAATGCCACAGTTCCAGCGATACATCGGGATCGACTACTCGGGCGCGGAAACGCCTGCGAGCAGCCTGCGTGGTCTTCGCATCTACCAGGCCACGCCGGATCGTCCACCCGGCGAAGTCCTCCCGCCGCCGGGTCCGCGCAAGTACTGGACCCGCCGTGGGATTGCCGGGTGGTTGGCGACGGAACTCCGCGGCGGGCCGCCCACGCTGGTCGGCATCGACCACGCCTTCTCGTTTCCCACCCGCTACTTCGAGGTCCACCGCTTGCCGCCGGATTGGGACGCATTCCTGGAGGACTTCTGCCACCACTGGCCGACCGATGACGACCTCACCTACGTGGACTTTGTCCGGAACGGCTCCCGCGGCAACGGCACGGCCCGCGAAGGGAATTCCCGCTGGCGGCGCATGGCGGAGGAGCGCAGCCGCACAGCCAAGTCGGTTTTCCATTTCGACGTGCAGGGCAGCGTCGCCAAATCCACCCACGCCGGCATCCCGTGGCTGCGATTCCTGAGGCGGCAACTCGGCGAGAGTCTCCACTTCTGGCCCTTCGACGGCTGGGAGGTGCCGGAGGGTCGTTCCGTGATCGCCGAGGTCTATCCGGCCCTCTGGAGCCGGTCCTTCCCCCGTGAAGACCGCACGCAGGACCAGCACGACGCCTACAGCATCGCACGCTGTATGCGCGAAAGCGATGCCGCCGGAACCCTGGCCGCGTCCTTCGCCCCGGCTCTGACACCCACCGAACGCACCACCGCCCGTCTGGAAGGCTGGATTCTTGGTCTCGCATGAGCATCCTCATCCCCACCGATCCATGCGCATCTTCACCGCCACCCGCTTCCACGACTCAACAAAACGTGGAATGATTCGGCCCTTCCTGGTTGAAGGGGAAGACAGCTCGACGGGCGAGAAGATGACCTTGGTCGTGAAGAGCTGTGCGGGTTACGAGGATCAAGGCGAGGCGAAGCACATGCACATCGAGGCCTACTGCCTCCTGATGGCGAAGCGCCTTGGCATTGATGCCGCGGAGCCGGTCGCGGTCGATCTTCCCGACGGGTTCGAATACGGTGCCCTCGATTTCCGCGATCACCTGGGGACCGACTATCATGACCTGATCCTCCGGAGCATCGGGCGGAATTTCGCGACGATTCACCTCGGCGCCGACTGGAAGCCGTGGGCCGCTGGGAACCGGCCGAAGAAGATCACCCAGGAATCGATCAACAGCGCCTACGCCTTCGACGGCATCGTCCAGAATGACGACCGGAGCACGGAGAACCCGAACCTGCTCTGGAAAGGCGAGCGATTGGCACTGCTGGATTTCGACCGCGCGTGGTGTCTCGACGACTTTCCCGATGAAATCCGACCGTGGCGCGTCGCTTTGCAGCGCCTCAATCTCCGGCAATCGTGTCTCGCCGGCTACCTGAAACCTGTGAGATCGGGCGGCGTGTTGGGGGCAAGGCTCAACGAGTCTTTGAACGACAGCGATTTGGAGGCCATTTCCCTGGAATGCATCGACGAGGTCGAGGCGGCCTTTCCCGGCTCGAATCTGGACTTCCAGAAGATCCAGCCCTACGTTACGAAGCTCGCCGGCGAACCGGACGATTTCTTCCAATACCTCACCCAACTGGTCTTCCCATGACCAAGGAACCCTACAGCTTCTGCTTCCTCCAGTACCATCACGAACCGCTCTCCGGCGAGTTCGCGAACATCGGCGTGCTCGTGTGGGCGCCGCGGAGTCAATTTCTGGCCTTCGAGGCGACCGACCGCTATTCGCGGCTCAGCGAGTTCTTCGGCGGCTTTGAGAGCGGCGACTACAAAAGCCTGGTCGGTCGGCTGAACACGCGTTTCCGGCAGCTTTCCGAGGAATTCGCGGAGGGTCACGCGATCCTGCCGCTGGAGCAGCGCCCGGAGAGTGCCCGGGAGATCGCCCTGCGGGTCGTACCGCACGATTCCGCCGCGCTCCAATGGAGCCGGTCCGGTGGCGGTCTGACCAGCAACCCCGCCGGCGAACTCGCCGAGCTTTACCAGCAGTACATCGCCCGCCACTTCGGCAGGGAGAAGGCGAAGGGGCGCGACGAGCGGACGGTTTATCGGGAGCACTACCAGAAGGCCTTCCAGATCCCGATCGTCGCGGAACACCTGCACTCCCACCACGTCGAAACCCCGCTGGCGGAGCACACCTTTCCGCAGGCGTGGCAGAATGGCGTGTGGAACGTCTATGAAACCCTGTCCTTCGACCTCGTGAAGGCGGAGCAGATCCGCGCCAAGGCGCACCGCTGGGAGAGCATGACCCGCTACCTCCGCGAAGCCGGGAACCTGAACATCACCTATCTTCTCGGTGCCCCGCGCGACGGGAACCGAAAGGCCTACGAAACGGCCAAGACGCTGCTTCACCATTCGCAAGCGACACTGGTCGAGGAAGACGAGGCGGCGGACTTTGCCACAGATTTGGCAGCCAGAGTTGCTGCGTCGGCTCATTGACACGTGCGAGTTAGGGCGATCAGGGTGCGCCTAGCGTTTCCCTCGTCATGCCCATCCACCACGCCATCTGGACAGTCGGGACGAATCCCGAGCCCTTGAACCTTTCGAAACTCGCCACCGAAAAGGAACTCGAGGACATGATCACGGCCCGGCCGGAGATCCTGTCCGACGAATGGATGCTGATCGGGCGGCAGGAGAAGACCGGCTTCGGCGGGATCATCGACCTGCTGGCGATCGCGCCGGACGGGTCGCTGGTTCTGATCGAGCTGAAGCGGGACCAAACCCCGCGGGAAATCGTCGCGCAGGCGCTCGACTACGCCTCGTGGGTCGAGGGACTGGCAGCGAAGGCGATCTCACGGATCTCCAGCCGCTCGGAAGTCCGACTCGCCATCTCGCGAAGGAGCGCGGGGAAGGCGCTGGAGGCGGTAATGGCCGAAACAACCAATGCCGCAGCACACGACAGGTCTGAGAAGGCTTCCCCAAGGCGGGCCATCGTGAAATGATCCGCCCGAGGCAATGACTCCCGAAGCAATCAAGTCCCTGATCGAATCCGGCGAAGCCGATCGCGTGGAAGTCACCCGTTCCACGGACAATACCGACAAATTCCGCGAGGCCATTTGTTCGTTCTCCAACGACATGGCGGGCCGCGGTTTGCCTGGATATTTGGTGATCGGCGTGGATGAGAATGATCCTGCATTTCGCCTGCCGATCACCGACAGATTGCTGCAGCAGTTTGCCTCGTATCGCTCCGACGGACAGATCATGCCGCTTCCCGTCTTGAACGTGGCGAAGTTCCCGCATCCCGACGGCGGGGGTGACTTGCTCGTCGTGGAGGTGACGCCCCACGACATGCCCCCGGTCCGCTTCAAGGGGCGCGTGCACATCCGGGTAGGGCCGAGAAAAGACACGGCAAGCGAAAGCGAGGAGCGGGTGCTCACGGAACGGAGGGCGTCGAACTTCCCGACTTTCGATGCGACACCGTGTCCGGAGGGTGACCTGAAACGGATGGACCTGGAGACTTTCCGGCAGACCTACCGGCCGCAGGCAATCGCGGAGGAAGTCATTGCGGAGAACCACCGCGACGTGAAGGAGCAGCTCGCGGCGCTCCGCTTCTATAACCTGAAGCGGGACTGCCCGACCAATGCCGGGATGCTGGTCTTCGCTTACGATCCGCTCGATCTTTTCCCCGGCGCCAAGGTCCAGTTCGTCCAGTTCGACGGGCAGGAACTGTCGGACGCTCCCGCGGCGGAAAAATCGTTCAGCGGGAATCTGATCACCGTGCTTTCGGAACTGGACAGCTTTCTCAAAGGTCGCTTCACCCAGAAGCCGGTGCCGGTATCAGAACTTCGTGAGCAGGCGGTTTTCGACTATCCGCCCGAAGCGATCCGCGAGCTCCTGATGAACGCGGTATTGCACCGGGACTACCAATCGACCAGTCCCGTCCGTTTCTACCAGTTCACCGACCGGATCGAGATCCAGAATCCCGGTGGCCTGTATGGCGAAGCGTCGCGGGAGAATTTCCCGAAGGTGAATGCCTACCGCAACCCGATCATCGCGGAAGCCATGCACGTGCTCGGCTACGTGAACCGCTTCGGACGGGGCATCGCCCGCGCGGGCCGGGCCCTCGCGGAAAACGGCAGCCCCGAGGCGCAGTTTCAGTTCGAAACGAATCATTTCCTCGCGATGATCCCGAAACATCCACTGCGATGAAGACTCTGGCTTTCTTCAACAACAAGGGCGGCGTGGGAAAGACCACTCTGATCTACCACCTCGCCTGGATGTTCTCCGACATGGGAAAGCGGGTGCTGGTCGCGGACTTCGATCCTCAGGCGAACGTGACGTCGATGTTCCTCCCGGAGCGGGAATTGGAAACCCTTTGGGATCCCGACATCGACAGCAAGCAGAGCATCATGGCTCCGATCAGTCCGCTGATCCGGGGCTTGGGGGACATCGTGCCAGCGCCGGTGCAAACGATCACGAGCAAGCTCCGACTGCTTCCCGGTGATCTGAATCTCTCGAGTTTCGAATCGAAGCTTTCAGAATCTTGGATCAAGTGCCTCGACCGGGACGAAGCGGCGTTTCGCGTGACCAGTGCGTTCCACCGCTTGACGCGTTCCGCCGCCGCGGAGTTCGACGCGGAGGTCATCCTGATCGACGTGGGTCCGAACTTCGGCGCGATCAATCGTTCTGCGTTGATTTGTGCCGATGCGGTGGTGGTCCCGCTGGCTCCGGATTTGTTTTCGATCCAAGGACTCCGGAATCTAGGTCCAACCTTGCGGCGCTGGCGCGAGGAGTGGGGTGAACGTCGAAGCAAGAACCCCGAGCCGACGCTGGATCTGCCCGTCGGCAGCATGGCTCCTCTAGGCTACGTGGTGCTTCAATTTGGCATCCGCGACAACCGGCCGGTGAAAGCCTACGACAAGTGGTCGAAGCGGATTCCCGACACCTTCAACCAATCCGTCATCGGCGAAAGCCATCAGATGGAACTGGATTACGAGACCGACGGCCACTGCCTCGGGTTGCTGAAGCACTATCGGAGTCTCATGCCGATGGCGATGGAGGCGAGGAAGCCGATCTTCCACCTGAAAGCGGCCGATGGCGCGATCGGGGCCCATACTTACAGCGTGAAGGATTGCGAAAAGGATTTCCGCTCTTTGGCGGGAGCGATCCTCTCGAAGCTCGGAGTCGAGAAGTCGGCGGGAGTGTTCTGACCCGCCGGGTTTGCTGGAGAAATTCGACATTTATCGGGATTCACGCTTGCTTTGAAAGGGCTTCGTTCTCCGGTGTCGAGTCAAGGCTCCTCGTGGCCCGCTTAACCCCGTTCTTTCAGCTCTAGCCAGAGGCTATGCCAGACTTTTCAGAACCTGCTCCGCGGCTAAGACATTGGCTTTCGCCGAATCCAGTTTTAACTGGATAGTGATCGCCTGTCCCGCGCAAGTTTTGGCATCTTGGATCATGCGAACAAGTTCACGCACCAAGGGCTCGCGCCGCCGGACAAATTCGCCCTTCTTCTCCTCTAGGAGCTGACGGGCACGTTGCTCAATCTGGTCGAGTGGAATAGTCACGGCATTGGGTCGAAAGCCCTTCGCCTTTAAATGTCTCCAGACCAAAAGCGCACTAGTGAACGCTTCACCAAACCCGGGAATACTCAGGATTCGGTGTGATACAATGTCGGCAGCCGTGGTGATTCCGTGACCTGCCAGTTCGGCCACTCGCTTGTCACCAATGCCGGCGATCTGGCCCGCCACAATATTGAACCGTGCCAGATAGCGCGATCTCTCATTCTCGATCAGAACATTTTCTAGGGCTCGTTTTGCAGCGCTTTTGAAGACTGTCGGTGCCAGCTTGGTGCCGGCCTCTGCCTGCAATTCACTAAATCTCCGCGCCACACCTGCCATTCGATTCAACCAATCCTGTTGGAGCCGCAAATTCTGAATCATCTCTGCCTCGACATTGGAGACAATGCGGTCGAACTCGGCCTTAGCCGTCTGGACCTTTCTCCGTTCCGACTCTCCGGACGAAAACCAGGAAGCAAACCAGCTAGGTTTCTCGTGTATCCACGTCGCCGCAGCAGCACTTGCCACTGGTCGATACACCTGATTCGGGATGGAGCTCGGCGGGGCCAACGAGGCAACGAATCCGGCGATCTCCGAGGCCAAAGGCCCCATCGCAACCCCGGCGCCAAATCCGGGCATTACCACCACACCTTGGAATGGATCCAAGTTCCCATAGTCCGGTAACACCTGACACCACGGGCACCTCGTGGCAGCGGATGAGAAGAAGTGCGCCGTTGAACTCGGGCATCGGCGCATGGTACCCTCCAGTTTCCGGAGCGCCTCCACCCACTCCGCTGCAGTTGGCCGTCGGTTTGCCCCTTCCTCCAAAAACGCCCTAATGAACAGGTGCTCGATTTCCCGGCCGAGGTGAGATACAGGTGGCGTACCTACTGGGGATTTCAACGGAATCGCGGGGTAGCCCGCGTGAGCGTACCATCGGTTCCTGATGTTCTTTGGAATATCCGGGGCCTCTCCCTTACCCGTAAATCGACCCTGAAAGGGATGCCGCCCCAACATGAGAACGTGAAAAATCATCACCGCCAAACCGAACGCATCATGACCTGGCAACCTCGGGTTCTGGAGGTGTCTGTCGCCCTGCAGCTCGGGCGGTGTCCACTCGGGCGTTACGAGTCGGCAAACGTCCCTGAAGGTTGGGTCACCGATCAAAAAGCTGTCGGAGTCGATCCAGCACACGGTGGCGTCCTGACGAACCATAAGATTGCGGCCGCTGATGTCCCCGATTACAACTCTATAACGGTGGAGGCGCTCCGTCGCAATCGCCGCATTCTTGGCAGCCTGCACCAAGAACCTAAAATCCGTCCCGGGGAAATGGATCTGACGGCTCGATACTCCGTAAAGGTTGTGAGCCTCTTGACCCACGATCCTCTTCATGCCGAAACCGATGGGCAGCCCATTCGGCGTTTCGGCGACAAGGTAGGTCGGTATCGCCGCATTGCCGTCGAGCGAAGGTGCCAGCCGCACAAGGCTCGCAATTCGCGGAAGGCTCAGTCTGAGGCGGCTCCTGGCGCTTTGGTCAAAGATCTTGATGCATGCGCCCTCATTGCCGTCAACCCGGTAGACGGAACCGTCGGCCCCGGCACCCAACTTTGGACCGAGGCGAATCTCTCGATGTCCGTCAAAAACCTTCACGGCAGGCACCTACGATGGAGCAGTCGTCATCAGATTTTTCAGTCACCCGGGAAGACTGCAAGAACTCTCCCAACGCCCTCTCAAATTCCAGCTGCGAACCCGACCGGCGAATATCGCAAAGCCGGCGAAAGAAGCTACTTATAGGGGTTAAGGTCGCACGATTGAGGCACAATGTCTCGACCCCGTCGGAAAAACCCATCAATGATCTTAGTCCGTGGAATTTGGGAATCGTCTCGAATTGGAGGTGCTCTCGCCATTGCCCTTGGGTCAGGAAGAATGTTTCGTTTCCGAATTCCCCGTTTTCCGGCCACGTAACACATCCAAAGCGCCCCGGTCCGACCTCTGCCACCCATGCGCCATCACCGATCTGAAGAACTATACCGGCGGACCGGCCCAAGACTGCACCCAGAAAGGTGCAGGCCATTGATCGATTGGCATCCACCCCCCGCTTGATGGCAACGCGCTCGACCAGCTCCCTCGCACCCTCAATGGCGAAGGACCAATCCCGCTTGGTCGATTGTTCTAAAAAGGAATCCAACGCAGCCGGGTCCGAAAGATAGGGTGCGAGGAGACCTCTCACACTCCGAACGAATCCAATACAGGCTGCCTGAGCTCCAATACCCGACAAACCGCAGGACCCCGCGCCGTCAGACAGAGCGAGGATCTGGGCTTCGCCGAACCTTCGGGCGATACAGTAGTCCTGGCAGGGTTCACCCGTAACAAAATGGCTAGTACCCTTCACGGATACCGCCGAAGCCAGCCAGCGGTGTATTTTCAAAGGGACAGTAAGATTCAGACGTCGATGACCCAACCCCCGGGATCCGGGAGAGCTGCCTTCCCGCCTGGCTGCGACCTTGCGACACTTTGCAACGAGCGTGTCAACCACAGGAAGAACTCGGAGAACTTGTGAGAATCGAGTCCCCTAACCTGAGTCTGAGGCGAAATTCAGGGTGTTCCACCCCGTTTCACTGTGGTTTACGAAGCTCTCTAATCAATTGGCGTGCAACAGTATGCAACACCATGAGTGTTCTTCCGAACGGCTTATGAGTCCCCTGCTCTAACCGCTGAGCTACAGGCCCGGAGTCCGGTGGGCGGGGATTACTTGGCGGGCCGCAGGGGAAAAGGCAAGCTTCGACCGGTCGCGCGGAACCCGGGTTTGGCCGCGGCATCATCGAAACCAGCGGTTCCTGTTAGCGGGACAACCCGATCTTGCTCCATTGGCTCCGTCGCCCGGATTGTAAGGAAGAGGCAAGCGGTCCCACTAAGGCGGCCACCGGGAAAGTGACCCATTCGGGAATGGTAGATTCCCCGATGTTCCCCCGTAAACGCCGCAGATGTTTTTCCCGAGACGAATCCTGCTTCTCATCCTGGTGGCCGCCGGCTTGCCGCCGGCCGTGGCGGAAGTCCGCCTGCCCCGTGTCTTCACCGACGGTGCCGTGCTCCAGCGCGACCGGGCCGTGCCGGTCTGGGGCAGCGCCGAGGCCGGCAAGAAGGTGATCGTCAAGTTCGCCGGCCAGGAAAAATCCGTCCAAGCCGGCGCGGATGGAAAATGGCGGGTCGATCTGGATGCGATGCCCGCGGCCGCCGAAGGGCGCGTGCTCGAGGTCGCCGAAGAGGGCGGCCACCGACTGGAAGTCAAGGACCTGCTGGTCGGCGAAGTCTGGCTCGCCAGCGGCCAATCGAACATGGAGTGGTCGATCGCCAACACCCGGCCCGAGGACCAGGCGATCGCCAAGTCCGGCCCGGTGCCGCTGCTGCGCATCCTGACCGTGCCGAAGAAGCTTTCCGCCTATCGGCTCGATGATTTCGAAGGCAGCTGGCAACCCGCGACGCCCGAAACGGTCCCCGGTTTCTCGGCGGTCGCGTATTTCTTCGGCCGCCGCCTGACCGAGGAGCTCGGCATCCCGGTCGGCATGATCAACAGCTCGTGGGGCGGTTCGCGGATCGAGCCATGGTTCGCCGACGAAGGCCTTGCGATCGTCCCGGACCTGAGGGAAATGCGCGAATTCCGCCAGGCCCGCACCCCGGGCACCGAGGAATACGACCAGCTGCTGCGCCGCCACCTGGCGGCCACCCGGACCTGGCTCGACACCGCGGAGCGCGCCCTGCACAGCCGCCTGCCGGTCCCCGGCCAGCCGGCCGCTCCGCCGACGCTGCCGATCGGTCACGCCCAGGCATCGGGCACCTATCAGGCGATGATTCACCCGCTGGTCCCCTACGCCCTGCGCGGATTCCTCTGGTACCAGGGCGAATCGAACGTCGGCGAGGGCATGCTCTACACGCTGAAAATGGAGGCCCTGATCCACGGTTGGCGCCAGCAGTTCGGCGTCCCCGAGGCCCCTTTCCTCTTTGTCCAGCTGGCACCCTACAATTACGGCGGCCCGCGCGAAGGTGCCCTGCAGGCGCTGTGGGTCGCCCAGCAGCACGTGCTGAAAATTCCCCGCACCGGGATGGCCGCCACCATGGATATCGGCAATCCGTCCGACATCCATCCCCGCAACAAATCCGAAGTCGGACGCCGCCTCGCGCTGTGGGCTCTCGCCGACACCTACGGCAAGCCGGACATTGTCAAATCCGGGCCGCTGTTCGAAAGCTTCGAGGTGGCCGGCGACGCGCTGCGGGTCCGCTTCGGCAGCAGCCCGACCGGCCTCACCACCCGCGACGGTCAAGCGCCCACGCATTTCGAGATCGCCGGGGCCGACTGGAATTTCAAGCCGGCGACCGCCGAGATCGCCGGCAATGAACCGGTGGTCACCCTGCGCAGCCCCGAGGTCCCGCAACCGGTGATGGCGCGCTTCGCCTGGCATCAGACGGCCGAGCCGAATCTCGCCAACCGCGAGGGCCTGCCCGCGACCGCCTTCCATACCCACTGGCCCGACGACCCGGTGCTCGGCCGCAATGTCGCCTTCCAGCGGCCCTACACGTCCAGCGACCCCGACAACGACGGCTGGAATACCGGCCTGACCGACGGGAGTTGGAACGATGCCAAGGGCACTTGTTTCGCCACCGGCCAGGCGGCCGGCTATCCCAAGCATGTCACCATCGACCTCGGCCGCGCCCGCGAGGTCCAGGCGGTCCGCTTCGGCACCCCGGCCTTCGGGTCGACCCGGACCGTGAGCATTTCGCTCAGCGAGAACGGCCAGGAATTCCAGGAAGCCGGCAAGCACGAGTTCGCCGGCAAGACCCGCACCGCCACCGAGCTGCGCTTCGAAAAGCGCCCCGTCCGCTTCGTCCGGGCCAGCTTCCTCGACCATCACGACAAGCAAGACCACTTCAGCGAGAACCAGGGCTTCCTGAGCGAACTCGAGGTCTATGGGCCGGCCCGCTGACCGCGGCCCGCCGCTTCTTCTTGCAAGCCCCCCGCGTCCGGGACGTATCCTCCCGGCCATGCGTGTTCCCGTCCTGCTCGCCCTGCTCGCCATCCCGATGTTCGCCCGGGACCGGCCGAACATCGTTTTCATCTTTTCCGACGACCACGCGCTGAAGGCGATTTCGGCCTATGGCGGTCCGCTCAAGGACGCGGCCCCCACCCCGAACCTCGACCGGATCGCCAGGGAAGGCGCGATCTTCACCCGCTCCTACTGTGGCAATTCGATCTGCGGCCCGTCGCGCGCCTCGATCCTGACCGGCAAGCACAGCCATGTGAACGGCTTCCCGGACAATGATTTTTCCCGCTTCGACGGCAGCCAGACGACCTTCCCGAAGCTGTTGCGGAAAGCCGGCTACCAGACCTCGCTGATCGGCAAGTGGCATCTGGTCAGCCAGCCCACCGGCTTCGATCACTGGGAAATCCTGCCGGGCCAGGGCAGCTACTACAACCCCGACTTCATCACCGCGGCGGGCACCAAGCGCGACCAGGGCTACTGCACCGACCTGATCACCGACAAGGCGCTCGCCTGGCTTGAAAGCGGCCGCGACAAATCCAAGCCCTTCGTCCTGATGTGCCAGCACAAGGCGCCCCACCGCAACTGGGCCCCCGCCCCGCGCCATCTCGGGCTGTTCAAAGGCGTCGACCTGCCCGAACCGGCCACCCTGTTCGACAACTACGCCGGCCGTAGTACGACGCTGAAGGAGCAGAAGATGACGATCGCCCGGGATTTCCACTGGGGCCACGACATGAAATTCCACGGCTCGCCGGAGTTTCCCGAGCATTTCCTCGGCGGCATCGCCAACGGCGAATACAAGCGGATGAGCCCGGAGCAGAAGAAAGCCTGGGACGACGCCTACGGCCCGGAGAACGAGGCCTTCATCGCCGACATGAAGGCGGGCAAGCTCAAGGACGACGACGTGACCCGCTGGAAATACCAGCGCTACCTCAAGGACTACCTGCGCTGCATCCGCGCCGTGGATGAGAACGTCGGGCGGATGCTCGACTACCTCGAAAAGAGCGGCCTCGCCGAGAACACGCTGGTCATCTACTCGTCGGACCAGGGCTTCTACCTGGGTGAACACGGCTGGTATGACAAGCGCTGGATGTTCGAGGAGAGCCTGGCCATGCCCTTCCTCGTCCGCTGGCCGGGGGTCGTGAAGCCCGGCACCCGCAACGCCACCCTGATCCAGAA
Organism: Akkermansia muciniphila; assembly: GCA_945883695.1. GTDB lineage: Bacteria > Verrucomicrobiota > Verrucomicrobiia > Verrucomicrobiales > Akkermansiaceae > Haloferula > Haloferula muciniphila_A. The sequence goes on along the minus strand of CAMCYK010000046.1, from coordinate 8,548 downwards.
CATCGACTACGCCCCGACCTTCCTCGAGCTCGCCAGCGTGCCGATCCCCGCCACCGTCCAGGGCAAAAGCCTGCTGCCGGTGCTCAAGGGCGAGACCCCGGCCGATTGGCGGAAGGCGATCTACTACTTCTATAGTGGCGAGAACACCCACCGGGTGGCCGCCCACGACGGCGTCCGCACCGACCGCCACAAGCTGATGTTCTTCCCGAAGACCAAGGAATGGAACCTCTTCGATCTGGAAAAGGATCCGGCGGAAATGAAATCCGTCCACGACGACCCGGCCTACGCGCCGGTCCTCGCGGAGTTGAAGAAGACCTACGAGGAGAAGCGCACGGAATACCGGATGAATCCCGGGACCGTCCCCGCCCACCGCAACCCGGAGGACTGGTGGAAGCAGCGTCACCAGCAGAAGAAGACGCACGCCAAGCAAGGCGGCCATGACCTCGTCTTCATCGGCGATTCGATCACCCAGGGTTGGGAAGACGACGGCAAGGCGGTCTGGGACAAATACTACGGCTCCCGCAAGGCGCTCAACCTCGGCTACTCCGGCGACCGCACCGAGCACGTGCTGTGGCGCCTGATGAACGGCGAGCTGGAGAACGTCGATCCCAAGCTCATCGTCCTGATGATCGGCACCAACAACAGCGGCCAGCGCCAGGACCCGCCGGAGCAGACCGCCGCCGGCGTCCAGCTCATCCTCGAGCTCCTCCGCGACCGCAAGCCCGACGCGAAGATCCTCCTCCTGTCGATCTTCCCCCGTGCCGAAAAGCCCGACCACAAGCTCCGCCAGCTCAACCACGCGATCAACCAGCGGATCAAGACCTTCGCCGACGGCGAGAAGATCCACTGGCTCGACATCCACGACACTTTCCTCACCGAGGACGGCATCCTGACCAAGGAGGCCATGCCCGATTTCCTGCATCCCGAAGCCGCCGGCTACGAGATCTGGGCAAAGGCGATGGAAAGTCGCGTCGCGGAGCTGACCGGCACGCCGGAGGTGAAATAAGCGGGCGCGTTCGTCCTCCAGCCCTTGCCCGCCAGTGCCCGGAGCCGGCGAGCTTACTCCAGCGGATGCCGGCTGAGCACGGCCGCCAGGTGGCGGAGCTCGCCGTCGATCTCGTCGGGGTGCGGCACGGTCTGGGCCACCGCGTCGCGCACCGCCTGCCGCCAGGTCTTGCGCAGACGGTGAAGCTGGGCGCGCAGGGCGGCGTGGGTGCGGCCCATGCCTTTTGCCATCTCTTTCAGGGTGGCATCGCCGGGGTCGGCGAGGATCCACGGCCGCAGCACGGGCAGCATTTCCCGGGTCGCGGGAGTCCCGGCTTCAAGCGCGCTGAAGGCGAGCCGGAGGATGTGCTGCGCCCAGTGGCGGTCGTAGGCGTCGGTGTCCAGCGCCAGCGGGGAGCCGGCATCGAGGGCCGGCCGCTCCTGGTGGGCGGCCGGGTTGGTGGTATCGAGGCTTTCGAACTGCCGCTGGCCGCCGCGCATCAGGGCGGAGGCATGGCGGTGCTGGTTGCGGAGGTAGTTGTCGAGGAGCCTGCACAGGTAGGTGCGCAAGCGGACCGGCGGACCGGCGCGCCCCGGGTCGTAGGTCAGGAAGTGCGCCTTGTCACCCGTCAGGCAGAGCGTGGTGAATTCCGTCGCGAGATCGTCGATGTCTTCCGCCGGCAGCCGCGGCCAGTGCTGGCGGATGTAGTTCCGCAGCGGCGGCGAATAGGCGAAAAAGAGCTGGCGCAGCGCCTCCCCCTGTTCCGCTGCCGTCCCGACCCGCAATTTTCTCAGAGCAGGATGATCGGTTTCCGGCCAACCGGCTCCCCCGGGGGCGGGAGGATCCGGTTGGCGTTCAACCGGGCGGGCGCGGTCGGCAGCGGAATGGGAGGGGAGTGACATCCGAGGTTAATGGGATATGCACCAAGCACGGCGGGCTGTGACGAAATTCCTCGAACTTTTTTCTCAACGTCTCAGACGGTAATACCGGCGGGGGGTCTCCGGAGCGATCGGAACGGGGTAGGTCCAGTCACCGGCAACCAGGATGAAGGGTCCGGTCACCAGTTCCCAGGAGCCCGGCGCGAGGGTGTTGGAACTTTCCAGCACCACGGCAGGCAGCGAGGCGGACCAGCGCAGCGTCGGGGCAGCGCCGGGCACGCTGGCGGGAAGGATTGCCAAGGCATTCCGCAGCGACCCGACCACGGATCCGTAGTCGCGGCCGACGCGCCATTCGTCCAGCACGTGGGCATCGCCACCGTCAAGGAAGGCGGTGCGGATGAAGGCATGCGACAAGGTGGTCAGTCCGGAGGGCGCGGTGATCGTCGCGGACGGCGGGCCCGGGTCGTCGGGGTTCGACGGGTTGACGTAAAGATTGACGGTATCGTAACTCCCTGCGACCGGCTGGACCTGGCCGACCAGGAGGTAGGTGGTCACGGCCGCGATCGGGAGGCTTTCGTGAAAGGCGCTCGACAGCGGGGCGGTGGTGCTGCGGGCGAAAAAATGGCAGGGCGAGGGGAAAGTGGAGGTGGAGAGGGTATTGGAGCCGATGCTGACCCGCGGGTTGCCGGAAGTGGGGTTTTCGTTGTCATCGAAGCCGATCTGGAAGAGGTCCTGGTTGGCCTGCGGGCTGCCCCCCCCCGTCGGCCGTGCGGAAGAGAATGCTGAACCAGAGGGTGTCGCCCGCCGCCGCTTCGAACACGGTGCCCATCGGACGCCGCACGGCGTAGGAGCCGTCGGCATTATTATAGAATCGGAGCGCCCGGATTCCGCCCGGAAGCACGATATCGCCGTTGGTATAGCTCACCGGGCTGCTGCTGCGGTTCTCGATCAGGACGCGGTCCTTGATGGGATTGTAGACGTTGTATGCTCCGCCCCAGCCGGTGCCGCCATTGCGACCGTTGCCCTCCGAGGTCGTGTTGCCGCTTTCCAGTTGGGCGTTCGCGCCAAATCCCTCGAAGCCGTCGTAACAGACGACCTGGGCCCGTGCCGGCCCGGCCAGCGCGATGGCCAGCGCGGGGAGCGTGACCCGCGTCAAGCGGCGGTGGAAAGCGATGAACATGAAACGACTGGGCACGAAAACGAAGGATCCTGTCAATCCGGGATCAAGCCGCGGGCCTGCCCCCCTTCACCGCAACGACGCCAGTTCCCGTCGTTGTTCCGGAGTCAGTTGACCGGATTTCGCTTCGAGTTGGTGGAGGATTTTCTCCAACTGCAACGCGTATTCCTCTTTCTACTGGGTCTCCGGAAGGTCCGCCAGGCTCCGGGCCTGTTGAAGCGCCACCGCGGTTAGCAGCGCCAGCGGGATCCGGTCCGGCTCCTGCAACTGCAATGGACGCAATAGCTCGAGCGCCAGATAGATCGGCCGCCCAGCCTTGTGGCGCTCGTCGCAGCGGCAAGCCAGCCGGCTCTTGTAAAGGAACAGCCGCCCCAACTGGGTGCGCAGCTCATCGTGCCCGACGCCGCTGCGGCGGAGATGGACGGTGAACTTCGAAGCGAGGTCCAGCGAGGTCCGCGCCACGGCGGCATCCGGATGGTCCTGGGTTTCTCCGGCCCACTCGGTGGCGGTCTTTGAAATCTCCCACACCAAGGGCAGCGACGAGCGCCTCAAGGCCGAAGCCTTGCCGATCAGCAGGCGCTCGACTTCCTCGAAAAAGGGCGCCGGATCCTCGCCAGGACCGGCGTGCAAGGCAAGCCGCGCCGACGCGTGCAGGCAATGGGCGAGGCCGCAGGCGAGCGGCGTGGACTCCGGCTCCCGCTTGTAGGCGGCCCGGCAGGCGGCGATCGCCTCGTCGGTCCTTCGCCGGGCCTCCGGCAGGGTGGCGGGCCCCGCCGCAATCGCATAGATGACCCCATCGGAAGCCGCCAGCGCGAGCCGCGGCATCGATTCATTCTCCGGCCGGACCAGCAAACCGGCAGGAAAGGCCGCACAAGCCGCCATCATTTCCTGAACCAGCCCGAGCGCTCCCTCGGGATCGCCGGCGTGGTGGGCGTGCTGGGCCAGCAGGCGCAGGGCATCGAAGCGCAACGGTGGCAGCAGGGTCGGGTCAAACCGCGGCCAAGCAGCCAGGCGATCCAATTGGACCAGCACTTTCCGGGCCTCGCATCCGGCCGCCTCCAGCCGGCCCACCCGGCCCCGCAGACGGGCAAAGGTGGGCCGTGCCTGGGCGGCATCCAGCAGCCGCTCCGGGTCGTCCGGAGACTCGCGCGCCAGCTCGCTGAAGAGATCGAGGGCCGGTTGGATGGACTTCAAGGCCGCCAGATACTGCGCGCGGCCTTCCGAAGTCGCCGACCGGAGATCGGCCAGCAAGGCCTGGTAATAGCGGAGGTCGAGTTCCCCCGCCGCGTTGACCGGCAGCGGGGCGTCGGTGCCGGCGGCGGCCACCCGCCCAATCCTCGCCGGACGCCGCCGGAGCGCCCGCCTGATCCGGCGTGGCGGTTCGCAGTTCGTCGCGCAATTGCCGCAGGGTGAACGAGGTCAGCGTGTAGGCGGAGCGCAGGTTGGTCTCGTTCCGCTCCGTCACCGCCCGGTGGCGCTGGTAGATCGTCCCGCCGGCCGCCAGTCCCGCCAGCACCAGTCCCGCTGCCACCGCCGAGCGCCGGGCCTGCCGCCGCAGCAAGGTGGGCGTGCCTCCGCGGGGCCGCAGCCACTTGCCGGTGAGCATGCGATGGAGCAGCAGTCCCAGCGCATACACGTCCACCGGCATCGCGCGCGATCCCTTGCCATCCGCCGCCTGCTCCGGCGCCATGAAATGCAGCGTGCCGGAAACCCCGATGCTGCCGCCGTCGATCCCGGACGCGGCCTCTTCCTGATGGAGCCGGGCCAGCCCGAAATCCACGATCTTCGCCAAGCCCTGCCGTCCATCGGTGGTCGCGATGGCCCGGAACAGCAACACCAGGTTCGGGTGGATCAGCTTGGCAAGGATGCGGAATTCCCGCTGCAGCAGCTCCTCCGAGGTCCCGTTCGCGCCGTGGCGGTGGAGAATTTTCAAGGCCACCGTGCGGCCGGTTTCAAGCTCGTCCGCCAGCCAGACTTCGCCCGACGACCCCGCGCCGAGCCGGCTGATGATTTCAAAGCCCGGCACTTCCGGCGCGCCGGGCATGGCCGCGGGGTCCGCGCCCGGGGCGGGCTGCAGCCCCGCTTCCAGCAACCCGGCCTCCCACGCGCCGGGCTCCGGCCCGTCCCCCGCCCCGCCGCGCGCGCCTTGACGCCCGGCACCCCCCGGGGGATCCGGTCCGTCAGGTCCCGTCGCTGGGATCTCGGCGCTTCTCATCCCGACCAAGTTAATACCTCGCGCCGCCGCTGGCCAGCCCGCTGTGCGCCAGCCGCCTTCCAAGCCTCCCGCCTCTCAATCGGCAATCGACAATCCCCCATCGACAATCGTCAATCCGTCTCCTCCATGAAAGCCGTCGTCCTCACCCGCAAGCTGCCGCTCGACCACCCGGAATGCTTCGAACTCATCGAACTCCCCGCCCCCGTTCCCGGCCCGCGCGATGTGCTCGTCCGGGTCAAGGCGGTCGCCGTCAACCCGGTCGACTACAAGCAGCGCCAGGCCCGCAAAGAGGACGACCACGCGCCGCGGATCCTCGGCTGGGACGCGGCGGGCATCGTCGAGGCCACCGGCAGCGACGTGACCCTGTTCCGCCCCGGCGACGAGGTTTACTACGCCGGCGATGTCACCCGCCCCGGCTGTAATGCGGAACTCCAGCTCGTCGACGAGCGGATCGCCGCGCGGAAACCCGAGTCGCTCGGCTTTGCCGAAGCCGCCGCGCTACCCCTCACCGCCATCACCGCCTGGGAGTGCCTCTTCGACCGCCTCGGCCACAACGCCGGCGACCTCGTCGGGACCAAGGACAAATCCCTGCTTCTCCTCGGCGGGGCCGGCGGCGTCGGCTCGATCGCGATCCAGCTCGCCGCCGTTCTAACAGGCTTCACCGTGATCGCCACCGCCTCCCGCCCGGAGTCCGCCGAGTGGTGCCGCAAGATGGGCGCCCACCACGTGATTGACCACTCCGGTGACTGGCCCGCGGAGCTGGCGAAGCTCGGCTTCCCGAGCGTCGATGCCATCGCCTGCTTCTCCGACACCACCGGCCACTGGGCCGCGATGGCCAAGGCGATCGTCCCGCAGGGCAAGATCACGGCGATCGTCGAGTCGCCGGAGATCCCGGACATCGGCCTGCTCAAAGCGAAGAGCGTCACCTTCGCCTGGGAATTCATGTTCACCCGCGCGATGTTCGAGACGCCGGACATGATCGAGCAGCACGAGCTGCTGAAGGAAGTCGCCAATCTCGTCGATGCCGGCCGCCTGGTCACCACGATGACCCGCCACGGCGGAACCCTCTCCCCCGCCACCCTCGCCACCGCCCACCGCGAGCAGGAAGCCGGCAGGATGATCGGCAAGCAGGTGCTCGAGACCGCCTGGTGAAAGCGCGTTCATGAACCTCGAACTCGACGGCTGGACCCGGGTCGCCACCGGGATCGACGCGGAGTCCCTCGCGAAACTCCGTGCGGAAGCATTCATCGAAGGTGTCGCCGGGACGCGCTGTCTGCTCGATCTGCCGGTCGTCCGAGCCACCGCGGTCCAACTGAAGCGCGAATTGGTCGCATCCGGACACCTGCCCGCCACCGCGGTGGCGATCCAAGCGATCGCTTTCGACAAAACGCCCGCCACCAACTGGAAGGTCGCGTGGCATCAGGGACAGCCTTGAGGGTGAAGCCTTGCCAGAGGTCTATTTCCCGCGGGCCCCGCGCGAGGGACTCGTCGACCCGTTGCTCCACTTGGCCAAGGAAGGCGGCGGACAGCCTGCACCTGGCCTTGCAGTAGGAACTGGTGTCGCTGGAAGGAACCGGCAAGCTCTGGGAACGGCACCAGCTCTGGACGAAGCCGATGGCTTTCGAACACGACGCGTTTCCATCGTGAGATCACTGCAAACGGCCATGAGAAAGCCGGTGGACCGGATGTCGGAGTCCTCGTGAAGCGGCTATCGGAGCAACGGGGCGGCCACCCGGACCCCGAGCAAATGGCGGTTCCGCCCGCCTCCGTCGGCCCGGTTCCGGACGACACGTAGCCGCCGCGGACCGGCCCTGCGCTCCGCGAGCCCCCTCCGCGGCGTCACTTGTCGATCTTCACCTTGTAGTCGCCGATCGCCCACTGGATGCCCGCGAGGTAATGGCGGAGCACCGTGGGATCCCAAAAAATGTGGTCGTTATGGCCGAGCGAGCAGTAGAAGACCCGTCCGTCCCCCCACGAGCGGGCCCAGGCGACGCCGAAGTCCTTGTCGGTGCGATTGATGCCGCCGACCTTCATGTCGGTCTTGTCGGTATCGAGCCGCAGCAGCATGTGATACTTTTCCGAATCATAGGGTGCCTTGAATTGATAGATCTCCTCCTTGAAGTCGAGGTTCTTGCCTTCGAACATCGCGACCAGCGGATGATTTTCCTGGCCCGGTTCGACCTTGATCGAAACCTGATTGCCGGCGTTCCACGGATGACCGTCGAAGTAGCCGCCGATCATCTCGCCGTATTCCGACCAATTGTAGAAGGTGTCGGTGGCGGCATGGATGCCGACGAAGCCCTTCCCGCCCTTGACGAAATCCATCAGGCTCTTCTTCAAGCGCTCGACCCGGACTTCCACGTCCTTGCGCTCCACGTCGCTCATGCCCTTCAGCGCTTCCTGGGGCGGCATGAAGACATCCATCGTGGTGCTCAGGAAAACGATGGCGTCGAACTGGTCGATGTTATCCGGCTCGAAGTTCGCAAGGTCGTCACTGACCACCGTTTCGAAGGCTCCTGTCTTCTTGCCGAGCTCGGTGAGCGCGACCTTGCCGGTCGGGATCGACGCGTGGCGGAAGCCGGCGGTCCGCGCGAACACGAGGACCTTGCGTGGCTTGGCGGGCTTGGCGTAGGCCTCGGCGGGAAGCGCCTTGGCGATGGCTTCGGCGGCACCGGGCGGCGGTTTTTCCTGGTCGGGCCCGGCGGCTACGAGGAGGAACGCGGCGGCGGCGCCGGCGAGCGGGAGGATGAGGCTGGGTTTCATGATGGGATGAGGAATGGAACGGAGAGGCTCCGTGGATAAGGGGTGTGGACCTGTGGTCCACACCGGGTTGACCACAGGTCAACCCTCCTTAGCCGAACGCGGAGCCGGCCTCAAGCCTTCGGCGCTTGAGACCGCGATACGCCGCCAGAGGATCGGGCCTTCCAAGACTTTCGCGGGCCTCACGGTTTTTTAGTGCCCGGGCTTGGTCCAAGCAGCGTTGTTCTTCGAGGAAGCCACGGCCGCCTCGATGAAGGCCATGCCGGCAATGCCGTCGTCGACGTCGGGGAAATCGTAGCCTTCCGGCCGCGGGAACTTGCCTTCGATCTCGTCGGAAATCGCTTCCGCCGCGGCGAGATAGACATTGGCGAAGGCCTCGATGAAGGCTTCCGGATGGCCGAAGGGCAGCCGCGTGAACGCGGTGGCCTCCGGGCCGTTGTAGGAATTGCCGCGGCGCCAGATCTCGCGCGGCTTGTCGGGGAACTTCACGATCAACTCGTTCGGGTGCTCCTGGTGCCACTCGATCGATCCCT
>CAMCYK010000045.1 GCA_945883695.1 Akkermansia muciniphila | reverse complement strand
GGATCGACGCGATGCCCGAAGGTTTCCATGCCGACGCGGATCGCGTTTCTGACGGCGACGGCGGTCGAGCCGCCGTGGGCGATGATCACCACGCCGTTCACGCCGAGCAGCGGACTGCCGCCGTAGGATTCGGTGAAGCCGTCGCAGAGGACGACGTCGAGCTGGGTCTCGAACAGGTCGTGGCCCTCGACGTTGCCGAAGTTTTACAAAGGGACAGGAAGTTTTACACTTCGGAAACCGTTGTAATGCAATGGGATGTATTGGCCGGAAAAATTTTCGGCCAAGGGGTGCGAAGTCGACTCTCGATCGGACGGAAAGGCCGCTTCACGGGATCCGCCGGAGGCGGGAAGGTGATTTCGATCTGACCCGTCGCGGCTTCGCCACGGGCGAGCGAGCGCCGCCAATACCCCGCCAGAAGCCGAAAATGCACCTCAACTTTGGACACCGTTCCAAAGGGCGGGCAATCTGGCAGACAATCCGGCACACTTTTGCTCAGTCGCCGGCAACGGGAGCTACTTTCCTGACAAGGCTTCTTTCCGATCAGGGTATTCCCTGAACATCAATTTCTATGGAAGAGCGGAATTGCGAAGCATGCGGGGAGATCGGGAAGTTTGGAGACTTGCTGACGAGTCTGGCCATTGGTTTCGTCAATCTGCCGCCCAAGGAACTGGAGCTGGAAATCGTTCGGGCGTTGCGGATGACGGGCGAGTTCACCGGAGTGGACCGGAGCTACACGTTTCTCTATGATTTCGAGCGGCAGCTGACGTCGAACACTCACGAGTGGTGCCGGGAAGAGATCGAACCGATGATCGGGTTGTTGCAGGACGTGCCTCTCGAGGGGCTCGGCGATTGGGTGGATGCCCATCTCAAGGGGGAAACGATGCACGTTCCGTGGGTGGCGGATCTGCCGCATGACAGTGCCTTGAGGGGGGTTTTGGAACCGCAGGGGATCAAGACGCTGGTCACGATCCCGCTGGTTTACGATTCCAAGTGTCTCGGCTTCGTGGGGTTCGATGCGGTCAGGCAGCGGAAGTCGTGGTCGCCTGAGGAATTAACCCTGCTGCGGATGCTGGCGGAGCTTTTCACCAACGCGGAGGTTGGCAGGCGCAGGGTCGAGGCGCTGGAGGAAGCGCGGCGCAAGGCGGAGTCCGCCGAACGGCTGCTGCGGCGCGCGGTGGAGGCGGGCAAGGCGGCGATTTGGGAAACCGACGAGCGGAGCGAGCGCGTGCACTGTGTCTTCGGCTGGGCGGGCCTGTTGGGCGAGCAAATCGACCACACCTGGATGCCGCTCGCGGATTTTTACACGAGAATCCACCCGGACGATCGCGAGCGGGTGAGCGAACATGTCATCGCGGCGGCGGGCGCGCCCGGGAACGCGCTGCAAGTCAGTTTGCGCATGCGGCACCGCGAGCAGAGGTGGGTGCCCGTGCTCGCGCGGGGCTTTTTTGAGTTTGATTCCGAGGGGCAGCTGTTGCGGATTTCCGGCAGCACCGTGGATGTCACCGAGAGTCTGCTCGAAGATGAAAAAGCGCGCAAACGGCTTGAGATGGACAGCAAGCTTCTGCTGGTTTCCTCGCGATTCGTGGATGTCGAGTGTTATGATTCCGCGGTGAACTCGGCCTTGGGCGATGTGGGGCAGTTTTCCGGAGCCTGCCGGGCGCACCTCGTCCTCTTGGACCGGGAGCGGCAGGTAATCAACAACACGCACGAGTGGTGCGCGCCGGGAGTTCCGTCGGAAATCGCCGCGAGCCAAAACCTGCATTTCACCCTCATCGGCGATCTGCTGCCCAAGCTCGAGGAAGGCGAGGTGGTCCATTTCCACGATATTTCCAGGATGGATCCCTCCGCCGAGCTGGTTCAGTTGCTCCGCGAGCAAGGGATCCTCTCGCTGGTCCTCGTCCCGTTGATGGCGGGCGGCCGGCTGCAGGGATTTGTGGGTCTTGAATGCACGACAGGCTCCCGCAGGTGGACGGCCGAGGACGTCGCGATGCTGCGCAGCGTTTCCGAAATTCTCGCCGGCGCGCTGTCCCGCAACCGGGCCGAGCTGGCGATCCGGTCCAGCGAGACGCTGCACCGCACCATTCTCAACAGTCTGCGGGAGGCCGTGTTCATGACCGACGCGACGGGCCGGATCACCTTCGTCAACCAGAGTTGGAAATCCGTCACCGGGCTTTCAACCGGCTTGGCGGTCGGCCTCAAGCTCTCCGACTTGCTCGGTCCCGTGAACCTCGTGGACGAGGAACTCAAGTTGATGATCCTGCTCGATGGCGGGACGGTGGAAAGGTATGTCATCCGGGTAGGCGCGTCGGAGCGGGACGCGCGGTGGCTGTCACTCCGGCGGCTTCCCCTGACCGATGCCGCGGGCGTGGTCCAAGGCACCCTCGGCACGATCATGGACGTGAGCGATCAACGGAGCTGGGAGGAGGGGCTCATTTCCGCGAAGATCAAGGCGGAGTCCGCCAACGAGGCCAAGACGCTTTATTTGTCCAACCTCAGCCACGAGCTGCGCACTCCGATGCACGGCGTCATCGGGATGCTCGAGCTGATAATGGAGCACCGGATCCCCGAGGAACAGCTGCAAGCCCACGCCGCCGATGCCCGGTCCTCCGCGATCTCGTTGCTCCGCCTGCTTGATGACATCCTCGACATCGCGAAATGCGAGCGGGGACTCATCCAGCTGGAGGAAAACCCCGTGAACCTGACGGCGGTGACCAAAGGCGTGGCCGGGATGTTTGCGGCGGAGGCGGCCAAAAAGGCGGTTTCATTGCATTGCCAGGTCGATGCGGGCATCCCGCCGGTGGTCCTAACCGACGAGCTGAGGTTCCGGCAGATCCTTGGCAACATTCTAAAAAACGCCGTGACCTATACGAATTCCGGGTCGGTTTCGATCAGGCTTTTGAGACTGCCCGAGCCCGCGGTTCCGGGAATGGAGCCCGGCCAGTGCAGGATCCGCCTGGAGGTGGTGGATACCGGGATTGGTATCGCGGAGCACAAGTTGCCGGGAATTTTCGAGCCCTTCGTCCAGTTGAGCGACAGCGCCCACAAAAATGGCGGAAGCGGTTTGGGACTGGCTATCGTCCACGAACTCGTCGGCCTGATGGCGGGACGGATCACCATCGACAGCAAGCAGGGGGAGGGGACGTGCGTGCGGGTGGATCTGCCATTGACGGCGGCGCGGCAGGGGGCTTTCCCGGAGCTGGCTCCCGACCGGGCGCCTGACTTCCGCGGCTCGTTGCAGGGCCTGCGGATTCTGGTGGCGGAAGATAACGAGATCAGCCGGATCGTGGCCCGGGAACATTTGGAAACACTCGGCGGCGAGGTGCGGACCGTGGTCAACGGGCTGGAGGCGGTTGCCGCATGCGAGCAGGGCTTCTATCACATCGTGCTCATGGACTGCCTGATGCCGGAGATGGACGGTTTCCAGGCGTCTGAGAGAATCCTCGCCGCTTCGGCGGCGAGCAAGCGGCCGGTGATTGTCGGCTGCACCGCCAATGCCTCGGACAAGACCACGGCGATGTGTTTCGCGGCCGGGATGAGCGCGGTGATCAGCAAGCCCTACACCCGGATCCAGCTGGCCCATGGACTGGGCTCCCTGTTGCCGGACTGGAGCGCCGGGGAATCCACTTCGGGCAGCTCGGCGGAAGCGCCGACGGTCCTCCGTCAGGTGGTTTTCGATCCCCGGATCCTGCGCTCGTTTGACGCGCACCTGGGTGGGGATGGTTCGATCCCGGCGCGTTTGATTTCGATTTTCCGGGCGGAGTCTCCGCGGCAGGTGGCTGCCACCCTTGCGGCGATCCGCATGAGGGACGCCGATGGGACGAGGAAGGCGGCGCATGCGCTGAAAGGCTGCTCCCTGTCGCTGGGGTTGAACGCCTTGGCGGAACTCTGCGGGCATCTTTCCGATTCCGGGGCGGACGATGGTCTGGACGGCGAAGTTCGCGCTGACCCTTTCCAGCTGGGGGAGCGTTTGATGGTGGAACATGCGAAGGCGATGGAAGCCCTTTTGCTTTTCCTTCCGGATGACGACCTGACCGGGTGCCGGTGAGGCGCGCGGGTTGATCCTGATTCTTGGGTGGCGGTTGGAAATCGGCGGTGTGCGAATCAGACATCATGGATTGTTTGTTACTTTCGCGCACCGGAGGACCGCAAAAAAGAGGAAGGCAAATGACCGAGCCCGGGGCCTTCCTCCCTGCAATCCACCTGGTTGGCCGGCAAAAACTCTTTCAGACGTCCGCCTTGCGGGCCGAGCGGCGGCGGAGTAGCGCGCCAGCACCTAGAGCGCAGGCGCGGCTAAGCCGAGCCCGCGAGCGAGTCAACCGCGGCGGGAACGGAAAGATTCCGAGCTCGTGCACAACCTGCACTCGACCCGGGAGAATGGGGTTCTGAATCGTGCCGCCTCATGCCGGATTCGGGACGGCTGTGGTGGCCCCCGCCCCCCCGGAGGATCCGTTTGATCATCTCCAGCGTGAAAGGATTGGGCGCGAAATGGAGGCGCGCGCTGACTTCTTCGCCGATCGCGCGGCAGTCGTCGGGAGCGGCGAGGAAGGCGGGGTGGATGTTGCCACGGACAGAGGTGGGCACCCGCGCATTCACAAGACCTGATGCCCGTCGGTGGGGCCTCGATTACTTCACGATCCGCGATTCAACCCAACACCTGCTTCAGCGTCTCCTGAATGTGCGGATTGACGCGATGCTCGAAGGTTTCCATGCCGACGCGGATCGCGTTTCTCACGGCGACGGCGGTCGAGCCGCCGTGGGCGATGATCACCACGCCGTTCACGCCGAGCAGCGGGCTGCCGCCGTAGGATTCGGCGCTGGCGCGCTCCTTGACGGCGACGAAAGCACCCTTGGCGATCTTCGCGCCGATCATCCGGACGGGGGTTGCGGTGAGTTCCTTCTTCAGCCACTTGAACATCGCCTTGGCGGTTGCCTCGCAGGACTTCAGCACGACATTGCCGGTGAAGCCGTCGCAGAGGACGACGTCGAGCTGCGTCTCGAACAGGTCGTGGCCCTCGACGTTGCCGATGAAGTCGAAGGGGGCCTTGCCGGAGTCGGCGAAACCCTTGATCAGGGCGAAGGTCTCCTTGGTGAAGGTGGTGCCCTTCTCGTCCTCCTCGCCGTTTGACATCAGCCCCACCTTCGGGTGCTTGACGCCCAGCACGTGGCGGGCGAAGGCACTGCCCATGATGGCGTACACCAGCAGGTGCTCGGGCTTGGCTTCGGGATTGGCACCGGCGTCGAGGAGGTGGCAAACGCCGTGCTCGTTCGGCAGGCCGGAAGCGATCCCGGCGCGGTCGACGCCCTCGATCAGCCGCAGCTTGATCGTCGCGGAAGCGACCGCGGCCCCGGTGTTGCCGGCGGAAATGAAGGCATCGGCCTCCCCCGATTTCACCAGGTCCATCGCGACGTTGATCGACGATTGCTTCTTGCGGCGGACGGCTTTCGCGCCGGACTCGGCCATGCCGACGACTTCCGGGGCGTGGACGATCGCGACGCGCGCCTGCTCAGTGGCGAGGCCTTGCTTGAGACACTCGGCGCGGATGGCTTCCTCGTCGCCGACCAGGAAAATCTTCTCGATCGACGGGTAGAGCCGCAGGGCTTCCATCGCACCGCCGATGTTGACGGCGGGGGCGTGGTCCCCGCCCATGGCATCGAGCGCTACTTTCATCGCGGGAGGGTCGGGAAATCCGGATACAAGAAATCACCGCGCCGGGGAATCCGGCACGGCGACTTGAAGGACCAGGGGACGACGCGCTTCAGAGCGCATCGACTTCGAGCACCTTGCGGCCGGCGGAGTAGCCGCAGGACGGGCAGGCGATGTGCGATGGCACACGGCTGCCGCATTCGGAGCAGGATTTGAAGATCGGGGCGCGCCAGCGGTTGGCGCCGCGACGCATCTTTTGCCGGCTCTTGGACTGACGGCGCTTTGGTACGGCCATGACGTTGGGAAGTTAGCGTTCGGAATCGAGGTTATCCAGCGCGTCGAGGGCAGACCAACGGTCGTCTCCTGTCGCGCGGGGGCGGGTGTCTACCGTGTCGGCCGCAGGTTTGTCCACTGCCAAATACCGGGGATCGATCTCGCAGTGCATCGGTTCGTCCGCTTCCTCGCAGCGCGGATACTCCGGGAACTCGATCAGGATCTCCTCGCGGGCGGCTTCGGTGGCATCCACAACTCCCTCCTTTTCAATCTCAACGGCAAAGCTGGCGGGCTCGATCCGGATGGTTCGGACAAAGGGGTGGATGGTCCGCACGCAGGTGAATTCGAAGGGCGCGGACAGGCTGCCGGACAGCAACAATTCCGAGCCGAAGCGCTGGACGTAGAGGTCGTAGCTCAGCGGGCCGACCGGGCGGGGGTCGTGGGGCGGCAGGTCGAACACCCCGGCCGGCAGTTCGCCGCTGAAGTTTTTGCCCTCTTCCGGCAAGGTGTGGAGGTCGATGAGGAGGCGGTCAGGCATCGGGTGGAAAGGTTGACCCAGCTCGCTCCGGATTTCAACCGGCATCCCGCGCGATCCAACGGGAAATCCTCAACCAGAGGGGAGCGGGCGGCCCGCCCGTTCTTGCCGCATCCGGCATCCTCGCCTGAGGGAACCCTCACCGCGGGAGAATCGTGATCGAGATCGCGGACCCGCGCCCGTGGTCGTCGACCACCCGGAGGGTGCGGGTGCCGGCGGCGGGTTGCCAGCCCAGGCTCTCCACGGCGGACGAGCTGCCGAGAAAGCTGTCGTCGCAGAACCAATAGAGCCGGTCCACGCCGGCGGCGGCCTTTGCCTGCAAGGGGACCTCCTCGGTCGCCCCGCTATGGTAAATCCGGCCGGCCAGCGGGGACAGAATCCCCGGCGCGTCGCCGGCATCCAGTCCTTCCGTCGACGCGATGCCGTTTTCGGGGGCGGGGATCGCACGGCGGGGGACCCCGGCCTTGCGGAACAACTCCAGCAGGTCGGGCGGCCAGAATTCATGGACTTCGCGGCGCAGTCCGGCGCGGCCGTCGTCGCGCGCGAGCCGCAGGCCGCTCGCTCCGTCGATCCAGATCGCGCGATGCAACTCGCAGGGGCGGATCGGCGAGACGCCGGGGATGAACCACGAGGTCGCGCGATGCGGGCAATGGGCGCCGGGCAGGCAACCGGATTGCGGGCAGACTTCCGTGAGCCGGACGCCGGGAGGGACTTCGCGATGGCGATCCGGCAAGCCGAGCCGCGTGAGCAACTCGAACAGCAGCGGGGCGGCGCTGCGGCGGGCGACCAGCGCGGGGTTGCCGCGGCCGGAGAAATTCCCCATCCACACGACCAGCAGATGGTCGCCCTGAATGCCGACCGCCCAGGCATCCCGGAACCCGTGCGAGGTGCCGGTTTTCCACGCGACCGACGGCGCGGCGGCGCTGAACTCGTAGTCCTTGCCGAGGTCCTTCCCGCCGGTCATCAGGTCGAGCGTGAGAAACCTCGACGCCTTATCTAACAGAACAGGCCCCGCCGGCTCCGGCTCGCCCGGCTGGAACACCAGCGGGCGGCGGCGGCCGTCGTCGGCGAGTCCGGCGTAAAGGCCGGCCAGCTCCAGCGGGCTGACGCCGGCGCCGCCGAGGACGAGGCTGAGCCCATAATGCGACGCCGGCTCCGGCAAGCTCACGCCGCCGCGCCGCAGGAACCCGTGCAGTCCGTCGCCGGCGAGCCGGCGCGCGAGATCGACGGCCGGGATGTTGCGGCTGCGCAGCAGGGCCTCGCGGGCGCTGACCGGACCGAGGAACTCGCGCTCGAAGTTCTCCGGGTTGTAGTCGGCGAAGGTCAGCGGGCCATCGACCAGCAGGCTGCGCGGGTGGATCAGACCTTGTTCGAGGGCCAGTCCGTAGGCGAAGGGCTTGAGCGCCGAGCCGGGCGAACGACGCGCGCGCAGGCCGTCGACCATGCCGCAGATCGAGCGGTCGTGGTAATCGCCGGATCCGACATAGGCCAGCACCTCGCGGCTCGGCGCGTGGAGCAGCACGGCGCAGGCATTGACGATCCCGACCTCGGCGCTGCGGTCGAGGCGGGCCCGGATGACCTCTTCGACGATCTTTTGCAAGCGGAGGTCGAGCGTCGTGTCGAGGGCCGCCGCCGGATGGCCGCGCATCACCCGCCGGCAGAAATGGGGCGCCTGGTGCGGCGGCGGCGACGGCGGCACGAGCGTGAAGGCGGCGGCCAGCGGGTCGCGGCGCAAGGGATCGTCCTGATCCAGCGACGCGATCAAGCGCGCCTGGGCGGCGGCGATCCGCGGACGGTCGTCCGCGTTGCCCGGATGGCGGGTCGCCGGGCTCTGGGGGATCACGCTCAGGGCGAAGGCCTCGCGCTCGGTCAGTTGGTCCGGCGACCGCCCGCACCACAGCAAGGCCGCCGTGGCCGCGCCTTCGACATTGCCGCCGTACGGCGCGAGATTGAAGTAGGCTTCGAGGATCTCGTCTTTCGAATAATGCCGCTCCAACTGCAAGGCGCGGAACATCTGCACCAGCTTCCCGCCGACATCGCGCGTTTCCAATTTCCAGCGCAGCCGCGCGACCTGCATCGTCAGCGTGGACGCCCCGCCGACCGGATCGCCGGTCGCGGTGCCCCACGCCGCGCGGCCGGCGGCGACCGGGTTGACGCCCGGATGCCGGCGGAAATAGCGGTCCTCCTTCAGTAAGGTCGCGCGGACCAGCGACGGGCTGATTTCCTCGAGTCGGGAGCGCAGTCGGTAGCGGCCGTCGCTTGCTTGTGACAGGTGGATCACCGTACCGTGCCGATCCCGCACGACCCGCGACCATCCGAGGTCGTCAGGATACAACTCCGCCCGCGGCAGCAGACTCCATCCGACGGCCGCGAGTGCGAGCAGGACCACGAAGAACCATGCCGTCCTCCGTCGCCATCGCTTCAGCTTTTGCCGGATGCTCATCGGTCGGGATTCAAGAATCAAAACCACGGAATACGCGGAATACACGGAAGCTGCGGTCCGGGCGATCCAGTGTTGAATTTTGAAATCCTATCATCGCTCCGCTTTCCATTTTCCGTGTATTCGGTGTGGTCCGTGGTTTCCCGTTGGGTGGGATTACGGTGCTACCGCCACTTCGATCCGCTCCGCCTTCGACACCCCGTGGCGGCCGCGGTCGTACATGTCCTCGGCCATCGCGGGAGGCACGACGAAGCTGCCCGGAGAGACCGCCTTCATCCGGTATGTCACCGACCACTCGCCGTTCGGGGCCAGAGTCAGGTAGAACAAGGTCCGGTCCTCGCGCAGTTCGGCGTAGCTGGTCCCCGGCACGGTTCCCGGGCCGGATCGCAGGTCGCCGGCGACCACCTCGAAGCCGGCGGGCAGGAGATCGATCACGGCGAGGTGGTCAAGGCGCCGGTCCGCCAGGTTGCGGACCGTCAGCTTCACCTCGACCGCGTCGCCGGCGCGGAGCGGTTGACCGGGCTTCAGCGGCTTGATCTCGCGGAACACGCCGAGTCCGCTGGTGAAGGCGTCGGGTGAGGCGACACGGTCGTAGCCCTGCTCGACCGCTTGGAAGAAGGTCCCGATGTCACCGGAACCCTGCGGGTCGCGGCGGAAGCGCAGTTCCTTCGTTCCCATCGGGAATTCGCCGCGGACCAGACCCGGCTTGGGGCCATCTAACAGGATCTCCTTGCCTGATTCCGGCAGCGCGAACAGGGACAATTGCAGTCCGCTGGTCGCGGCGACGTCGCCATAGGCTTTCAAGGCGAGGGTCATGAACGAGGCGGTCAATGTCGTGAAGCTTTCGTCGCGCAGCGGAGCCATCACCGGTTCCAGATCGTCGTGGCCGAAACGTTTCGCGTCCGCCGGAAAGTGGCGGCAGCGGACATAGAAGATCTTGAGCGCTTCGGCCTCGGCGGTCCGGTGATAGGACGTGCCGGCCGGGCGGGGTGCCGCGAGACAGGCCTTCATCAGGCTTTCCGCCTCCTTGTCCTGTTTCAGCAAGCGATAGCTGCCGGCCAGCCACGCCGCGGTCGCGCTGCCCTCCCATTGGCCGGGGTGGCGCTTGGCCAGCGTGTCGCGCAGGTTGAGCAATTGCGGGGCCGCCGCGGAACCGTTGCGCGCCAGCAGATAGATCGCGTAGGCTTGCAGCTCCGCCTGATCGAGGTCCCGGATATTCGCCCGCGCGGTTTCCGCGGCATGGCGCAGCGCCGCGGCCATCATGCTTTCCGGCACCGGGTGGCCGAGCAGCTTCGCCTCGGTCAGGAAATGCAGGACGTAGAGCGACTGGAACTCGAACATCCGCGGCGCGCCGGCATACCAGTAGCCGAAGCCGCCGTCCGCCTGCTGGCGGTTCGCCAGTTGTGCGATCGCCCCGCGGACATGCTCCGCGGCAAGCGCCGGCGACAGCCCGAAGTCCGCCTCGGTGGAGACCAGCAGTTTCACCATCGCGCGGCTGGTGATCTGTTCGCTGCAGCCGTGCGGGAAACCGCTGACGTAGGCTTCCAACCCGCGCGCCAGGCCGAGCGGCAAGACGCTGCCGGTGGCCTCGGCGCGGCGGAACTGCGGATAGAGCGAGCGGCTCGTCTTCACCTCGTAATTTCCCGTGCGGAACCAGCCGGACACCACCTTCGTCAGATGATGGGTGGCAGGCCGGACGCTGAGCGTGGTGCCGCGGGAGATGGTTTCATTCCCCGCCGTCGCCACGAACTTCAGCTCCGCGCCGCCGAGTTCCTCCTTTGCCTTGAAGCGGAAGCGCACGATGCCTTCCTCGCCCGGTTGCAGTTGCACCTGGTTTCCCGTGGTCCCAACCGCTTCCAGATGGGACGTCGATGAAGCCACCACCTGGATCGACGCCGCGACTCGCGGGTCGAGGTTGTTGGTCACCGCGACCGAGGCTTCGAATTCATCCCCCGGCGAAACGAAGAGCGGGGTGTTCGGGACCAGGATGACCGGGGCCTTTACCAGGGTGGCGCTTTCCGCCACGCCGATGCCGCCGGCATGCGCGGCCACCGCCATCACCCGGAGGTTGCCATTGAAATAATCCGGCACCTGCCACGCCACCTCGCGCCGCTCGGGGCCGGCTTCGACGATGCCCGACCAGAAGACGACCGGCGCTTCCTGGCGACGCTTGAAGGGATTGAGGTGCAGCGACAAGGGCCCGTCGCCATCGCCGTCGCCGCCGAAAGCCGGCGCGGCCTTGAGGAACTGGTATTCCGGCAGCAGCAGGTCGAGCCACTGCAGGGTGCGGACTTCCAACGCCTGCTTGCGGGTGAAAAAATCGAGCGGTCGCGGCAGCTCGTAGCGGGTGATCTGGTGGATGCCTTCATCGACCGCGTAGAGCACCAGCCGCGAGGTCTGGCTGGCGGTGAACCCGAAGCGCGCCTCGCTGCCGGGACGGACCACTTCCGGCGTGTCGAGTTTCACCTCAAGCTGCCGCTGGACCGGTGTGATCCGCAACGGCGCGGCGGCGTAGCTCAGCGGACTGTGGAAGACCTCCGGCGACGAAGGCGAGCGCACGAAGGCCGCGTTCACATAGACCGTGCCTTCGGTGCCCTCCGGCACCCGCACCCGCACGGTAGCCTGTTGCGTCCCGGTGCGGAACCAGTGGTGGCTCAGCACGCGGTCGCGTTCGAGGGTGACCACCCCGGCACCGGCATAGGGCGCGGTGAGATGGACCTCCACTTCCTCGCCGGCGAGCACCTCGCCCTTGCCGAGCACCATCTCGAGTTCGGTCTCGCGATCGAGCGAGCGGTTGGGATCGCCCTTGCCCGCCACCCGGTAGGGGATGCTGCAAAGCGTCGTGCCCGCCGCGTCGATGATCTCCAGGCGGAAGGTCCCCGCCAACGCGGTCGACAGCGCGAGGTCGCTGCCACCCTCATCAAGAACCAGCGCTTCTTCGTTCACGACCCGTTCCCGTTGGGTGGAAACGTAGGCGTAGTTGCCGTTCTTCAGGCGGGTCAAGGCCGCCACCTGGCGGATCTCCACCAGCCGGCGACGCAGATCGGCCATCGGCACGGCGGCCAGAGTCTTGTCAATCGAGACCAGCCGCACCGTGCTCGCGGCGTCCTTGCCGAGGTAATCGAGGGCCCCGTCGGCCTTCCACCCGAGCACCTGGTCCCACGGGGAAACCAGCAGTGAGAACGCGTGGCGGACGCTGCGGCCGCCTTCGCGCTCGAACGCCTCGGTCATCACGGCGAGGCGGTAGGAGGCGTCCTGCAATGAATCGAGCGGAAGCTTGAAGTCGGCCTTGCCCGCGGCGTCGGTCTTCATCTCGCCCAGGTCCATGGTCCGCCCGGCGCGCGAGGCGGAGCGGTCGACCGCCCGGTCGTGGAAGGTGAAACCGGGCCAGGCCGGGAAGGTGAAATCGGTCGGCGAGAGCTCCAGCTTCATCGTGACACGGCGCTCCGGCGCGGCATCGCCGAACAAGGAACGGACCTCCACCTTCGCCACCGCGGCGGCCGGCGGCATCCAGCCGGCAGGCGGCGCGGGATCGACGCGGGCTTCCACCTTCATCCGGTCCGGCTGGAATTCCTCGACCCGGACGACGGTCCGGCCAAGGCGGAACATCGGGCGATCCTCGCCGTCGAGCACGTGGGCGGAGATCTCGTAATTGCCGAGCGCGGCGGCTTCCGGCAGCGGCAGTTTCGCCTCGAAGAACCCGTCGTACGGCAACCGTAGTTTTTCAGTCGCGATGCCGCGGCCGTGGGGGTCGGTGAGCGTCAGCCGCACCGGCAGGCCTTCGATCACCGGCTGCCAATCGCGGCGGCGGACCAGCGCGCCGACCTGGACCGGGTCGCCGGGCCGGTAGACGCCGCGCTCGGTGAAAAGGAAGCCTTCCACCGCCTTCTGGCGGGATGCCAGTACGCCATCGATCTCGAAGCGCGAGTAGTCCATCGCCGGCAACTGACCCTCCTTGAGCGGGAGGAACGTGATGTCGTCGGCCAGCGTGGCGAGCACCGCGACCGGCTGGCGTTCGTGGGTGAAACCGGCGAGGTCCGGCAGTCTTGCGTGGCCGGCGGCATCGGTCACCGCCCCGGCCAGCACCGTGCCATTGCGCGCCAGCGCCTGGAGCTGCACGCCTTCGACCGGGAGACCGGCACCGAGGGACATCACGAACACGTCGCGACTGCCATCCGCCGCGCTTTTCACCACCAGCCCGAGGTCGGTGACCATGACGAAGCGGGCGTCCGACTGGCCCTCGGCCTCGGTCCAGCCCTCGGCGAAGCCTTTCCCGCCGGGGTCCTCCCCGCGCCAATCGTCGCGCTCGAAGTCGCGGGGGGCTTCGACGCGGCGGTAGATCGAGGGGTCCGGCGGGAGCTGCTTGAGCGGCCGCACCGGCCGGATGTCGACAAAGAAGATCCCGCGGCCGCCGGCGAGCGGGCCGGGGCTGGTCATCGGCGGGGCTTCCGCGAGATCGATCTCGCTTTGCAGCGCCTCCCAGTCGTTCTGGCGCGGCACTTGGATGACCTTGTGCCAGCGCTGCACCAGATAGCTCTCGTTGAAGCCGTAAGAGTAGAAGCTCGGCGCGCCGAAACTGCCGTCGCGATTCTGGGTGACCAGATGCTGGATCTGCGACACCGGCACCCGGCCGAAGGTGACTTGCAGGTGGTCGATGCCGCGCGAGCGGGCGAGCAAGCGCCGCGCGCCGCCGAGGGTGAGGACGTTGCCCTTGCCGAGCAGGGTCGCCTCCTTCGGGAAGCGCGGCACCGCGGCCACCGCTTCGAAGGGCTGGCCGAGTTCGAAGCCGCCGGGCGCCTTGACGCCGGGCAGGACGCGCACCAGCAGCCCGCCGTGCCGGGGCTCGGTGAAACGGAGGGCATGCTGGCGGGTGAGCGGAGCTTCGCCATCCAGCGGGACCAGCGCTACGGACTCGGACTCCTCGATCTGCCGCGCGAGCTTTTCCCGCTCATCCAGGGTGAACGAGCCGGCGCGCCACCGCACCGAGACGAGGCGGGCAATCTCGGCGCTGTCGAGGTCGTGGTCCGACTCGATGAAGAGGATCTGCTGTGGTTCGCCCTCCTCGTTGCGGATGATCCGGGTGTTCACGCCGGTCAGCTTGAAGCCGCTGAACTTGTCGGGCACCCGTGTCTTCACCTCGACGCCCGCCGCCAGCGGCAAGCCGCCGAGACTGCTGCTTAGACCTTCCCGCACGCGGAGCTTCACGAAGTCCTCCTTCGCCGGGATGTCCAGCTGGCGGCTGCGGATGAAAAATTGCCGCGGGCCGTTGCCGGGATCGACCGTGAAGCGGGGAGTTCCAGGCGTGAACAGGGGAGCTCCTCCGAGAACCTCCAGATCCACCTGGCGGATGACTTCACCCAACTCCGCCGGATGACTGGTTCGCAGCTCGCCGACCACCTGATGGATCGACGGGTCCTTCGGGCTGGTGTAGAAATTGAAGTCGCGAAGCTCGGCGAACAGGGGCGGCGTGACGAATTCGAGGGTGCGATGATCGAAGTCCAGCTTCGGCGCCAGTTCGGACGCGGCCAGCGTCACCGTGTGGGTGCTGCCCGGCGCCCAGTGCAAGGCGACGGGCGTGAACACGAGCGTCCGGTTGTCGGTCCACCGCCAGGTGCCCGGGATCTCGGGCTTCATCGCCACGCCGGCACCGGGTGCCTTGCCGGTCTTCTCCAGCGGCGCCGCGGGAAGGGAAAAGCGGACCGTGAAAGGAGTGGGCACCAGATCCTTGTCCTCGATCCCGAGCGCGGCCCGGGCCGGTGCCTCCCAGGTGACCTGGACCTTCTGGACTTCCTCGTAAACGGTGATCCGCGGCCGGTGCGATTCCCGCCATTGCCAGGCCAGCCACCATCCGCCGACCAGCAGCGTCAGGGCGGCGATCCCTCCCGACCAACCGCGGCGGTGGGTTGACATATGTCCGCCAAGTTCCGCCAAACATCGGCCGATCCCGCGCAGCCACGGCGGGGCCGACCATGTGATATGTCCAAAAAGGAGGCCGGCGATACGGCCGGCCAGGTCAAGCAGTGCCCTCAAGGGGGCGAATTTTGTATTCACGGGAGTTGTCCTCGGGAGGCCTTACGCGGGCCGCATGGGGGGCTTTCACGGTGATTCACAAATCGGAGAGTATTTTTTGGGCGAACAAATCAGGTTGAGCGGGCGATGGAATCAAGCCAAGGTCCAAGGCGAAGCGTGTCCGGACTCCCGCCAGCCCAAGTCATCCCCCCGCAGGTGCTGCTCGGCGCCTACGCCCAAGGGGTTTTCCCGATGGCGGACGAGGGCGAGCTGACCTGGTTCTCGCCGATCCTGCGCGGGGTGATTCCGCTCGACGAGCGCTTCCACATCCCGCACGGCCTCAAGCGGGCGATCAAACGAAAGCCCTTCGAGATCCGCTGGGACACCTGTTTCCGGGACACCATGAAAGGCTGCGCGGAGCGGGAGCGGACGTGGATCGACGCGACCATCCTGGAGAGCTACTGCTTGTTGCACCGGCTGGGCTACGCGCATTCGGTGGAGTGCCACGATGCGGACGGCCTGCAAGGCGGGCTTTACGGGGTGGCGCTGGGCGGGGCCTTCTTTGGTGAGAGCATGTTTTCGCGCAAGACCGACGCGTCGAAGATCGCGCTGGTGGCGCTGGTCGAAGAACTGCGGGCGCGGGGATTCGAATTGCTCGACACCCAGTGGCTGACCGGACATCTGAAGACCTTCGGCGGCGAGGAGATTCCCCGCGACGAATACCAGCGCCGGCTCAAGCGGGCGCTCGGAAAACAGGACAAGTTGTTCAGCCCGCCACTGCTGGGACCGGCCCGCGAATAGCCCGCCGCCCGGGGTCAGGGATCCCAACCCGCCGACTTGTTGCGGATTTCCCCGAGGTCGGGGTCGTGGATGTTGAACTCGATGCGTGAAAACGCCTTTTGGTCGAAGACCGCCTCGCCAAAGGTCTGGGCGGTTCCCGTCAGCTTGCCATTCTCGACGCCGGTGAGGCGGAAGGTGACGCTGCCGCCGTCCGGGAACCAGGCCCGGACATCCCCGTTGTAGCGCTTCGGTTCCTCGTAAAGCCCCATCTCCCAGTTGGCTGGATCGCGGGCTTCCTTGGTGCGGAGCGCGAAGGTGCGGAGCCGCGAGACCGGCAGGTTGACCTCGCCGAAGCTGGTCTTGAGCTTCACTTTCCCTTCGTCGATGGCGACCACTTCCCCCGCGATCTGGTCGTTGTTGCGGAGGCGGATGCGGGACGGGTCGGGCTCGGTTTCGACCGCGGGGGCGGGGGTGTCGTCCTCGTCCATGAAGCCCTCGTCGTCGGCGGGCGCGCTTTCATCGAGGATCCCGTCCCAGGAAGTCACCTCGATCCTCGACACGCGGACCGGCGAGGAATCCTGGGTCGCGAAATGGATTCCGCCGCCGAGTTTGCCGGCCTCCGGGTCCTGGTCGGTCCAGTCCTTGACGACGCGGTCGTTGACCAGCAGGCGGATCAATCCGGCCTTGCGGTCGACCAGCACTTCGATCCGGCATTTCTCCTTGTTCTGGAATTCCCGCACGGTGTGCGAGCCCAAGGTCATGCTGCCGCCGCGGTCGTTCTTGGACCAGCGCTTCTGGAGCTGGACGTAGCGCCCTTGGAAAATCAGTTCGTAAGAATTGCGCGGCTGTTCGACAGCGACGGTGTCGCTGAAAAACACGAAGCGGAGCTTGGGAGTGGAGCGCCAGGCGAGATCGAAGGCGAAGCGGGTTTTCTGGGGAAGTTTCAACTCGCGGGCAATGCTGCCCGGGCTTTTCGACCGCAGGGCCCCGTTCTCATGAATCCAAGCCCCTTCCGGCTCCTGGACCCAGCCGTCGAGACCGTTCGGCCCGGCGTAGATGAGTTCCGGCCGGTCCTTGATTTCGAGCGTGTCGACCATCACCCGGCGGAAGGCCAGTTCCCCCGCATACCAGGTTTTGAGGCGGATCTCGGTTTCGTTCACGCCGGACAGTTCGCCCCGGAGGATGTCGCCGTTGCTGAGGGTCACGGTGGCGACATGGTCGCCCTGCAACTCGCCGCTATGGGTGGGCAGGCTGAGATCGAGGATCTTGTCGAGGCGGAGGGGCACCGGCACCGCGAGGAAATCGGCCCCGAATTCGACCCGGTCACTGCCGATCCCGAGCAACGAACCGCGAATCCGGCTGCCGTCGGTGCAATGGATCTCGGTCTCCTGGCCGCCCAGCATCAGGCTGCCGGCGAGCATCAGGAGGGCTCCTGTGAAAGTGGTTTTCATTCTTCTTCCTCCTCGGTTTCTTCGTCCGCTTCGCCGGCGGTCTCTCCGGCCCGCTCCAGGCTGGCGACCGAGCTGCGGCGGATGTTGATCTCGCCGAGCAGCGGGTGCCGGGCGGTGATGAATTCGTCGCCGAAAGTGCAGGAGCTGACGCCCAGCTCACCACGCCCCCGCAATCCCAGCACCAGCGGCACCGCCTCGCCAGGCGCGGCGGCGGCCTGGCGCGCGAAGAACAGGGTCGAGACTTCGGAGACCGGAAAATCGACCGGCTCGGGATGATGGGGGCCCTTGTAGCGGATCGTGCCGCCGTCCTTGCCGTCGGTCAGGCCGAGGATGCTGCCGTTGCTGCGGTCCGAACCGCGGGTGATCAGCACGTCCTGCTTCTCGTCGCCACGTTCCTCGCTTTGATGGCGGTCCGCGGCGGCGTCCCATTCACGGATTTCGATGTTGTCGATGGATTGGCTGTCGTCACCGCCGAGGTTGCTGCGGAACATGATGCCCTGGCCGCTCGGGGCGATTTTGACCGGGTCCGCGAATTTCCCCTCGAAGACGCCGTCGAGGTAAAGATGGACCAGCCCGAGCTTGCGATCGACCCGCAGCTCCACCTCGAGGTCGTTGTCGGGATAGTCGGCCGGATCGCCGGGGATCGAGGCCATCGAAAGGTAGGCATTGCCTTCGTTGCTCTGCTGCCGCTTGAGCTCCAGTCCGGAGCCGCCGAACTGGAGGTAATAGCGGTCGGCCTTGCCGGTGGTTTCCAGCGTATCGTCGGCAAAATAGACCTGGATGTTGGGGGAATTCCGCCACGAAACCCGGAAGCGCAGCGCGAACGAGCCGGGGATGTCGAACTCGCGGGACACGGTCCCGCTGTTGTCGGCGGTGAAGCGCCGCGAGTCGAAGCGCCAACCGCTCTTGATGTTCCAGCCGGCCTCGTCGTCCGGGCCGCGATAGATCAGCTTGCGCGGCCGCACGCCGAACTGGATGGAATTGACCGCCTCCCGCGGAACCCGGAGTTCGCCGGCGAAGGAGGTCCGCAGCGTGACCGACTCCGCGTCGATGCCCGCGAGATCGGCCGGCAGCTGATCGCCGTTGGCGAGCACCACCAGCGCGTCGTGCTCATCCGCGGATTTGCCCACCGTCGCGAAATCCACGCGGCGGAGGCTTTCGGCTTTCAACTGGAACGGCTCGAACGACAGGTCGCTGGTCAACAGCAACTGGCCGCCGTCGGCCAAGGCGGTGACGGTGCCGGACAGCCGGGAGCCGTCGGCGAGGATCACCTCGTCCGCCGCGGCGGGGAGGAGCAGGGCAATGAGGAAGGCGGAGCGGATCACGGAAGACAAAGGGGTCAGGGCGCGTCGTCCCAGGCGTCGAGGAAGCCGCCGGCGGACTGGAATTCGAGAACCACGGCGGGAGCCAGATCGAGGTCGATCTTGCCGGCGAGCCGGGTATCGAGCTGGATCCGGCCGTCGGCCGCGGACAGCGGCACGCCGCTGATGCGGCCGACCGGCTGGAGGTGGACGGTGATTTCCGAGGCCGCGGCCTCGCTGTCCTTGCGCCGACCTTCGCGGGCGAAGTGAACTTCGGCCACCTCGGCGAGCGGGATCTTGAGCGGCGCGTAACTGGCCTCGATCTCCAGGTGGCCCTCGCGGATCCCGAGGACCTTGCCGGAGAAGCGGTCGGTGCCGTTGGTCAGCAGGACGATGTCGCGGGTCTCGCTCTCCATGCTGCGGGCGGAATCGGTCATGCCGTTCCATTCGGCGACCACCACCTCGGAAATGCGGACTTCCGAGGCGCTCCCCTGGACTTGGAAGCCGAGTCCGCCCCCCGGGGCTTGGTAGGAGTCGCGGCGGGTGCCGGCGTCCGCGCCGTCCTCGGCGGTGCTCCACTGGATGGCGAACTCGCCATCGACGTGGACGGCGATGGTTCCTTCGCGGCGATCGCAGCGGATCTCGAAGATCGCTTCGCCGGTGTCATTGAGGCGCACCGTGGTGCTGCCGACCCGCACGCGCTCGACCTGGGGATTGCCCTCTTCGTCGAAACCGGTCCGCTGCAGGTGAACGTAGCCGGATTGGAAATTCAGGACGTAGCCGCTGCCGAACAGGCGGGCCAGATTCTGCATGCCGCCGAAATTCGGGGGCGCGGGTTGGGCGTCCTCCCCGTCTTTTTCTTTCTCCTTGACTTCCGGAATCTGGAGATCGGCGTGGAAGGCGATGGCGATGTTCGGCCGGCTCCGCCAGCCGAGCTTGAAGCGCAGCAGCGAGCGGTCGGGCATGCCGGCGTCCAGCGTGATGGCATCCTGGCCGCCGCGGGAATACCAGGACGCGCCGGTGTGGGTCCAGGTGGGTCTTTCCTCCTCCTTGCCGTCCTTGGCTTCTCTTTTGGGCACGGCCCGGCCCGCCGCGAGATTACCGGCGAAAAGATCATCGAACACCGGAGCATCGGAACGGACGATGTTCCAACCCTTGGCGTCAAAGGGACCGGCGTAGATCAGACGCCCGCCGAAGGGATGGGGCGCGATCACCGAGACCGCGTCGCGCGGCAGCTCCAAAGTCCCGGCGGCACTGGTTTCCAAGGTGAAACTCCGCTCGTCGGCGGCGATCACCTTACCCGGGATGCGATCGCCGTTGACCAGCGTCACATGGCAGGGATCGGTCAGCGGCGACAGCGGCTTGGCGTGCCGCAGCACGATTTGGCGGATCTTGTCCCGCTGGAAAGGCATCGGCGTCGCGACATCGGGGCGGGTCCAGGTGATGGTCCCCGCGGGGTCCATCCCGGCGAAGCGGCCGTCGATCTGGTTGCCGTTGGTGAAGCGGAGCAAATCCTCCGCCGGCGCGGCGGGCGGGTCGGCCGCAAGCAGCGGCGCGGCCAGCAAGGTGGCGATGACAAGGGAGCGGGTCATTTTTCGTAGATCGGCAGGAATCGGTAGTTCAGGGCCAGCGAGAGCAAGGCTCCCGCGGTGTTGAAAGACTGGCCCTTGTTGCCCGGCCACGAGCCGTCGCGGGCCTGGATGGTGGAAAGGTAGCGGATGTTCAGCAGGTTCCATTCATTCCAAGCCTCCGGGTCGGCATGGAAAAGCGCCTGGGACATGTAGTATTCAAAGTAATAGGGGTAGTGGCGGTCGCGGAACGTCATCTGCTTGCGCAGGTAGTCGAGCGACGACTGGAAGCCTTTGCCTTCCTTCTCCTTGGCGAGGGCCAGGCTAAGCACGCCGATCGCGGTCAAGGTCGGCTTCGCTCCGCTGGCCGAGGTGTAGCCGTAGCCGCCGTCGCGGCCGCGGCAGCGGGCCATGTAGGCGAGGCCCTTCTTCAACGCTTCGTCCGGCACCGGCAGGCCGGCATTGCGCGCGGCGTAGAGCGCGACGAGCTGGGCACCGGAGACGGTGGTGTCGGCATCGGTGCTGTCCGGCGTGTAACGCCAGGCTTCGGAGCGGTTGCGCTTCTGGGCGCTGAGGATCAGCTCGACCGCTTTCTTCAGGGCGGGGGCGATTTTCGGATTGTCGACGGCACCGTAGGCCTCGGCCAAGGCGAGGGTGGCGAAGCCGTGGTTGTACATGCTGTTGCCGATGTAGCCGTTGCTCGAGTTTTGCTGGGAGATCAGGTAGTCGATCCCTTTCGCGATATGCTTCGCGTAGGGACCATGGTTCGGGTCCTCGCCGTGGGCGAGGAAGGCAACCACGGCGAGCCCGACCACTCCCGGCTCGCTGCCCATGCTGTCATCCCAGGCGCCGCGGTCGTTCTGGGTCTTGGCGAGGTAGGCGAGGCCGCGCTCGTACATGGTGTCGACCTGCGCCGGAACCGGATCGTCCGGGCGGCGCGGCAGGTCCTGGGCCAGCGCCGGGAGGGCGCAGGCGACAAGCAGCAGGGAATGGAAAAAGGGTTTCATTTGGCGAGTTTTTCGGCGGCGCGGTTGTAGGCGTCGAGCGCTTGCTGGAATTCGGGCGGCAGGTTCTGGCCGGCCCGGCCGGAGGCCTTGGGCACGCGGCGTTCTTCCAGCTTACCACCGGTTTGGCCCGCGTTGGCGGAATTCGCGCTGTCGGAATCGCCGGTTTGGCCTTCACCGCCCTCCTGGCCCTCGCCCTTGCCCTGGCCCGGCTGTTTGCCGGGTTTGTCACCCGGTTTGCCCTGGCCCATCATCTCCTGCATCATGTCGAGCATGGCACCGCCCGCTTCGCTCGGCTGGCCTTCGCCGGACTGCTTCTGCTTCTCCTTGGCGGCCTCGAAGATCTTTTCGATGACGTCGGTTTCCGCCGCGATGGTCACTCCGCCGGTGTTGGTTTCCAGCAGCAATTCGGAGGCCTCGTCCATCGCTTCCTCCACTCCTTCGAGTAACTCGATGACCTTCTCCTGGGTCTGTTCGATGATCAGTTGCTGGACGTCCGCCGCCAGCTCGTCCTGTTGCCCGGACAACTTGCGCGAACCTTCCTGATGCTCGGCGATTTTCACGGCGAGATCCTTTTCCTCCTCGGCGAGGGCGAGGACCGGAAGACTGAGCAGGATGAGAGCGGCTTTCATGGCTTTGGCGTGGCGGGGTCGGCGGGTTCGAAGGAGCGGCGCAAGGTTTCCAGGGAGCGGGTGCGGGCGCGGATGTCCTGCTCCTGCTGGATCATCTTCATCACGCGGAGCATGAACTCGAAATCCTCGTCCTGCTGGGGCGGCGATTCCCCTTCGCCGGCCCCGCCGCCGCCTTCCTGCTGCTCGCCTTCGAGCATCTTCGCCCACTCCTTGAGCTTGGCGGCCCAGAGTTCGGCCTTCTCGCGGGCGAGGAAGCCCTGGTTGATTTCCAGCAGGCGGCGCAGGTCCTCGAGGTCGAGGTCGATCCGCGATTCGATCATCGCGTCGAGGATCTTGCGGTAGGCCTCCTTGTTGGTGCGGGCGTAAAAGTGGCCGAGGTCCTCCTGGATCCAGCGGACATCGGAGGTGGTGTTGAGCTGCTGGCGGATGATGTCCTGGAGCTTGCCGGCATCGGCGGGATCGAGTTCCGCGGTGAAGGCCGCGGCGGTGCGCTCGTAGTTTTCCCAGACCGCGGTGCCGACTCCTTCTTCCTCGGTGGCCGCCTTCTTGAGGCGGTTGACGAAGGTGCTCGCCTCGAAGCGCTCGTTGGCGTCGTTCGCCTTTTCGATCGCGTCCTGCATTTTCTCCAGCACGTCCTTCTGCTTCTCGACGGCCTTCGCGACGTCCTCCTGGGCCTTTTCCGCGGTGCTCTTCTGGTCCTGCGCCTCGCCGAGCTTGCCCTGCACTTCGGGCATGTCCTCTTGCGAGAGTTCCTTCATCGACTTCATGGCATCCGCCATCTTCTTGAGGGTCTCCTTGTCGATGCTGCCGTTGCGGGTGCTGTCCTTGAAAAGTTCCTGCATCTTCCCGGCCAGGTCTTCCATCCGCTCGGTCTGCTGGCGCTCGCCGTCCTCCTGGGCTTCCAGCCGCTTGCGGTTCTCCTCGGCCTGCAGCGCCTCGGGATCGAGGTTCTCGAGCCGCTGGTTCTCCTCGTAAAGGCCGCGCTCGCGGCGCGCGAGGTCTTCCAACTCGCTGATCGCCCGGTCGAACTGGGTTTTCAGCATTTGCGCGTGCTCGTCGTGGGTCAGGATGAACAGGGTGACCGGCTCGGAGTAGGAACGCGGCCGGCCGGGCAGGTAGTCCTCGGACCAGGCGCGCAGGGTCAGTTTCTGCGGCGGGATGTTGAAGGTCGCCGGAGAAAAAGCCGCCGGGCCCGATAGCCGGCTCAGCGACGGACCGCCGTCGAGCAGCTTCAACTCGCCCTTGGCCGGAGTCTGATCGGTGGCGCGGGTGAATTCCCCCGACCATTCCAAGCCAATCCGGCGGATCCCGAAATCATCCTCCGACAGCACTTCGAAATCCACGGTCTCCTCGGCCAGCATCACGTGCTGGCGCGCCAATCCCTGGATATAGATCCCGGGGGCCTCGTCGGCGAGGGAATCGACCCGCACCTCGAACCCGGCTTCGCCCTCGAGCCCGAGCACGTCGGTCCAGCCGATCGGCACGGTGAATCCCTGAATCGCCACGTCGAGCGGCGGGGTGACCGCCATCGCGCCCTCGACCCGCATCGGTCCGCCCGGGTCGAGTTCGCCCCCTTCGTTCCGCAACGGCCCGTAGTTCGCGGCGGCAAGGTCGCGCGGAGTCGCCTCCGCGGAGATCGAGACCTTGCTGCCCTGGACCGCCGACAGCACTCCGGAGCCGAGATCGACCTCGTGGTCGGGGAGTTGCAGGTAATCGGGATACTTGACGCCGGCAAACACCCGGCGGATCGACGGCCGCAGGGTGGGGACGACCGTGATCTCGTGCTTCGCGTCGCCGATCTCGAGCCGGACCACGCCTTCTTCCTGCTGCGCGGGAAATTCGAAGCGGTAGCCGCCGTCGAGCAGGGCCGCGCCGACCGGATCCTGGCGGCCGTAGCGTGCAATGCCGTCGACCGGCTGCCATTCGGAATCGTCGGCCAGCCGGACGCCGAGGCTGAACGCCTCGCCCTGGGGCACGACCAGCCGCGCCGGCACGTTCTCGAGCGCGGTGAACGTATAGCGCGGGGATCCGGACAGCGGCATCAGCCAGCGCTTCAGCGAGCTCATCCCGGCCTTGGGCGCGAGCATGAAAGCGGCGGTGCCGACCAGCAGGCCGATCACCACGGCGGACAGCCATCGCCCGTGGCGCGAGGCCGGCAGCGCTCCGTCGAGCTGGCGTTTCTGGGCTTCCTCGGCGACCCGTTCCATCGCCGCCGCGCGCAGGCGGGGCGACAGGGTGTCGGCGTCTTCCTGCTGTTGCTGGAGTTCCACCACTCCCAGCAAGCGGTCCCCCAGTCCGGGAAAGCGTTTGGCGATCAGCCGGGCCAGCTGGTTCTCGCGGCGGTGGCCCCACACCCAGCGGTGCAGCCACCAGGGCGCGAACACCGCGGCCAGCGAGGTGCCCGCGATCAGGATCGCCAGCCGCAGCAAAGCCGGCGTCTGCCAGATCCGGTCCAGCGCGAACACCAGCAGGAATGAAAAAATCAACCCGAACACGCCGGCCAGCACGGCCTCCGCGATCTTGGTCCGCCACAACTTGCCGCGAAACGCGTCGAGCTGCCGGCGCAGCGATTCGGGCATCGGGATTTCTACCGGCGTTTTCGGTTCTTCGGCCATGGCTTCAGGCAATCAACGTCGGTTTCTTCATCGGCTTTTCCAAAGTCGCAGGAGGATCGCGGGAATTCCAGCGGATTTCTCGCGGGAATGGAGCGACACCCGCCGGCCGTCTCGCCTGCGATCAATCGCCACAGTAGGGATTTCCTGCACGTTCCGCGCCAATCCGGGTGGCCGGGCCGTGGCCGGGGTAAACGACGGTCGCGTCGGGCAGCGCGAACAATTTCCCGCGGATCCCTTCGATCAGGAGTTCCGGATCCCCGCCGGGCAGGTCGGCGCGGCCGATCGAGCCGGCGAACAGGGTGTCGCCGGAGTAGAGTTCACCGGTCGCTGGTGAGTGAAACGTGACGCTGTCGACCGCGTGGCCGGGCACGTGCGCCAACTCCAGGCGCAGTCCGCCGATCACCAGCTCGGATTTTCCCGCCAGCAGGACATCGACGGTGAAGGGCGCGACCTCGACCGGCATCCCGAACGACCGCATCAATTCCTCCAGCGTGAGACCGGTCGAATACGGGCTCCACGCGTGGACCGTCGCGCCGAGCGCCGCGACCGCCGCCGCGTCCTCGACGTGATCGTAGTGCTGGTGGGTCAGCAGCAGGGCGGCCGGCCGGATCCCGCGCTTCGTCAACCAGGCGGCCATGCCGAGCGGCGCGTCGACCACGACCGGCGGGCCGTCGGGAGTCTGCAGCAGGTAGCCGTTGGTCTGGACGAAGCCGCCGGTGAAGCAATCGGGCATGCGGCGGATCAAGCGCGGCGCCGGCCCGCCTGTCAAACCGGCAGCCGCGACCCCCGGCTTCACCGCCCGGAGCAAGGCAGGCTTGCCGGATGCCGGGGATCCGCTTGAATCCCCGCAACCAACCCGATTTGACACCATGGGACGCGCCTTTGAATGCCGACGCCGAGCCAAGGAAGCCCGCTGGGACACGATGTCCCGGGTTTTCCCCAAGCTCGCCAAATCCATCACCATGGCCGCCAAAAACGGCGGCCCGGACCCCGCCGCCAACGCGCCGCTGCGGCTGGCGATCGCCAACGCCAAAGGCCAGAACCTGCCGAAAGACAAGATCGACGCCGCCATCAAGCGCGCCGCCGGCAAGGACGCCGCCGACATCGTCGAGGTCTTCTACGAGGGCAAGGGACCGCACGGCTCGCTGTTCTACATCGAGTGCGCCACCGACAACACCAACCGCTCGGTGGTGAACATGAAGACCATCTTCAACAAGAACGGCGGCCAGATCGTCAACAGCGGCCAGCTCGACTTCATGTTCACCCGGAAGGCCGTGGTGGAGTTCGAACTCACCCCGGAAATGAGCGCGGAGGAGATCGAACTCGAGCTGATCGACGCCGGCTTGGAGGAGCTGGCGGTGGAAGACGGGATCGCCCGGGCGATCGCCGACTACACCGACTTCGCCAGCCTGACCGCGGGCTTCGAGAAACTCGGCATCGCGCCGAAAAAGGCCGGGCTCGTGCGGATTCCGACCCAGCCGATCGAGCTGACCGACGAGCAGATGGCGGAGGTGGAAGTGATCCTCGAGAAAGTCGAGGAGGACGACGACGTGCAGGTGGTGTTCACCAATCTCGCGTGACCCCCGGTCGCGCCCGCGCCACCAAGCACCAAGCACCAAGCACCAAGCCCGGGGTTTGACAAGCCCGGGACCTGTTGCATAGCTGCCGCGCGTGGCATTCCGAGCCGACCTACCCCCGAATCCCGGCCGCCGGCCCGTCGCCATCACCGGCGCGGGCATCCTGACGTCGATGGGGGCGGATCTCGCGGAGAATGCCGCCGGTTTCCGCGCCGGCCGCAGCGCGTTCCGGCCGGTCGATCTGTTCGATGTCTCCCGGCAACGGGTCGGCAGCGCCGGTCAGGCCGAACTGCCGGCCAGCGACCCCGGCGTGTCGCGCAAGGAATGGACGCGGATGGACCGCGGCACCCGGATGGCCTTCCTCGCCGCCCGCGAGGCGCTCGCCACGGCGGGGCTGTCCGGCGGCGGGATGCCGGTGATGATCGGGACCTCCGCCGCGGCGATGCCGGTCGGCGAGCGGTACTACGTTCAGGCGGTCGAGGGGAAATCCCGGCACCGCCAGTTTCTTCGGGTCGAGAGCTACCAGCCCCAGCATCAGATGACCGCGATGATGCGCGCCCTCGGCGTCCGCGGCCCGCTGCGGATCCTGTCGAACGCGTGCGCGTCCGGGGCGAACGCGATCGGCCACGCCTACCAACTGGTCTCCGAGGGCAAGGCCGAGCGGGTCCTCGCCGGCGGCTACGATGCCCTCAGCCAGCTCGTGTTCGCCGGCTTCGACTCGCTCCAGGCGCTGTCTCCAAGCGGTATCCCGCGGCCCTTCGACGCCGCCCGCGACGGTCTCGCGCTCGGTGAGGGCGCGGGCTTCGTGCTGGTCGAGTCGCTCGACTCCGCCCGGGCCCGCGGTGCGCCGGTGATGGCCCGCATCCTGTCCTATGCCGCCGCGACCGATATCCATCACCTGACCCAGCCGCATCCCGAGGGCGTTGCCGCGCTGGCCACCATGGACCGGGCGACCCGCGCCGCCGGTCTGGAGCCGGAGCAGATCGACTACCTCAATTCGCACGGCACGGGCACCCCGCTCAACGACGTGGCCGAAGCCCGCGCGATCTCGCGCTGGGCCGGCGCGGCCACCCCGGGGATCCGCGTCTCGTCGACCAAGTCGGCGATCGGTCACCTGTTGGGAGGGGCCGGCTCGGTCGAATCGGTGATCTGCCTGCTCGCCCTGCGCGACCAGTTCCTGCCCGCCAGCCTGAATGTCCGGGAGATCGATCCGGTGGTCGAATTCGACCTGGTCCAGCAACCGCGCGACGCGGTGGTCAAGACCGTGCTGACCAACTCCTTCGGCTTCGGCGGGGCGAACGCGACACTAATTTTCCAGAAGGGGGACCAGCCTTGAAACGACGGATGATGGAACCGCCAAGACGCCAGGAACGCCAAGTTTCAGAACCTTGGCGAACTTTGCGTCCTGGCGTTTCAAATTTCCGGATCGGAAGGGAGGTGTCGCCATGATCCGCATCACCGGCACCGGAGCCGTCAGCCCCGCCGGCTGGGGCGTGCCCGCTTTGATGGAAGCGTTGGACTCCGGCACCCGCCCGGCGCTTTCCGAGTTGAGCCGCGAGCGGAAGAGCGGCCCGCCGGTGGTCACCCCGGTCCTCCGCGTGCCGCCCGCGCCGTCCACCTTGCCGAAAAGCCCGCGGCTGCGCCGGGTCAGCCCGATCTCGAAGTTTGCGGTCGCCGCGGCGATCGAGGCGCTCGGCCCGGACCGCGCCGCCCTGGCCGCGGCCGGCGAACTCCGGCTCGGTGTCGTCTGCACCTTGCTGAACGGCTGCGTGAACTACTCCAACCGCTTCTTCGGCGAAGTCCTGGCCGATCCTTCCGTCGCCAGCCCGATCCTGTTCCCGGAAACCGTTTTCAACGCGCCTTCCAGCCACCTCTCCGCGCTTTTCAACTCCACCGCGCCGAACGACACGATCCTCGGCGACAGCGCGGAAATCTTCACCGCCCTGGAAATCGCCACCGAATGGCTGCTGCGGGGGGATTGCGACGGGGTGCTGGTCGTCGCGCCGGAGGAAATCGACTGGCTCAGCGCCGAAGCGCTGGGGCTTTACTCCCGCCAGGCCGTCCCCGCGGAAGGGGCGGCCGCCCTCTATCTCGAGATTGGCGCTGAAGGTCCGCCCGTTCTGGCCATCCCGGATCCCGTCTTGTTGGCGCCCGGTGGCGATCGCGCGGCGGCATTGCGCGACCTCATGAAAGCCGGTGGAGCCGTCAACGACGGCCGCACCCTGCTTGCGGACAGCCGCAGCGGGGTCGTGAGCTTCGATGCGCCGGAGGACCGGGCCTACGCCGCATGGTCCGGCCCGCGGATCTCGGTGCGGGAAATCCTCGGCGAGGCCTTCAGTGCTTCTGCGGGCCTGCAAATCGTCGCCGCCATCGAGCACCTCCGCCGGGGCACCGCGGATCGCGCCTGGATCGCCACCTTGGGCGGCAACGAGCAGGCGGGAGCGTGCCTTGTGAGCGGCTGTTAGGAGGAACCTTGGGCTCCGTCGGCCCCTTCAGGCGGAGGGTGTTGCCCAGTTGTCGGATTCCTCCACGCCGCCCTCCTCGAAGCGCCAGGTGATGGTCTGGTAGGTGAAAGATCCCTCCTCAAGGTCCCCGGCCCGGTCGGCGGAGAGATCGCGGGTGTTGGGTTTCCATTGCCGGATCGCGGCGATCGAGGCGTTGGTCAAGGTCACCTTGAGAAGTCGGACAAGCTGGAACTCGCCACGGTCCGGCTGATGGGCTGGGGCGAGGAAACCGAGATCCCCGGCACCAGGAGCTCCGATGTTTGCTCGAAGAAGTTCCATCGCCAGATGCCGTAGTTCCGGCCGGGAATGCCGTGCCACGTCAGTTCGATCTGGCCCGGCGACGGAAAGCCCATGCTGTCGATGCGAAAGAACGAGCTGCCATCCCGGGCGGCGGTTCCGGCCTCATACTCCTGACGATTGGTCCGGCCGTCGCCATCGTGATCGGCGGATTCATCGGGATCGGCGGGGAAGGCGTCGCTTTCGTCCGGCACCCCGTCGTCATCGAAGTCGGCCGGAGCCGTCACCTCGAACGGAGCGAGCACGTTGAAGCCGGGATTCACGGCGTTCTCTTGCCCGGCGAAGCGATCCGGCGAGAGATGCAGGCCGGAGGGCCAGAGGACGGCGTCGGGCGCGCGGCGGAGGATCCTGCCGCGGATCAGGCCGGCGGCCTGATTCCCATCATGTTCAATCTCGAGGGTCGCCCGGCCGGGGATGTCCGGGTTCCCGCCGGACGAGCTTTTATCCAGCCCCATCAACGGATTCAGGCCCGCGGCCCGGCTGAAGAGGTAGTCACTGGTGTCCGACGGGTCGTCCGTCACGAATCCGCTGACCACCTCGCGCTGCCCGGCGTGAAGGGGACTAAAACAGACGGTGAGGAGGAGTAATAGCAGGCATGGGTGGGAATCGACCATTCCACCGGGGTAAATAGCGGGTCCGCCGGACTCCCCGCAAGGTGAAACACGACCCGGAGGACCCGGGACCGGAATCTCTCCGGACCCCTCGTTTGCCCGGGCGTGCGTCAAGCGAAGCCACGCCGCGGACGCCAACTGGCAGACGAAACCGCCCTTTCCGTGTGATTTTGCTCGCCGGGTTGCGGGCTGTGTGACGATTTCGTCACATTCGCATGTCGATTCTCGCCACCGTCTCCACCACCTCCGTCCTTGTCGGGTTGCTCCACGTGCTGGGAGCGCTGGGGGTCTTCCTGTTCGGCATGAAGATTCTCTCCGAGGCGGTCCAGCGGGTCGCCGGCAAGCGGATGCGCCAGGCTTTGTCGGGGCTGACCACCAACCGTTTCAGCGGAATCTTCACCGGCTTCGTCACCACCTCGCTGGTCCAGTCTTCCTCCGCGACCACCGTGCTGGTCGTCTCCTTCGTCAACGCCGGGCTGCTCACCCTCATCCAGTCGATCGGCCTGATCATGGGGGCGAACCTCGGCACCACTATCACCGCGTGGATCGTGGCGGTCGTCGGCAAGTTCAACGTCGCCGACATCGCGCTGCCGCTGATCGGCGTCGGCCTGCCCTTCGTGTTCATCGGCAAGGACAAGGGGAAAAGCTATGGCGAGATGCTGCTGGGCTTCGGCCTGTTGTTCTTCGGGCTGGGACTGCTCAAGGATTCGGTGCCGGACGTCAGGCTGCTGATCAAGGAGGATCCGGGGACCGCCGCCATTGTCGAAAATATCGTGACCTGGATGGGCGGGCGCGGCTTCGTTTCGGTGCTGCTTTATCTCGTTGGCGGTGTCGTGCTGACGCTCCTGGTCCAGTCGTCGTCGGCGGCAATGGCGATCACCATGACCTGCGCGCTGAACGGCTGGCTCGGCAACGTCGAGACCGATCCGCTCGGGGTGTTCCAGAACTCGGCGGCGATCGTGCTCGGCGAGAACATCGGCACCACCGTCACCGCCTGGCTGGCCGCCCTTGGCGCCAATGTCCACGCCAAGCGGGCGGCGCGGGCCCACTTCTGCTTCAACGTGATCGGCGTGGCTTGGATGCTCGTGGTGTTCGTGCCCTTTGGCAACCTGTGTTGGAGTCTCGCGAAGATGCTGCCGGCGTCGCTGCGCTCGGTGAACGAAAGCATGGCCGGCTTCGACGTCGCCTTCGCCACCGCGATCTTCCATTCGATGTTCAATTTCGTGAACATCCTCCTGCTGGTGGCTTTCGTCCCGCAGATCGCCCGGCTGGTCGAATGGTGGGTCCGCGACACCGGTCCGGCCGACCGCGGCACCTCGTTGAAATACATCTCCCAAGGGCTGGTCGACCTGGGTGAATTGAACATCGCGGAGGCGGAGAACGCCATCCGCCGGATGAAGCAGCTGACTTCCGACATGTTCGACGGCTTTGTCGAACTGCTTCGCCACCCCGAGCAGGATCTTTCCGCCCGGGTGACCGAGCTGAAGCGGATGGAGGACGATTGTGACACCATGCTCAACGACATCACGGCCTACCTGATCCAGTGCTCGACCCACGAGATCGGCCGCGAGAACGCGACCCGGATCGCGTCGCTGCTGAGGGTCGCCTCCGAGTTCGAGGAGGCGACCGACCGGATCTACCGGCTGGTGAAGGTCGTCCAGCGGAAATATGAGAAGCAACACCAGTTCCAACCGGTGCACGATCGCGAGATCGCGAATCTATGCAGCCACGTCCGCTCGATGTTGGACGCCTGCGCGAATTCCTTGTCGGGTGTGAGCGGTGCCTTGTTGGACGATGCCCAGCATCTCGAGAACCGGATCGACGCGTTGCGCAAGAATCACAACCGGGGTGCGATGAAACGGATGCAGGAGGGCGGCGACGTGGCGACGGAAATGATTTACACCGAGATCAACAATCACCTCGAGGCGATCGGCAACCTCGGGCTGAACATCATCCAGAACGGGGAGCGGATCGCCATCGACGACTGAGGGGCCACCGGGGAAGGGACGGCCGTCCCGCCACAGGCGGCGGGACGGCAGGGTCACTTCGAAGGCCCGGGGGAGACCGGCGGGGATTACTTCGCGTCGCGGCTCGCGTCGGCTTGCTCTTGCTTCGAATCGCAGGAGGTGAAGAGAAAACCGCAGAGGCTGGCGGCGAGCACGGTCGTAAGGAGCGGTGTTTCCATATTAGGTTCGGTTGGATTCGCCGGAAGCGGCTTGCCACTCCATCGCAGATTGGATGCCGAACGGATTTTCAACGGGTTATCAAGGCTTGGAAGATCAGGATGGAGCGCGTTGCATGGTTGGGCGTGCAAAACGCATGATTTCACTCGGCCCGATGGCCTGGCGGACGAGCACAGCCGGAAACGCGGTCCTTGCGAAGCGGCCGTTCGTTTGCTCCGGTGGCGGCGGAATGAATCAGGTGCCGACGGCGGAGGAGGTGAT
>CAMCYK010000044.1 GCA_945883695.1 Akkermansia muciniphila | reverse complement strand
AGCACGCAGTCGATGCCGGGGACATCGACGCCTTCGGTGAGGCAGCGGGCGTTGGTGATGAGGGCGCGTTCGGCGCGGGCGAACTCGCCGATGACGCGGGCGCGGGTGCCGGTGGGGGTTTTGCCGGAGACGTGGAAGGTTTCGAGTTTTCCGTATTTGCGGAAGGATTTGCTGAAGGCGTCGTTGTGGGACTTGAACAATTCCGCGCGCTGGATGCTGCCGTGGAAGGAGACGGCGTGTTGGATCGGGTATTTGGTCATCGCCTTGCGCAGGGCGACGAGGGAGGCCAGCATGTCGGCCTCGATTTCCTCGTTCCACGGGCCTTTGTCGGGTCGGACAAAGGTGTTTTTCCGGATCAATTCCGCGACTTCCTCGCCCGAGACGGCGATGCTGATGATCTTGTAATCGGATAGGATGGGCGGGTCGTATTCCATCGCCCGCTTGAAGGAGAGCAGATGGAAGGTTTCGCCGTAGGTGGCGGGATCATCCATGCTGAGCACGGTGTCGCTCTGGCCCTTGTAGCGCCGCTCGGTGGCGGTCATGAACAGGCGGCGGCGGATCGGCAGGTTCGTATCGTGGAGCAGGTGGGAGAAGAGCTTGCCGCCATCGCCGACCGTCTTGTGCGCCTCGTCCATAATGCCGAGGTCGAAGGTGAATTTGGCGGCACGCGCGGCCTTGGCGAGCGTCTCGCCGCTCTGATAGGTGGTGAAGACGACGGTGAGGCCGCGGTGTTTGCGCTTCAGCCAGGCGGCGATTTGTTTGGGATCGGTGAGGCAGGGCACGCCAAGGTCCTGACGGAGTACGGCCGTGTCATCGCGCTCGACGCGGCCGGCGGATTCGTCGCTACAGACACAGATCCATTCGACGGCCTGCTGGTTGGCCATGGTTTCGCGCAGCCAGACCTTGAGCGTCTGGCGGATGAGCGCGAGGCTGGGGACGGCGATGACGATGCGGCGGGATTCCAGTTTCCCGGCGATCCAGTAAGCGGTGAGGCTCTTGCCGCTGCCGCAGGGCATGATGAGTTTCCCGCGCTTGGCCTTGCTGACGACGAAATGGGCCTGACCGTCCGTCACCGCGCCCTTTTGGTGCGGTCTGGGTTTCAGCGGTTTGGTAACAGCCGGCTTGTGCCCGAGATGGGCGCGCAGGCGTTTGAGAAAATCCGCATCCAATGCCTGCCAGACATCGAGCGCGCAGAATCCGACGCGTTCCTGGTCCTTGAGCACTCGGGTGAAGCGCTCGGTGGTGGAACAAACCAGGCCGAAGGCGATCCCGTGGCATACCCCGAAGGCGAGGCCGGTGAAGGTGGAGATCTCGCGCCACGTCAGGGAATGATCGCTGTCGTGGCGGTATTTGCACTGGATCGCCCAGAATTCACCATCATGGGTTTCCGCGATGATATCGATGCCTTGGTCGGTAGGAGGAAGCTTGAGTTTCTTCGCGATGGCTTGCGGGACCTCGCGCTGGAGCCAGACGTGTTTGAGTTTGCTGGCATACTCGGATTCGAGCTGGAGGTAGGCTTTGACCAGTTCCTCGAAAAGATCGCCTTTCCGCTTCTCGGGGAAGCTAGCCCACCTGGTCCGGATATCCTGCCACGAGGAGCATCCTCGAATCGCGTCCTTCAGTCCGGCCGGTTGATTCATTCGAGCCATTCGATCTAGAGAGCGGATAGCTTGGAAACGAGCCGGGCAAATGATGGATTGCGACCCGCTTGCTGCAAGCTGAAGCGTGCGACAAATTTCACCTGATGGGTGATCGGGTCGTAGGTCTCCGGCATCCGGTCGCCGAGCCATTCCTTGGCACCGCGGATGGCTTCGGGATTCGCGGGCGCTTCGAGATCAGCCGGCAGCCCGCAACATCCGCGCAGCGATTCCGCCGCGGCGAGGAACCACGTTTCGAACTCGCGATGGGCAAGGGTCACGACGTAGGTCACGTCATTCCGGACCGCCCGGGCCATGGCCAGCAGCCGCGGCCCGAGTTCGGCCGGGCAGTCGTCCTCGCAATCCAGAAGGATCAGGACGGTGCCGCCGCCCTGCGCCGCCTTGGCAGCGGCGAGGGTGATGTATCTCGCGAAATAATCCTGATCCCGCAGGAAAGACCCCGCCTTGATCCGAATGGGAGAATTGACCGATGGAAAGGATCCCGTTCCAGACTCGGCGAGGATTCTCCGCAGCAGCAAGGGAAGCGCCTCCCACTCCCCGTGGCCTTCAACAATGGGAACGATCAGCGGAGAGCTCATCGACCGTTGAAGTCGAACAGGTTCAACTGCCGCTCGTCCCGGATCTCCTCCACCGCGGCCGGATCGACCGCGAGTTGGTTCTGCCGCAGCAGCTCGCCGGGAGTGAACAGCTTGTCACGCAGCATCGAGCGTCCGGCTTCGTCGATTCCGCCGATGCGCGTGACGCCATCGACGTTTTCCACGGCGAAGATCGAATCGGGCGGGATGTCGGGATTGTCCAGCAGGTCGGGACTATGGCTGGTGACCACGATCTGCGAGCGTTGCGATGCCTGCCGCAGCGCGCTCAAAAGTACCGCGGACGCCGCGGGATGCAGCGCCATCTCCGGCTCTTCCAGCCCGATCAACATCGGTGCTCCGCCTTCTTCACGGACGTTTTGAAAGATCGCGACCAGCACCCCCAATGCCCTCAAGGTCCCGTCCGACATCGAAGAGGCGAGGAAGGTCCAAGGATGCTTCTGGCCCTTGACCGCTTGCCGGAACTCGATCGTTTCCTGGGAACCGAGCACTTTGGTCCTTGCGTCGGCAAGCCCGCTGACAATTCGCGAAAGGTAGTCGTTCACCCGCTCCTTGTGGCTGTCGTCGAGATTCTGGAAGACGCTGGCGATATTGCCGCCTTCCCGCCGGAGGATGTCGCCGGGGTCGGGCTTCTGCATGGCTTTGATTTCGGCCGGGCTCAGGTTGTAAACTTCCATTCCGGAGAGCGCATCGTATGCTGGACGGAATTCCGGCAATCCCGACGCGTTGACGAGGAACAAGCGATCCGGCAAGGCGGCCGGCATCAGTTTCATGGAAGATTCGACCACCTTGCCGGAGCGGACGTGGTAGAAATGCTCTTGCATCGCTCCGGTAATGATCCGGCATTCCTCGTTCTGCACTTCGAAGCCGCTGTCTTTCTTCGCGCCGATCCGGAAACTGAGGTGCCCGTGCCCACCTCCGGATAGGTTGAAATCCAGGCGGATC
The DNA here is from genome assembly GCA_945883695.1 of Akkermansia muciniphila. Lineage (GTDB taxonomy): Bacteria > Verrucomicrobiota > Verrucomicrobiia > Verrucomicrobiales > Akkermansiaceae > Haloferula > Haloferula muciniphila_A. Next base: position 28,572 of record CAMCYK010000044.1, on the reverse strand, counting down.
GAGAAATGGTTCGGATGCCCGCCGGAGCGCCTTCTCACTTCCTTGATCGTCCCGCGATCGCGGAGAGCATGATCGAGTGAGGTCCGTAGTCCGTCCGAGACGAAACGGAAGGAGTCCAGAAAGTTGCTCTTCCCCGAACCGTTGGGGCCGATCAGGAACGCGAGCGGCGGAAGATCGATTCTGCAAGAGGCGATGCTCTTGTAGTTCCGTAGCGTGACTTTCCGGATGAACTGGCTTTTCATGGGCTTTGAATCCGGAGCGATGCTAAGCGACCGACAGATCGAGGGAAACGCAATCCTCGGCGTTCAAGGAGCTTGTTGAGGTTAATCCGGACGGTCCGCTCTTTCGCCGAGGGCGCGGGCAGGTGATGAGTTAGAAGGCCTGCGACGGGTAAAGCAAGACCAGCGGCACCGCTCCGCGCCCCCGGCCCTCACCCCAGCAGCACGATCGCCAGCACCTGGGCGGAGAGGATCCGCAGCAGGGTGGTCAGCGGATAGACCGTGGCGTAGGCGACGGTCGGCGAGTCGGAGCCGGCGATGTTGCTGGCGAAGGCGAGCGCCGGCGGATCGGTCATGCTGCCGGCGAGCAGGCCGCTGAGATCCATGAAGTTCATCTTCCACTTCATGCGGGCGAAGATCCCGACGGCGAGCAGCGGCAACAAGGTCACCGCCACCCCGGCGAGCAGCCATTGCAGGCCGAGCGCGCTGAACACGGTGGCGAAGAACCTGGCCCCGGCGCCGAGCCCGACCGCGGCGAAGAACAGCGCGATCCCGAACTCGCGGAAGGCGAGGTTGGTGTTCACCGGCATGTGGAAGACCAGCTTGCCGATCCGCCCCAGCCGGCCGAGCAACAAGGCCACGATCAGCGGACCGCCGGCAAGGCCGAGCCGCACCGGCTGCGGCAGCCCGGGAAAGGCGATCGGCAGGGTGCCGAGGATGATCCCCAGCACGATGCCGGTGAACAGCGGGACGAAATGGGTGGTGTTGAGTTCCTTCAGCGAGTTGCCCAGCAGGTCGCCCGCCTTTTCGATGTCCTCCTCGTTGCCGACCACTTGCAGCATGTCGCCGAACTGGAGCCGCAGGCCGGGCACGGCGGTCATCTCGATGTCGGCGCGGGTGACCCGCGAGACGACCACCCCGAGGCGGTGGTCGAGGTCGAGTTCCTGCACCGTTTTGCCGAGCACGCCGCGGTTGGTCAACACCACCCGGCGGAAGGTCACCGCGTCGCTGGCCAGCACCAGATCCTCGTCGCTGGTGTCGCCGACCACCCGCTCGAACTGGTCGAGGCCGCGCGGGGTGCCGACGACCGCGAGGGAGTCGCCGACGCCCAGCCGGGTCGCGTCGGTCGCGACCGACACCGCGGGATCGCCGGCATGGCGGACGCGGGAAATCGTCACGCCGGTCTCCAGCCGGCCGGGGATGTTGTCGACGGTCAGGCCCGCGAGTTTCGGGTTGGTGACGACCAGCGTGCGCCGCTCCAGCGGATCGACATGGCTCCGGTGGCTGGCCGCGAAGGCGGCCGCTTCGGCCACGGGATCGATCCGGAAAATCCGCTTCAGCAGCAGCAGCGTGCCGATGATGCAGGCGATGGCGGTCGGGTAGGTCACCGCGTAGGCCAGCGCCGGCAGCGCCCGCCGGTCCGCGGCGACGTCCGGCATCATTGCCAGCGTCTGGGTGGCGGCGCCGAGCGACGGCGTGTTGGTCGAGGCGCCTGAGAAAATCCCGAGCACGGCCGCGCCATCGAAGCCGGCCAGCCAGCCGGCCAAAGGAGCCGCGATCGCACCGAGGATGACCACCACGGCGGCCAGCGCGTTCATCCTCACCCCCTGCTGGCGCAGCGCCGCGAAGAAGCCCGGGCCGAGCTGGAGGCCGATCGTGAAGACGAACAGGATGAGGCCGAACTCCTTGACGAAATCGAGTGTCGGATGATCCACCGGGGATCCGAAGTGCCCCACCAGGATCCCGGCGAACAGCACGCCCGCGGTACCCAGGCCGATCCCGCGGAACTTCAGGCTGCCCAGCGCCATCCCGAGCACGCAGACCAGCGAGATCACGCCGATGGCATGGGCGACCGGCTGGGTGCGATGGAGTTCGAAGAGCCAGTCCATTTCCAGTGGGGATACCTGCCGGGCGCTTCGTAGCGTCGGTCCCGGACCGGGTAAAGCGGATTCAAGGCTCCCCGGCCGGAGGCCGCAAGGTAGGGTCCGACGCCATCGGCCGACCGGGCCGGTTCCCGACAGCCCGCTTCACCCTCGAGCTACGAACCACCCTCCCGTTGCTTCGCGGCCGAGCGAGGGCGCGTCGTCCCTCCCTTGGCCGAAGCGGATGGGGCCAGGATTCATGGATTGATGGCGGAAATCCCGGCGCGCAGCACGACCAGCGAGCGGCCTAACAGCGGGTAGCTGCCGAGATGGGGATAGCTGCGGGCGGGCGCGGCGGGGTCGGCGGTGTCGAGCACGGTGGTCCAGACGACATCGCGGCGGCGGGCACCCAGCCGGAACGCGACCGGCTCGTCGTGGGCGTTGAAAAGGATCGCGAAGGTGTCGCCGGTCACCCGTTCGCCCTGGTCGCCGGTTTCCTCGATCTGGTCGCCGGGCAGCACCATGCCGAGGCAAAGGGCGTGGCCGGCGTGCCAGTCGGCGTCGGTCATTTCGCCGCCATCGGGCTTGAGCCAATAGAGGTCCTTGATGTCGGTGCCATGGATCGAGCGGCCTTGGAAAAAGCGGCGGCGGCGGAAGACCGGCTGGGTCCGGCGCAGCTGCAACAGCCTCCGGGTAAAGGCGAGCAGCGCCGCCTGGTCGGGATCGAAATCCCAGTCGAGCCACACCCGCGGCGAGTCCTGGCAGTAGGCGTTGTTGTTGCCGAGCTGGCTGTGGCCGAACTCGTCGCCCGCGGTCAGCATCGGGACACCTTGTGAGAGCAGCAGGGTGGCGAGGAAGTTCCGCTGCTGGCGCAGTCGCAGCGCGCGGACCGCCGGGTCGTCGCTCGGGCCTTCGATACCACAGTTCCAACTATCGTTGTGGTCCACGCCGTCGCGGTTGCCCTCGCCGTTCGCCTCGTTGTGCTTGTGGTCGTAGCTGACCAGGTCGCGCAGCGTGAAGCCGTCGTGGGCGGTGATGAAATTCAGGCTCGCGCTCGGCCGCCGGCCGTTGTGGGCATAAAGGTCGCTGCTGCCGGCGAGGCGGCTGGCGAGCTCGCCGACCGAGCCGCCGTGACCTTTCCAGAAACGCCGCACGCAGTCGCGATACTTCCCGTTCCACTCGGTCCACAGCACCGGGAAGTTGCCGACCTGATAGCCGTTCGGCCCGAGATCCCAGGGTTCGGCGATCAGCTTGACCTGCGACAGCACCGGGTCCTGGTGGATGATGTCGAAGAACGCGCCGAGCCGGTCGACTTCCCACAACTCGCGGGCCAGCGCGCTGGCGAGGTCGAAGCGGAAGCCGTCGACATGCATCTCGAGCACCCAGTAACGCAGCGAGTCCATGATCAGCTGCAAGGTCCGCGGGTGGCCGACGTTGAGCGAATTGCCGCAGCCGGTGAAATCGACGTAGTGGATCCCGTCGTCGGCCAGCCGGTAATACGCGGCGTTGTCGATCCCGCGGAACGAAAGCATCGGCCCGAGGTGGTTGCCCTCGGCGGTGTGGTTGTAAACGACGTCGAGGATCACCTCGATGTCCGCGGCGTGGAGCGCGCGGACCATTTCCTGGAACTCGGCGACCGCGCCGTCCGGACCGCTGGCCGAGTAGCGCGGGTCGGGCGCGAAAAAGCCGAGCGTGTTGTAGCCCCAGTAGTTGGTCCGGCCGCGGGCGACCAGGTGGGATTCGTCGATGTGATAGTGGACCGGCAGCAGCTCGATGGCGGTCACGCCGAGCTCGCGCAGGTAGCCGGTGGCGGCGGGCGTTGCGAGTCCGGCATAGGTCCCGCGAAGGGCTTCCGGTACGCCGGGGTGCTGCTTGGTGAATCCCTTCACGTGCAGCTCGTAGACCACCGTCTCGTGCCACGGGGTGCGCGGCGGCCGGTCGTCGTGCCAAACAAAACCGGTATCCACCACCCGGGCCAGCGGGGCGAAGGACGCGCTGTCGCTCGCCGCGTCGGTCACCGCGGGGTGCCAGCGCAGCTCGCGGGCGATCGACTTCGCGTAGGGATCGAGCAGGACCTTGCACGGCTGATAGAGATGGCCGCGCGCCGGATCATGGGGGCCGTGCACGCGGTAGCCGTAGATTTGTCCCGGCCGGGCGTCCGGTACATAACCGTGCCAGACGTGGTCGGTCCGCTCCGGCAGCACGATCCGCCGCGATTCGGCCCGGGCGTCCGGCGAGTCGAACAGACATAACTCGACCTTTGTCGCGTGATCGGAGAACAGCGCGAAATTCACGCCGCGGCCGTCGAAGGTGGCACCCAGCGGCGACGGGCGGCCGGGCCAGACCGGGGAGCTGGCGGACGCGGCGGAAACAGGAGTCGAGAGGACGTTCATGGCGGGCTGGCATCGACCAGGGCGGTTTCCGGCAGAAAGGGCCGGCCGGCCGCGCGGGCGGTCAGGTTGGCGACGGTCACCCGCGCGATCTCGGCCAGCGCTTCGTGGGTCAGGAAGGCCTGGTGGGCGGTGATCAGCACGTTGGGGAAGGTCAGCAGCCGCGCGAGCTCGTCGTCCTGCAGGATCTGCCCGGAGAGGTCCTCGAAGAAGACCCCCTCTTCCTCCTCGTAAACATCGAGCGCCACGCCGCCGAGGCGGCCGGACTTGAGGGCCTCGATCAGCGCGGTGGTGTCGATCAGCGCGCCGCGGCTGACATTGATCAGGATGGCACCCGGTTTGATCAGCTCCAAGGTCTCGCGGCGGATGATATGGCGGGTCTCCGGGGTCAGCGGGGTGTGCAGCGAGATCACCTCGCACTGGCTGGCCAGGGTGCGGGCGTCGGTGTATTCCACGCCGTGCTCGATCGCCCAGTCGGTCGACGGGAAGGGATCGTGGGCCAGCACCCGCATCCCGAAGCCGCGCAGGATCTGGGCGGTGACGCGGCCGATCTTGCCGGTGCCGAAGATGCCGGCGGTCTTGCCGTGGAGGTCGAAGCCGACCAGCCCGTGGAGCGAGAAGTTGAGGTCGTGGACCCGGTTGTTGGCGCGCGGGATCTTGCGGTTGAGCGCCAGCAGCAGCGCCACCGCGTGCTCGGCGACGGCGTGGGGCGAGTAGGCCGGCACCCGCGTCACCGACAGCCCGAGCTCCTTCGCCGCGGCGAGGTCGACGCCGTTGAAGCCGGCGCAGCGCAGCGCCAGGTGCTTCACGCCGCGCGCGGCGAGCGCCTCGAGGCAGGGCCGGTCGGCGCGGTCGTTGACGAAGATGCAGACCGCCGCCGCGCCTTCCGCCGCCATCGCGGTTTCGGCCGAGAGCCGGAAGTCCATGAAGCGCCAGTCGATCCCGCCGGCCGCGGATGCCTGCCCCAGCGCGTCGCGGTCGTAGGGCTTGGTGTCGAAAACAATGGTGCGGATCATATATTTCTGTTAGATCGGGGCTGCTTCAGGCGAGGTTCTCCGGCTGGCCGGTCGCGGCGAGGACGGCGTTGCGGGCGAAGAGGTCGCACAGCAGGGAATCCTCGCAGTTCGCCGGGCGGCTGCGGACCTGGTAGCTGGGATCGAAGTAACGCATCACCACCGGGATCTCGACCGCCTGGAAGTGCCTCTCGATGTGCCCGCGGAGGAAGGTGCCGATGTCCTGCAGCTTCGTGTTGCCCGAGGCGTCGCGGCCGCCGGAGCCGGTGCCTAACAGATCCTGCCCCGCGCCCTCCGCCACCGCGATCACGGCGTGCGACTTGTGGCGCATCCGCTCTTCCAGCGCGGCGAGAAAAGCGTCGAGCTTGAACGGCACCTCGGGCACCAGCGCGAAATTGACATCCTGGCTGGCGACGGTGGCCCCGGCGGTGATGAAGCCGGCGTGGCGCCCCATCAGTTTCACCAGCCCGATGCCGCCGGGCGTGCTGCGCGCCTCGGTGTGGGCGCAGTCGAGCACCCGCACCGCCTCCTCGACCGCGCTGACGTAGCCGAAGGTGCGGGAGACGAAGGCGACGTCGTTATCGATCGTCTTGGGCACGCCGACCACCGACAGCGGGTAGCCGTAGTGGAGTTCGAAGAACAGCGAGCGGATGACGTTGTTGAGACCCGGGCAGAGGCCGCCGCAGGTGACGATGCCGGCGACGGTTTCCTTGGGATTGAAGAACCGCTTCCGGCGCGGCCCGGCTTGCTCGAACAGCAGGCCGGGATCGCCGCCCGCTTCGATCCGCTCGGGGATGCGGAGCTCGTCGCTGACGCGGTGGCCGAGCGGGGAGGCGAAACGGGCTTCGCCGAGGGTGGGTGTTTCCATGGCCGGGGGGGGCGGGGTTCAGGCGACCGGCGCGGCGGCTTTGACCTCGTCGCTGGCGCCGGCGATGTATTTCTCGAAGTTCTTCACGAACAACCCGGCGAGCTTCCTCGCGGTCGCGTCGTAGGCCGCCTTGTCGGCCCAGGCGTCGCGCGGGCGGAGGATCTCCGACGGCACGCCGGGGACTTCGGTGACGATCCCGAAGCCGAACACCGGATCGACCTCGGTCGTGGCGTTCGCCAGCGAGCCGTCGTGGATCGCGTCGAGGATCGCGCGGGTGTTCTTCAGGCTGATCCGTTGGCCGACGCCGGGGCCGCCGCCGCACCAGCCGGTGTTGACCAGCCAGACGCGGGCGTGGTGTTTCTTCATCTTCTCCGCCAGCAGTTCGGCATACTTGCTCGGGTGCCAGACCAGGAAGGGTCCGCCGAAGCAGGGCGAGAAGGTGGTCTGCGGCTCGGTGGCGCCGATCTCGGTGCCGGCGACCTTGGCGGTGTAGCCGCTGATGAAATGATACATCGCGTGGGCCGGCGACAGCGAGCTGACCGGCGGCAGCACGCCGAAGGCATCGCAGGTCAGGAAAATCACGTCGGTCGGGTGGCCGGCCACGCAAGGGATCTTCGCGTTTTGGATGAACTCGATCGGATACGCGCCGCGGGTATTCTGGGTGATGCTGATGTCGGTGTAGTCGATGCCGTGGTCCTCATCGAGCACCACGTTCTCGAGCACCGCGCCGAAGCGCAGCGCCTGGAAGATGTCGGGCTCGCTCTCGGAGGTCAGGTTGATCGCCTTGGCGTAGCAGCCGCCCTCGATGTTGAAGATCCCGTCGTCGCTCCAGCAGTGCTCGTCGTCGCCGATCAGGTGGCGCTTGGGATCGGCGGACAGCGTGGTCTTGCCGGTGCCGCTGAGGCCGAACAGCAGCGACGAGGCGCCGGTCACCTTGTCGGCGGTGGCCGAGCAGTGCATCGACCGCACGCCGCGCTTCGGCGCGAAGTAATTCGCCAGGGTGACCACGCCTTTCTTCATCTCGCCGGCGTATTCGGTGCCGAGGATGATCAGCTCCTTATCCTCGAAACTGAGGTCGACGCTGGTGGTCGAGTCCATGCCGCTGGTCAGCCGGTTGGCGGGGAAGGCACCGGCGTTGTAGATCACGAAATCCGGCTCGCCGAAGTTCGCCAGTTCCTCCTTGGTCGGGCGGATCAGCATGGTGTGCATGAACAGCGCGTGGTAGGGCCGCGAGCAGATCACGCGGACCTTGATCCGCAGCGCCGGATCCCAGCCGGCGAAGCCATCGAAGCAGTAGAGCCGCTCGCGGGTGTTGAGGTAGTCGATCGCCCGCTGGCGGTTGATCAGGAAGGTCGGGTGGTCGAGCGGGATGTTGACCGGGCCCCACCAGATGTCGTTTTCGGAGGCGGGGTCTTTCACCACCCGCTTGTCGCCGGGCGAGCGTCCGGTCTTGGTGCCGGAGTAGGCGACCAGCGCGCCGTTCTCGGCGATGCTGGCGTCCTTTTCGTAGCGGATGGCGTGCTCGTAGAGGGAGCTCGGGGACAGGTTGCGGTGGAGTTCGGCGACCGTCATGCCGCTGGGGGAGAGATCGATGGAGGACATGGCAGATTCGGTTCGCGATGAAAAAACATCTTTCCGGTCGACCTATCTCTTAGGTCCGGCGGAGGACGCGGTAAAGTGGTTTCCGGCATTCGGAAGCGATGCGCGGGATTTGCGACAATCGGCTCGGCGGGACCTGCCTCGAGACTCGGCGGAGGGCGGGGCCTTGGTCTTCTCGGTGGAGAGCCCGCTCAACCAGCATCTCGGCGCCTTCGCCGATAACAACCGCGACGGGCGCTGGCAAGCCGGCGAGGCCGTGTGGATGCATGAAGGGCCGCTCGCGCTCGACGGCGAAGCGCGCCACGCGCGGGTCCGCGGACGCCTGTCGACTTCCAATCGCTTCCCGCCGGACCTGGCGCGGGCCGGCGAGGAAGCGCTGGCCGGCCGCACCGTCGACGAAATGATCACCCACCGCGGCGTCCGTTTCTCCGCCGGTGAAGTCGCCGGCCGCGACGACCCGCGCTTCGCCGCGACCCGCGGCGAGGACGGCCTCTGGACCCCCGCCACGCTGGCGATCCAGAGCGGCTTCGGGATCTATTTCCTCGAGCGCTACGATCCGTCGCGGACCCCGGTGCTGTTCGTCCACGGCACCGCCGGCTCGCCCCAGGACTGGCGCGCGGCGATGGAGAAAATCGACCGCCGCCGCTACCAGCCCTGGTTCTACTTCTACCCGTCCGGCGGCCGGCTCGACCCCGCCGCCAGCGCCTTGAACCAAGGCGTGAAGCTGCTCCACGAGCGCTACGGCTTCCAGCGCCTCGATGTCGTCGCCCACAGCATGGGCGGCCTCGTTTCGCGGCAGTTCATCGTGAAGAACGTGCTCGAGGACCAGCAGGACTACCTCCGCACCTTCATCACCTTCTCGACCCCGTGGGGCGGCGGCGATGGGCGTCAAATGGGCGTCAAATGGGCGTCAAATGGGCGCCGACCGTGGTGCCGTCGTGGCGTGACATGGAAAGCGGCTCGGACTTCCTCGACCACCTCTTCGACCGGCGGCTGAAGGGCAAGGTGGACCACCACCTGTTCTACAGCCATCATGCCAAGCGCTCCGCCATCATGCCCGCTGAGAACGACGGCACCGTCAGCGTGGCCAGCCAGCTGCGGCCCACAGCGAAGGCCGATGCGGCGAGCGTGCAGGGCTACGACGAGGACCATGTCTCGATCCTCTCCGCCCGCGCGCCCTTGCAGCGGGCGAGGCAGATCCTGGACGCGGCGCGGTAGCCGCGCGCCGGAAGGGCAAATGGTTAAGCTGACCCCTACGATATTCTCGTACGGATCTCCTGTAGCGTGACCTAGCTCCGGATCACCCGCGCCGCCAATATACGGCCGGCCGGGATGAGGCATGATGTCGTCGTCACGCAACCGACGCCATGAACATGAACCTTCCATCAGCCATCACGAAATGGAATCCCTTCAAGGAACTCGAAGACCTGCAGAACCGGACCCGCTCGCTCTTCCTCAAATCGGGAATGAACGGCTCGCTGCTCGACGACACGCTCGTCGAGGCCGACTGGGTGCCCGAGGTCGATGTCGCCGAGGACGATAACGAATTCACGATCACCGCCGACTTGCCCGATGTCCCGAAGGAGCAGGTCAAGGTCTTCATGGAAGACGGGTCGCTGGTGATCCAGGGCGAGCGGCACCGGGAGAAGGAAGAGAAGAAGAAGCGCTACCACCGCATCGAGCGCAGTTACGGGAAATACGTCCGCAGCTTCCAGCTTCCCGAGGAAGTGGATCCGGCGAAGATCGACGCCAAATACCATGACGGAGTGCTCACCCTGCACCTGCCGAAGGCTCCCGGCAAAAAGCAGGCCCGCCAGGAGATCACCGTGAGCTAAAACCCTTTCCGGAGATTCCCTCCCTGCCATAGCCCTCCGGACCGGGTGGTCCGGAGTCCCCCTGGCGGTTGCGGCCCCCCCCGGCCGCAACCGCGTGGGACGGATCTCTTCCTTCCTTCCACCGCCATGAACTACCCCATCATCGGCCCGATCTCCCCTTCGCCCGGTCCCGCGGCGCCCGGGGCTCCCGCCGCTCCGCCGGACACGTCGCCGGGAGGCGGCACCGGCTCCCCGCCCCCGCCGAAGCGGACGCGCGGCCACCGCGGCAAGCGCATGTCGCTGAAGCGGCGGATCGAACGACTGGCCGAGGGCGAAGAGGAGTTCCACGGGAACGTCCGGCGACCCGCGGGCTTTCTCGATGCCTTTCTGGAGATTCTCAGCCTGACGAGCTCCGCCGCCATGGATCACCGGCCCGCGCGTTGAGCGGCCGCCCCCTTTCCCCGGCCCGCCCGCCCCCTCCCTCTTCCGTGCCCCCCCGGAAGGGCAGGCGGGTCGTGGATCTTTTGTTGGAATCCCCCCATTTTTCCATTCCCGCCGACTGCCTGAATCATGCCCTTCCCGGAAATCCCGACACGCCCGCGCATTCTGGTCGTCACGCCTGAAATCTCCGGCCTGCCCCCTGAAGCGGACACAGCCACCGGGGGGATCCGGGCGAAAGCCGGCGGCCTCGCCGATGCCACCGCGTCGCTGGTCGCGGGCTTGGTCCGGCGGGGTGCCGACGTCCACGTGGCCCTTCCGAATTACCGGCGCCTGTTCCATCCGGACGGCGGCAGCCTGCCGGACGGTTCGCGCGTTCATCTCGCCGACGACCCGCTGTTCCATGACCGGCAGCAGGTGTATCCCCGCGACCCGGACGAGGCCTTGCATGCGGCGCTGGCCTTCCAGCGCGAGGTGATCCACCGGATCCTGCCCCGCGTGCGGCCGGACCTGGTCCATTGCAACGACTGGATGAGCGCGCTGGTCCCCGCCGCGGCGCGCAGCCAAGGGATCCGCAGCCTTTTCACGCTGCACAACATCCACGGCCGGGAGGCGACGCTGGACCGGATGGGGGCGTCCGGGATCGACCCGCGCGGGTTCTGGCAGCACCTTTATTTCGACCGCCCGCCGGGCACTTGCGAACACGCGCGCTGGCACACGCCGGTCCAGTTCATGGCCTCCGGCATCTTCGCCGCGGACCACGTCAACACCGTGAGCCCCGGCTTCCTGCGGGAACTGGCGGACGGCCGGCACGAGGGAATCGCCCACGGCATCCGCCCGGAAATCCTCGCCAAGCTGGCGGCCGGCCGCGCCTCCGGGATCCTCAACGCGCCGGACCCTTCCTATCATCCCGGCAGCGATCCCGCGCTCGAACAGCGCTTCACCGCCGACCGCCAGGCCCGCGGAAAAGCCGCCAACAAGGCGGCCCTGCAACGCGAGCTGGGCCTCGACGAGGATCCCGCGGCGGCGATCTTCTTCTGGCCCTCGCGGCTCGATCCCGTCCAGAAGGGCCCCGAGCTGCTCAGCGACATCCTCCACCGCACGGTGTCGGATTACTGGCACCAGCCGCTGCAAGTGGTGGTGGTGGCCGACGGCCCTCATCAGGAATGCCTGAACTGGATCACCGACGCCTTCTCGCTGCAGCGCCGCGTCGCGGTCCGGAGCTTTGACGAGCGGCTCGCGCGGCTGGCCTACGCCGGCTCGGATTTCATGCTAATGCCCTCGCGCTTCGAGCCTTGCGGACTGCCGCAGATGATCGCGCCGCTTTACGGCTGCCTGCCGGTGGTCCATGCCACCGGCGGCCTGCGCGACACCGTGCGGCAGCTGGAGGTGGAGCGGTCGACCGGCAACGGCTTCCGCTTCGAGGACGCCGACAGCAAGGGCCTGCGGTGGGCGATCGACCAGGCGATGATCTTCCATGTGCTTCCCGCGGCGATCCGCGACCGCGAGGTCCGGCGGATCATCCGCGAAAGCCGCCGCGAGTTCGATCCCGACCGCTTCACCCGCGGCTACGCGGAGCTTTATGAAGTCCTGCTCGGGCGTCCGCTGGTCGATCCCGCCCCGCCCGCCCTCGCGGCTCCGGCAAGAGCCGCGGCGAAACGCGCGAAGGCGCTGCTGCCGCGGATGACCTGCCGGCCGCAGGGATCGCTCCTTCCCCCGCTCCTCCCCCGGAACCCGCTTCCCGCCGTTTGACGGCGGACCCGGGAAGCCACCGCGCCCGGCCGGGAAACCGGCCGGGCGTTCAGGTTCCGGCCGGATAGGTCGCGGGAGCCTCGTCGGCCTGCCAATGCTCGGACGGATCGAGCGGCTCGACCGCCCGGGTCTCGTCGAAGTGCAGCACCGCGTCGAACTGGTCGCTCAGGCAGCTGCGGAAATAGTGGCTCTGGCGCTCGGTATCGGGCCGGTAAACGACGCCGATCGCCCGCTCCAGGCGCGGCTCGCGCAGCACCTCGGCCGCCGGGCCGCCACCCGCCAGATCGAGCCAGAACCGCGGAATCCCCACCCGGTGGAAGAGCTGCTCGTAGCTGCCGTCCAGCCCGGGCACTACCGCCTTACGCTCGGCCGGAAGATGCCAGCCGGACGCCGCGGTGACGGTGCCGGTGAAGGTGGTAAAGCCGACCAGCAGGCATTTCCCCGCGAAATGCTCGCGGACCCGCTGGCCGAGGTTGATCTCGCCGCGCCGGCCCATCTCGGTGGCGCGGGCGTCGCCGAGATGCGAGTTATGCGCCCAGACCACGACCTTCGCCCGGCCGTCGCGGGCCTTCAGGTGGGCCAGCAGTTCGACCAGCGTCTCCATCATGTGATCGTCCCGGGTATTCCACGACGAGACCCCGGAGTGGAACATCCCGCGGTAGTAGTTTTCGGCATTCCGCACCAGCCGGGCGTTCTGTTCGGCGAAGAAGAACTCGTCGGCGGCACCCCGGCCGTCCCGGGACAGGTAGCGTGCCTCGGCCGCGCGGATCGCCACCAGTTCGCGGATGACCTCATCGCGGCACGGTTCGCCGACTCCGGCGGCGGTCAGCAGGCCGTAGTTCTGGGGGTCGGGGCCGTAGCGGTCGAGGCAGCCGTAGTGAAGCCGCGCGCGTCGCGCGGCGTCGCGGTCGACCCGGTCGAGATAGCGGATCACCTCGTCCATCGACTTGTGCAGGCTGTACAAATCCAGCCCGTAGAAACCGGCCTGGCGGGCCGGCGTTCCGGCGTTGTCGTTGTAATCGCGGAGCCAGCCGATGAAATCGAGCACGTCGCTGTTGCGCCACATCCATGACGGGAACCGCTCGAAGCCGGCGAGCGCGCCCACCGCCTCGCGATCGTCCGGCCCGCCGTGGACGAAGCGGTTGATCCGGTAGGCGTCCGGCCAATCGGCCTCGGCGGCCACCGCGTTGAAGCCGTGTTCCGCGATTAGCCGGCGGGTGATCCGCGCGCGCTGCCGGTAGAACTCGTGGGTGCCGTGGGAGGCCTCGCCCAGCAGCACCAGCGGGAACTTGCCCGCGCGCGCGACCAGCCCGTCCAGTTCGCCCGCGGATCCGTCGAGCGGACGCGCATCGGACCGGATGATCCTCGCGGCATTGAGATCGGACATGGCAATCGGGCGGGCGGGAAGTTCAGTGACCGTAGTAGTAAGGATTCTCCATTCCCTCCGGAGCCGCCTGGCGGTAGTGTCCGTGGAGGAAGGTGACGATGAGAGTGGATCGCGCGCTCATGGATTCACCCGACAGTATCACCGGGCGGCGCGGGCGCGGCAATGGGCGACGCGAGAGATCGTGGATCGGAATTTCGCGTACGGGGGATCGTCGCGACCGCAGGGTGCGGCTCAACGGTTCTCCCCATTGCCCGCGCCGGCGGGCGGAGTTAAGCCAATTGAACCGCCATGAGTGACCCCATCACCCGCAATTTCAACGCCTCCCTCCAGAAGACCTACGAATGGCTCCGGGATGTCGAGGACGCCCTGTCGACCGACGACCGTCCGACCGCCTACCACGCCCTGCGCGCGGTGCTGCATGCCCTGCGCGACCGGCTGACCCCGGTCGAGGCCTGCGAGCTGGCGGCCGAGTTGCCGGCGATGCTGCGCGGCATCTATTTCGAAGGCTGGTCGCCGGTGGGCAAGCCGGAGAAAATGGACAAGCAGGAGTTCTTCGAGCGGGTCAAGCGGCTGGCCGGGCCGACCTCCGGCGACCTCAATCCGGCGCGCTGCGTGCCCGCGGTGTTCGGGGTGCTGCAGAAGCGGATCGCCGCGGGCGAGATCGACGACATCCGCGGCGTGCTGCCGGACCAGTTCGCCGAGCTGTGGCCGGAAGATTGAGCGCCGCCATGCGGCGATGCGACCATGACGACCCGCGGCGCGGGCGGAGATTGGGGGCGGCGGTCACGGTCCGGCGGAGCGGCCGGACCACAAGACCGGCATGGGCGGCGGGCGATCTTCCAGGGGGGCCTGGTCCGCCTCCTCGAGGTCCAGCTTCACGGCCACCAGCCGGAACAGGTCGGCCAGGGTGACCATGCCCGCCAGCTTGCCATGATCCACCACCAGCAGCCGGCCGAGGCCGCCCCGGCTCATGACCGCGAGCGCCCGCAACGCGGAATCCTGCGACCCGATCATGCTGTCCGGCCCGCTCGGGACCATGACCTCGCCGACCGTCCGGGCCGGCCATTCCCGGCGCGGCACCCGCTTGATCTCGCGGGTTCCGACGCTGCCGAGAAGCATGCCGGCGGAGACCACCGGGAAGGATTGGAAGTGGTGGCGGTAGAAGTAATCGTCCACCAGCGCGCGCAGCGGGAGCTCCGGGGCGACGGCGACCGGCGCGGTCATCATGAAACCCGACACCCGTTCGCCTTCCAGCGCGTGGCGAACCAGCGCGTGGCGGTGGGAAAGCTGCGACGCGTTCTTGAGGATGAAACCGATCATCAGCCACCAGACGCCACCGGCCAGACTGCCCGACAGCGCGAGCATCAACCCGAGCAGGATCAGCGCGACGGCGAAAGCCGAGCCGACGGCGGTCGCGACCCGCGTCGCCCGAATGTAGTCGTCCTGCCACACCCATAACAGCGAGCGGAGTACCCTGCCGCCGTCGAGCGGGAAACCCGGGACCAGATTGAACCCGGCCAGAATCAGGTTCAGCCATCCGAGATAGCCAAGCAGCTCCGTGACGGCCCGCGGCAGGCCGGCCCAGCCGCCGGCAAGCCCGGCGGCATGGAAACCGAGCCCGAGCGCGACACTCAGCAAGGGGCCGGCGATCGCCATCTGGAACTCGGCCCGCGGCCCCGGCGGCTCGTCCTCCAACTCGGCCACGCCGCCGAAGATGAACAACGTGATCCCGGAAACCGGGATCCCGTTCGCGCGCGCCACCACCGCGTGGGCGAGTTCGTGAAGGATCACCGACGCGAAGATCCCGAGAACTCCAGCGCCCGCCATGATCCACGAGACCGGCGGGGCCGCGGCCCCGTCGCCGGCGGGAAACACGCCAGTCGCCAGCGCCCAGATGAAGAGCCCGGCAAGCAGCAGCCAACTGGCGTCGATCCCGACCGGGATCCCCAGCAACCTGAAGAAGGTGATGCCTTTTCCGAACATGGGAATGGTAGGTGCCCCCACGCGGTGGCCGATGGTCGTCCGCGGAGATACAGCTCCAGCCTAACCCGGCCCATGAATCCGCTAAGCGCCGAAGTTCGCTCCCCGTTGCTAGGGGGGCCACCTAGCCCGCGTACGCCGTTCGCGCAAAGACGGCCCCGTCACGCCGGTCCCGCGGCCCCCGGGCCGCGGGGCACCCGGCAGGCCACGCTCGTGCCACCGGACGGGGAACGCCCGATCCGCAGGGAGCCCTTCATCGCTTCCGCGCGGTAGTTCATGATGTGCCGTCCCAAGCCGCCCTGCTCGCCCCCCCGGTCGAAGCCCTTGCCGTCGTCGGTCACGCTCAGCTCGATCGCGGCAGCGGTCTCCTTCAGGGAAATGACGACCGAGGAACCGTCGGAATGCTTGATCGCGTTGTTCACCGCTTCCTGGGCGATCCGGAACAGGTGGTTCGCGACGTGGGGGTCGCCGATCAGGACCGGTGCCGGGCATTCGAAGCGGCACCGGATCCCGCTCGACAGCTCGGTTCGCTCCGCCATGCCGCGGAAGCAGCCCATCAGGTCTTCCGGATCCGTGCCGACCGGCCGCAAGCCGCGGGCGATCTCGCGGGTCCGGGTGATCGCGGCGCGGACCTGCTCGAGGATCAGCTCGCAGCCGTCAAACGGCTCGCCCAGTTTCACGGCAAGGGAACAGCACACGGATTCGATGTGCAGCTTCAAGCCGGTCAGCAGCGAGCCGAGGTCGTCGTGCAGATCGTGGGCGATGCGCTGCCTTTCTTCCTCGGAAGCCCTGATCACCTCCTGCTCGAGTTCCTTGCGCCGGGTGGTGTCGAGGGCGATCGCGACGATGCAGGACGTCCCCCGGTAGTCTGCCACCTGGACGGCGATCTCGACGTCATAGTAGCTCCCGTCCTTCCGCCGGTGACGGGATTCGAAGTCAATTTTTTCCACCTGGCCGGTCACCAGCGGCGCGACCAGGGCTTCGAATCCCGCCCGGTCGAAGGACGGCTTCAGGTCGAGCGGGGTGAGTTCGCGGAGTTCCTCCATCGTGTAGCCGAGATTCTCCCGCCCGCCGCGATTGACCTGGAGGAACTTCAGGGTGGCGGCATCGATGATGTAGATCTCGTTCTGCGACTCCTCAATGATCCGGCCGAGGGTGGTCAGCGCGTCCTCGGCTTCCTTGCGCCGGCTGATGTCGCGGTGGATCGCGACGTAGTGGCTGTGCTTGCCCCCGGCGTCGAACATCGGGGTGACGAACATTTCGGCCGGATAGGACGAACCGTCCTTGCGGTAGTTGGTGAGCTGGATCTCGCAGGAACGGCCCGCCGCGAGGTCCGCGCGCATGTTCGCCAGCACCGAGCGGTCCGAAGCGGGGCCTTGCAGCAGCCGCGGCGTCCGGCCGATCAGCTCCTCCTCGGTGTAGCCGGTGATCCGGCACATCGCCCGGTTGACGAAGACGATGCGCGGCCCGGGCCACTCCATGCCGTCGCCGGTGATCACGATCCCTTCCGCGAGGTGCGACACCGCCTCGCCCAGCAGGCGCACCTCGCGGGTCTGCTCGGCGACCCGCTGCTCCAGCGTATCGTTGAGCCGCCGGAGCTTTTCCTCGGTCAATTTGCGGACCGTGATGTCGACGATCACGCTGCGGCATTGCCAGGCCTCCCCGCCGGGAACGGCCGCCCGGACGCTCTCGATGCGGGCCGCGAAGTCGCCGCCGTCCGGGAGGCGCAGGCGGAGTTCGCAGGCCTGCGGGCCTTCGCTTTCCGACACCGCCAGCTGGTGGAGATAGAAAGCATCCTGCGAGTCGCGGGCCACGAAGCGGGTGAAATTGCCGCCGACCAGCTCGCCGCGTCCGACTCCGAGCATCGCCGCCGCCGTGAGGTTCGCCTCCAGCAGCTTGCCCCCGGCGTCGATCGTCGTGTAGCCGACCGGCGCGTGGTCGTAGAGCTCGCTGAAGCGGTCGCGGGACCGCGCCAGCTCGGACTGCGCGTGGCGCAGTTCCTCGTTCTGCATCTGCAGTTCGATCTGGTGGACTTGCAGCTCGTGGACCAGCCGTTGGATTTCCTCCGGGTCCATCCGGCCGATGTCGGTGCGGGTGATCCGGGTCGCGGCTTCGGCCCGCTCGCGCAGGGTGTCCGCGGAGCTGGACGCAGTGGCAGGATGTTCGCTCATGGGAGGGGGGATTCAGGGGAGGAATGTTTCGCCAGCAGGCAGATCGCGTCCGGCTGGCCGGCCTCGTCCGTCAGCACCTTCAAGGTGCAGTGACCCGGCAACTCGCGGCCGGCTTTCGCGATGCAGGGGCAATCGAGATCGCGTGTCTCGCCGCCGCCGCCGCAAAGGGCGATCGCCGCTTCCACCGCGGCCCTCCGCGATCCGGCGACGGCCATCACGAAGGGCTGGCCGATCATCTCCTGGCGCGACCAGCCGTAGATCCGCACCGCCTCGCCGTTCAAATCGAGGATCCGCCCCGCGAGGTCGAGGATCATCATCGGCTCCGGCCCTTCGAGGAAGACCTTGGACATCCGCCGCAGCGATTTCTGCGCGGACTTGATCGGATTGATGTCGAGGAAGGTGACCACCACCCCGTCGATGACATTCTCGGCGGTGCGGTAGGGCATGATCCGCATCAGGTACCAATGACCGTCGCGCGACCGGACCTCGGCGATCCGGACGGCCAGCGTGCGCAGGACCTCGTGGCAGTCCGGTACCAGCCGGTCGTAGGTCAGGCTCGACACCAGGTCGCCGAGCGGCCGGCCGATGTCGGTCGGGATCAGCTTGACCAGCTCGCGCGCCGGCTCGGTGTAGCGCTTGATGTGGAGCTTGCGGTCGAGGAAGAGGGTCGCGACGTCGGTGCTGTTGAGGAGGTTCTGCATGTCGTCGTTGGAGCGCGACAGGTCCTCGACCTTCGACTGCAACTCGGCATTGATGGTGGTCAGCTCCTCGTTGAGCGACTGCAGCTCCTCCTTGGAGGTTTCCATCTCCTCGTTGGTGCTCTGGAATTCCTCGTTGGTCGACTGGAGTTCCTCGTTCGCCGACTTCAGCTCCTCGTTGGCGGTTTCCAGCTCCTCGATCGTGATCTGCAGGGACTCCTTGGTGCATTGCAGCTCGCGCTCGAGTTCCTCGATCCGGCCCGCCTCCGGCCGGCTCCCCGCGCGGCCTTGCGGCTTCGGTTCACCGGCCGGGGCCGGGCGCGGGCGGAAGGTCACCAGCAGCAGGCCGCGCAGGCTTTCCGGCTCGGGGATCCGGGCGACCGACAGGTCGAGGTGGAGGACATCGCCGCGGGTCTTGATCCGCAGGTCCTCGCGGGTCACCTCGCCGTTTCCCGCGGACGCCTGGCGGAGCGCGGACGCCAGCTCGAGCTGGAGCCCCTCGCGTGCCATGTCCAGGATGTTCAGCCGCGGCTGGCCCGCTGCGGGCTCGAGGAAATCCCCGGTGCGGCCGTGGATGTAGATCACCTCGCCGCGCTCGCTGACCACCACGCTCGACGGCGCGAAACGGGCGAGCAGCAGGCGGTCGACGATGGCGGCGATGTTCGACTCCCGCGGCGGCCGGGCGGCGGCGGGCACGCGGCCGCCGCCCGCCGCCGCCGCGGCCTGCGCTGGGAAATCCATCAGCGGCTGCGGGGCCAGCGAGGACTCCTTGCGGCGGAAGATCTTCCATTTCTTGTCCACCACCTCGAACAGGTCGGTGAAGCCGCCGATCGTTTCCGACGAGCCGAGGAACAGCAGCCCGCCGGGCCTGAGCGCGTAGTGGAACACCGGCATCAAGCGGCGCTGCAGGTCGGCGTTGAGGTAGATCAGCAGGTTGCGGCAGGAAATCAGGTCCAGCTTGGTGAAGGGCGGGTCCTTGATCACGTTCTGCACCGCGAATACCGCCATCTCGCGGATCTCCTTGCGGATCCGGTAGCCCCCGTCGTCGGCGCCGAAGTGGCGTTGCAAGCGCTCCGGCGTGACATCCGCCGAGATGCCGGCCGGATAGCGGCCGTGGCGCGCCACCTCGATCGCCTCGTGGTCGAGGTCGGTGCCGAAGATCTGCACGTCGCGGTGGCGCTTCTCCGGTTCCAGGCATTCGCGCATCAGGATCGCCAGCGAATAGACCTCCTCGCCGGTCGCGCAGCCGGGAACCCAGATCCGGAACGCGTGGGTGTCGGGCCGCGACTTCACCAGCTCCGGCAGCACCGGGGACGCCAGCACGGCGAAGGCTTCCGGATCGCGGAAGAAATTCGTCACGCTGATCAGCAGCTCCTTGAACAAGAGGTCGATCTCGTGCGGGTTTTCCTCGAGATAGCGGAGATACTGCGGCACGCCCTTCAACTGGTGCAGACTGATCCGCCGCTCGATCCGCCGGCGGATCGTGCTCGATTTGTAGGAGGAAAAGTCATGGCCGGTGCGGGAGCGCAGCAGGCCGAAAACCTTGTGCATCGGCTGCGGCAGGTCGGCGGCGTCCTCTTCCCCGCACGCGGTCGAAAGGAAGGGACCGCGGGCGTAGGCAACGAGCTGGCCGGGCATGTCCGCCGGGGCCAGCACGTAGTCGGCGAGGCCGGTGGCGATCGCGCTGCCCGGCATCCCGCCGTACTTCGCGGACTCCACCTGCTGGACCATCGCCATCCCCCATTCGCCCTTCACCTCGCGCAGCCCGAGCGTCCCGTCGCTGCCGGTGCCGGAGAGGATGATGCAGATCGCCCGGTCCTTCTGGTCCGCGGCCAGCGAGCGGAGGAAATGGTCGATCGGCAGGTGCGGCGCCTCCTGGTTGCCGGCCTCGATCCGCCGCAAGGTGCCGCCATGGATCTCGAGCGAGCCTCCCGGCGCGCTGACGTAGACGTGGTCCGGCTCGACCTTCATCCCGTCGGCGACCTGGACCACCTTGAGCGGCGTCACCTTGCCGAGCAACTCGGGCAACAGGCTGGTGTGGCCGGGGTGCTGGTGGGTGATGACGACGAAGGCCATGCCGGTGTCCGGCGGCATGTGCCGCAGCAATTCCTCGAGGGCTTCCAGACCGCCGGCGGACGCGCCGATGCCGACCACCGGGAAAGTTCCGGCGGCCCCCGCCGGTGCCGCCATCTCCGGGGCCGCGACCTTCGACGCGGAGCTGCGGATGGCCTTGGGAATCCTCCGGGGGGTTTTCTTCGCAGCCATGAGGAGGGGCGAGCTGACGTCGCGGTGCCCCGAGGATGACGCATCCGGCCTGCCGATGGCAAGCCACCGTATCGGGGTCGGCGTTTCTATTTCCACGATCTCGGCGCGGAAAGCTTCGATCCGGAACCCCAGCCGAAGGAAGATTGGCTCGACCACCACGCGTGGCGCTTCGGCACGGTCGAGGCCGGCGACACGTTCCAGGCGGCTCAGGGAAAAACCGTTCGCGTGACCCGCAGGCGGACGAAGCCGCCGTCGCCATCCGTCGGGTCGTTGGGATCGGTGCCGAGCCCGAACTCGCCGTCATTTGCCAACCCGTCGCCATCCGGATCCATCCCGGCGGCACCTTCCGGTGCCTGCGCGCCGAAGTGCGCGTACTGCCAGTCGTCCGGAAGTCCGTCGAGACTGTAGGGACCGGTCTCATAGGCGCGGAACAGGCCGTCATACAGGACGTAGAGCGCCTCGCCGGTCCACGCCATGCCGCCCGCCATGCCGCCGCCCGGCGCCGCGGCGACCGGCATCGCCGACCACCCGCCGGAGGACGGCTCCAGTCGCCCGCCGGAAGCTCCGGACGGACTGCCGCCCCAGACGATCATCTCGCGGCCGGTCCAGACCACCACGGCATGGGCACGGGATCCCGGACCTCCCTGCCGGCCCGCTTGCTCCCAGACCCAGCCGGCTTCCAGCGGGCCGCCGGCCAGCAGCGCCAGCGCCAGAACCCGTGGCCAGCCGGCCATGCGGGCCACTCCGATTGACACGCGGGTTCCGGCGATCCGCATCGGAACCCTCTCCAGCATCGTCATCACGGCCCAACCTAAACACCTTGCGGCGATCGTGCAGATGAAATCGTGGAGCTTCATCCCCGCGCACCGGTTTCACCCTGCCGCCGGGGAGTCAAGTCGCTGTCGGCGGACGGCAGCGCCCCGGCCGGATGATCAAGGCGAGGCGTACTAATTTCCCGTACGCATGCCTCCGGCACCCCCCCGATTGCCCGGGGCACCTCAGCCCGCCATGCTGGCCACCCGCCTCTTTCGCCGCTCCCCGCACCGCCATGCTTCCCCATCTTCCCTTTCGTGACCGGATCGCCGCCGGCCGGGCATTGGCCGCCCGACTGAAGTCCAGCCACCGCTGGCGCCACCCGCTGGTGCTGGGCCTTCCGCGCGGCGGAGTGCCGGTGGCCGCGGAAGTCGCCCGCGCCCTGGGCGCGGACCTCGATGTCATGATCGTCCGCAAGGTCGGCCTGCCATGGCAACCCGAGGTCGCGATGGGCGCGATCGCGAGCGGCGACGTCCGCATCCGCAACGGACGGGTGATGCGGACCGCCGGGGTTTCCGATGACGACTTCCTGGCGGCCGCCCATCGCGAGCTCCAGGAATTGAAACGGCGCGAGCTTCGCTACCGGGGTGACCGCCCTCTCCCGTCAATGGCCGGCCGGACGGTGATCCTGGTCGACGACGGGCTCGCGACCGGCTCGACGATGCGCGCGGCCATCGCCGCGACGCGCAAATTTCATCCGGCCGAGGTGGTGGTGGCGATCCCGGTCGGCGCGGCGGATTCGGTCGACGAGCTGCGGGGCCTGGCCGAAGAGGTGATCTGCCTCGCAACGCCGGAACCCTTCGGCGCGGTCGGTGCCTTTTACGACGACTTTTCCCAAACCCGCGACGAAGAGGTCGGGGCCATCCTCAGGGCCGCCGGAACCCGCAACGCGCCCGCCCAAGCAACGCACGACGATGAGCCGTGAGCCGGACAGCCCCTCAATGTCCCGGGTGCTGGCGCTGAACGAAGCCGCCCGCCGCCGGATCCCCGCGAACGCCAGGCTTGAAATCGGCCCCTGCGCCACTCACCTCTTTGAAGAACCCGGAACGCTGGAGCAGGCCGCCCGCCTCGCCTGCCGGTGGTTCCAAAAAACCTTGAATCCTCACGCGGGCGACCACGCCCGACCGGCAACCCGACTCCTCCATGAGCAAGATCCTGATCGTCGATGACCACCCCGTCGTGCGCGGCGGCCTGCAAAGCATCATCAACGGCAGGGACGACCTCACGGTCTGCGCCACCGCCGGCTCCGTGCAGGAAGCGCTCGCCCAGGTGGAAACCAGCGGGCCCGACCTCGTCCTGACCGACCTCGGGCTGCCCGGCCGCAATGGCATCGAGCTGATCAAGGACCTCAAGACCCTTCATCCGGACCTCCCCGTGCTGGTGATGTCGATGCACGACGAGCTGATCTACGCCGAGCGGGTCCTGCGCGCCGGCGGCCGCGGCTACGTCGCGAAAGAAGCGCCCGCCGAAGTCCTGCTCGGGGCCATCCGCAAAGTCCTCGACGGCGGGGTGTTTGTCAGCGATCTCGTCACCAACCATTTCCTCCACGGCCTCGCGGGCAACTCCAGCCAGAAATCCAGTTTCCCGATGCAACGCCTCACCGACCGCGAGCTCGAGGTCTTCGAGCACGTCGGACGGGGGAAAAGCACGCACGACATCGCCGGCTTGCTCGGCATCAGCCCGCGGACCGTCGATGCCCACCGCACCCACATCCGCGAGAAGCTGGGACTTGCCGACGGCAACGAATTGATCCGCTTCGCGGTGCGCTGGATCGAGTCGGAGCTCGCCCGCTAGGGTCGCCGCAACTGGTTCATTGACACGATGTTCTTCATCGTTAGCCTCGCGCGTCCGCGCCCGGGGGCCCGGCTTCCTATCGCCCTCCCCGCGCGCTTTTCCAAGTCAACCCACTCCACGAACTACCGATGGCTACCGTGAAAAAGTCCGCGCAAAAAGCGGCCAAGAAAGCGCCCTCCGCCAAGGGCACCAAGTACGTTTACACCTGGGGCAACGGCAAAGCCGACGGCAACGGGTCGATGAAGCCCCTCCTCGGCGGCAAAGGCGCCAACCTCGCGGAAATGACCCGCATCGGCCTGCCGGTGCCTCCGGGATTCACCATCACCACCGAAGTCTGCACCTACTTCTACGCCAACAAGAAGACCTATCCGGCCGTCCTTCAGGCCCAGATGGAAGCCGGCGTGAAGAACATGGAGAAGATCATGGGCTGCAAGTTCGGCGACGCCAAGGGCATGCCGCTGCTCGTCGCCGTGCGCTCCGGCGCCCGCGACTCGATGCCCGGCATGATGGACACCATCCTCAACCTCGGCCTCAACGACGAGACCGTGAAGGCGCTCGCCGCCGCCACCAAGAACGAGCGCTTCGCCTGGGACTGCTACCGCCGCTTCGTCCAGATGTACGGCGACGTCGTGCTCGGCGTGCAGAAGTCCGAAGGCGAGGACCACGAGCCCTTCGAAGTCGTCATCGAGGAATTCAAGCACGAGAAGTACGGCAAGGACCTGATCGACTCCGACCTGACCGCCGATGACCAGAAGGAACTGGTCAAGCGCTTTAAGGCGCTGGTCAAAACCCGCACCGGCCACGGCTTCCCCGCCGATCCGTGGGAGCAGCTCCGCGGTGCCGCCGGCGCCGTGTTCAGCTCGTGGATGAACGACCGCGCGATCGTCTATCGCCGCAAGTACAACATCCCCGCCGAGTGGGGCACCGCCGTCAACGTGCAGGCCATGGTTTACGGCAATACCGGCAACACCTCCGGTTCCGGCGTCGCCTTCACCCGCAACCCGGCCAACGGCGTCAATGAATTCTACGGCGAGTTCCTCGTGAACGCCCAGGGCGAAGACGTCGTCGCCGGCGTCCGCACCCCGGAGCCCGTGTCGAAGATGAAGGCCGCGATGCCGAAGCCCTTCGCCGAGCTGATGAAGGTCCGCCAGATCCTCGAGAAGCACTTCAAGGACGTGCAGGACGTCGAGTTCACCGTGCAGGAAGGCAAGCTGTTCATGCTGCAGACCCGCAACGGCAAGCGCACCGCCGCCGCCGCGCTCAAGTTCTCGATGGACATGGTCAAGGAAGGCCTGATCGACTGGAAGACCGCCGTGCTGCGCAATCCGGCCGACCAGCTCGACCAGCTGCTCGCCCCGATCTTCGACCTCGCCGATGTCGCCAAGGCCAAGGAACTCGCCAAGGGTCTCCCCGCCGGTCCCGGTGCCGCCTCCGGCAAGGTTTACCTCAACGCCGACCGCGCCGCCGCGGCCGAAGCCAAGGGGGAGAAGGTCCTGCTGGTCCGCAACGAGACTTCTCCGGAAGACCTTCGCGGGATGATCGCCGCCGAGGGCATCCTCACCGCCAAGGGCGGGGTCTCCTCGCACGCCGCCCTCGTCGCCCGCCAGATGGGCAAGGTCTGCGTCTGCGGTGCCGCCGCGGTCGAGATCGACTACGAGAAGCTCACGGTGAAAGCCGCCGGCGAGACCTTCAAGGAAGGCGATTACATGTCGATCGACGGCACCTCCGGCACCGTCTATGGCGGCGAGCTGAAGACCGCTCCGTCGGAAATCATCACCGGCATCGTCAGCGGCGACAAGGCCGCCCGCAAGACCGAGAAGTTCAAGAGCTTCCTCAAGCTGATGGAATGGTGCGCCCAGGCCACCCGCCTCGCCGTCCGCACCAACGCCGACACCCCGGAGCAGACCCGCATCGCCATGGCCTTCGGCGCCACCGGCATCGGCCTGACCCGGACCGAACACATGTTCTTCGAAGGCGACCGCATCGACGCGATGCGCGAGATGATCCTCGCCACCGACGTCGGAGCCCGCAAGGCCGCCCTGGCCAAGCTGCTCCCCTATCAGCGCGAGGACTTCACCGGGATCTTCAAGACGCTCAAGGGATTCCCGGCCACCATCCGCCTGCTCGACCCGCCGCTCCACGAGTTCCTGCCCCACACCAAGGAGCAGCAGCTTGATCTGGCGAAGAAGCTCGGCATGAAGGTGGAAACCATCATCCAGCGCGTCGCCGACCTCCACGAGTTCAACCCGATGCTCGGCCACCGCGGTTGCCGCCTCGGCATCGCCTACCCGGAGATCACCGAAATGCAGGCCCGCGCCGTCTTCGAAGCCGCCGCGGACGTGGCGAAGAAGAAGATCCCGGTGAAGCCCGAGGTGATGATCCCGCTGGTCGGTTTCAGCAGGGAGTTCGACCTCCAGGCCGAGATCGTCCACCGCGTCGCGAAGGAAGTCATGGCCGAGAAGAAGGTCAGCTTCGACTACCAGGTCGGCACCATGATCGAAGTCCCGCGCGGCGCCCTCACCGCCGACGAGATCGCCCGCGGCGCCGAGTTCTTCAGCTTCGGCACCAACGACCTCACCCAGACCGCGCTCGGCATCAGCCGCGACGACATGGGCGCGTTCCTGATGCCCTACATCGAGAGCGATGTGTTCAGCAAGAACCCCTTCGCCACCCTCGATGTGACCGGCGTCGGCCAGCTCATGCAGACCGCCGTCACCAAGGGCCGCAGCACCCGCCCGAACATCAAGCTCGGCATCTGCGGCGAGCACGGCGGTGATCCGGACTCGGTGAAGTTCTGCCACAAGCTGGGCCTCGACTACGTGTCCTGCTCGCCGTACCGCGTCCCCGTCGCCCGCCTCGCCGCCGCCCAGGCCGCGATCGAGGAAGCGAAGAACGCCCCGGCGACCAAGCCCGCTGCCAAGAAGGCCACCAAAAAGGCCGCGAAGAAGAAGTAAGCGGCATCGCTGACTTCTGAACGAAGCATCCAAAGCCGCCCCGGGAAACCGGGGTGGTTTTTTCGTGAATCTCCCCACCACCCATTCTGACATTGTCAGAATTCTTTTGACGAAAGATCACGCCAATGTCAGTCTCTGCGCATGGCCACTGACGGAGCCGACTTCAAACGCCGGGTGAAATACCATGGACGCACTTACACCGAGATCAAGAACGGCTCGGATCTTGAGACAATCTCCGATGTCAGCGTGGCTGGATTGGCCCGCGAACTGGCCGGCGACAATCCCCTTCATGGATTTAGAGAACTCGTATTAGCGACCGCCGACTGCCTCCAAAGCGTCTTCGCCCGAGACAGCCAAACTCTTCTTTGTGTTCTCTCCCAGCGACTTTCAAAGATCACCGCGGGTCAGGCTTGTTCCGAAGCACAGCGGATCGCGGTCGAATCCCTCATCCGCGCTGCCGGCGTATTGAGACAATCCGCCGTAGTTCTGGATTCTCAGACGGTCGAGGCCGCGCTTTTGTCCACTTGCGGCCGCGATCTCCATGACGCGTTCGTTATCGGCTTTGCCGAGCAGTATGCAATGGAACACCGCCAGCTTGGGTCCGGTGACCTCCCGCTATTTGTCGAAGATTGGAAACGGGCGGCATCCGGGCGATTGAACGACCTCATGGTCTCCATCTTCAAAGACGGCCGACCGGCAAAAGAACTCCTTCGGCCCCGGCCTGAACTCGCGCGTGTCCAGTCCGACTCCCTTTCTGACCTCACCTCCATCAACCTCGGGTCATGAGCGGGGAACTTGGTATCGATTTGCCCCGTCCAAAGAGACCCTTCAAGAACGGCAGTCCCAATTCTGAGGGGAAGGATCGTCCGGAATTCCACTTCGATTTCACAGGGTCGAACGGCTTTTCCCGCAAGGCTGTTGAGCAATGGCCCATCGATGGGTTCGCTGATCAGGAGATCGGAGTCGATCTTGGTATCCTTGCCTCCCAGGCTGCTCGACCCTTGTCGGCCGCAGAGACGGACTGGGTCCAGTTGGCAGCCGCAATCTATGCCGCTGACCGTTTTGCAAATCGCCGCCCAGGACGTGCCGTAGGGCAGACCTTTTGGAGGCGCTCCATTCACCTCAAGGTTCCCGTTTTGGATCCGACTCTATGGAACAAGGCCATGCCTTCCATCCTCTCGGCGCTTTCGTTTCTCACCGATGACGATTGGACGATTCACTTCATTGAACGGCGAAGACGACGGGGGGAAGAAGACCAACTCCATCTACACGGTGGCAGCAACAACCAGCCGGCGTGGGTCTGCCTGTTCAGCGGTGGTCTGGACTCGCTTGCGGGGTTCAAGCGATTGTCCAGCCTGCCCCACACTCGCGGACTTCTGGTATCCGGTTGGACTCATGAACGGCTTGATTTGGGCCAGGAGAGAATCGTGTCGCACCTTCGAGCCACCCATTGTCAACCGTTCGAATGGCTTCCCGTTCGCTACGGGTTCGGGAAGATCGTCAACAGCGCGGGCATGGAATCCTCACAACGAAGCAGGGGCTGGATCCATGTCGCGCTTGGCCTAGCGGCTGTCGTGGCGTCGAATCGACACACTTTGGACGTTGGTGAGAATGGCATCGGTGCCTTCAACCTGCCCACTGAATTGTCCCAAACCGGCAGCCATACGAGTCGCGCCATGCACCCGGTGTTTCTCCGGCGCATCGCTCAGGCTGCAAGCGTGGTATTCGATCGGGAGTTACACGTCCGTCAGACTGCGGTCTTTGAAACGAAGGGGGAACTTCTTTCCCGGACGCTTCGTCCGAGTGATTCCGGTCTCGCTGCGCTGACGTTCTCGTGTGAAATCTTCCCCAACTACCATTCGAAGCAGCCCCAGTGCGGCGTCTGTCCCTCCTGCCTGGTCAGGCGGGCTTCCCTTCATTCCTCAGGGATCGAGGGTCCGGAGCATCTTTACTCACTGGATGTCAAAACCCAGCACATACCGGCAAAAAAGGCATTGGGACTCATCAAGATGGAGCGTTTCACCCGCAGGCTGGCGCGGGGTTTTCATCCAATGTCGGCAGCGGACTCCGCCATGTGGGAGTATCCTGAAGCAGGAAGTTATTTCAAAGAGGCGGCCGATTCCATCAGCATGAACTTCGATGATTTCCTCACCAAGCTGCGAAGAACCCATTATAACTTCGTGCAAGAGTGGGAGGATTTTGCCTCCAACGTCCCGAGCCTTCGTCAACACCGGCGGAGCGCCGCCTGACCTTATTTTTAAATCCAACATCGATGGACCACGTTCTTCAGAAAATCGACCCTCGGATCCTCGGCGAGAAGCTGAAGCAGGCCCGGGCCGACCGTGGATTGACGCAAGGGGAAGCTGCCGATCAGCTCGGGGTCGCCCGTACGACCCTCGTCGCGATTGAGAAAGGAGACCGGCGGATCACGGCGAAGGAACTGGTGACCTTGGCGACCTTGTATGGCCGGTCGCTTTCGGAGTGGTTGACTAAGAAGCCGGCGCCGGTCCCCTTGGTGCCGCAGTTCCGGATGCCGCCTCGCGAGCTGAGCCTCAC
>CAMCYK010000043.1 GCA_945883695.1 Akkermansia muciniphila | reverse complement strand
ACGTTGCAGTCCATGATGCCGCCGAAGATGTTGATCAGGATGCCCTTCACCTGCGGGTCGGCGAGGATGATCTTGAAGGCCGCGGTGACCTGCTCCTTGGAAGCGCCGCCGCCCACGTCGAGGAAGTTCGCCGGTTCGCCGCCGTAGTGCTTGATGATGTCCATGGTGGCCATCGCGAGGCCGGCACCGTTGACGAGGCAGGCGATGTTGCCGTCGAGGCCGATGTAGTTGAGGTCGTATTCGGAAGCGGCGACCTCGCGCGGGTCCTCCTCTTCCTTGTCGCGCATGGCGACGATCTCCGGGTGGCGGAACAGGGCGTTGTCGTCGAAGCCGAACTTGGCG
Source organism: Akkermansia muciniphila (assembly GCA_945883695.1). Lineage (GTDB taxonomy): Bacteria > Verrucomicrobiota > Verrucomicrobiia > Verrucomicrobiales > Akkermansiaceae > Haloferula > Haloferula muciniphila_A. The sequence goes on along the minus strand of CAMCYK010000043.1, from coordinate 31,618 downwards.
TCGAGGGCGAGCACGCGGCCATCGGGCGTGGTGACCAGCGGGTTGATCTCGAGCATCGAGCAATCGAGCGAGACGAAGAGTCGGTAGAGGTTGCCGAGCAGCTTGGCGAACTGCTTGGCGATGTCGCCGCTCAGGCCGAGGGCGGCGGTCAGCTTGCGCACCTCGTAGGCCTGGAGGCCGAGCAGCGGGTGGACGAACTGGCGGACGATCTTTTCCGGGCTGTCGTGGGCGACGTCCTCGATGCTCATGCCGCCTGCGGTGGAGGCGACGATGACCGGGCGGGAGGTGCCGCGGTCCATCAGGATGGCAAGGTAGTATTCGTGGGTGATATCGACCGCCTCGGCGACCATCACCTTGCGCACCACGCGGCCGGCCTCGCCGGTTTGGGCGGTGACGAGGGTCTCGTTGAGCATCTTGCCGGCGTACTCCGCGGCCTGCTCGGGCGATTCGCTCAGGTGGACGCCGCCCTGGAAGCCGTTCTTGAAGTGGCCCTTGCCGCGGCCACCGGCGTGGACCTGGGCCTTGATGACCAGCTTGGCGCCGGCGAATTCCTTCGCGGCGGCCGCGGCCTCTTCGGGGGTGGATGCGACCTTGCCCTTGGGGCTCGGGACTTGGAATCGGTCGAAGAGCTCCTTCGCCTGGTATTCGTGGATGTTCATGGCCGTCGGAAAATCGCGGCGACGCTAAGGGACCGGCCGGGAGGGTCAAGGAAAAGGCCGGAAGCGGGGGAAATGACGGTTCCGGGGGTGCTTGGTTCACACGGTGGCTCCGAACAAGGCACCCACACCAGCGGTCAGCGCCATCGCGAGCGCTCCCCAGAAGGTCACCCGCAGGACAGAGGTCCAGACGGGCGAGCCGCCGGCGCGGGCGGCCAGCGAACCTAACAGCGCGAGAAAGACCAGCGAGCTGCCCGATACCGTCCACACCAGGGCGTTCGCGGGGACCGCCAGAACGAGCAGCAGCGGCAGGGCGGCTCCCACCGCGAAGGTGCCGGCCGAAGCGAAGGCGGCCTGGACCGGTCGCGCGCTCAGGGTGTCGGAAATCCCCAGCTCGTCGCGGGCATGGGCGCCCAGCGCGTCCTTCGCCATCAATTGGGTGGCGACCTGCCCTGCCAGTTCCGCGTCAAGTCCCCGCGCGACGTAGATCGCGGCGAGTTCGGCGTGTTCATGGCCGGGGTCGGCGGCCAGCTCCTTGCGCTCCCGTTCCAGATCGGCCCGCTCGGTGTCGGACTGGGAGCTGACCGAGACATACTCGCCGGCGGCCATCGACATCGCCCCCGCCACCAGGCCGGCCACGCCCGCGACCAGAATGCCACTGCGGCCGGAGTCCGCGGCGGCCACGCCGACGATCAGGCTGGCGGTCGAAACGATGCCGTCGTTGGCACCGAGGACCGCGGCGCGCAGCCAGCCGACACGGTGGGTCCGGTGTTCTTCAGAATGTCTCATGGGGATTTGATGGTATTTGCCATCCTTCCCAAAATACGAGCGCGCGGAGCTCCCGTCGAGAGGCATCTCAGCGGCCGAAAACCAGCAGCTTGCCGGCATCGGTCAGGATCGCGAAGCCGCCGTTGCCCCGCGGGCAGAGATCGACCGGAAGTCCGGCGTCGGCCGGCAGCAACAGGCGGGCGGAGGCCTTCACCCGGTCGCCGGGCGGGTAGATCACGCCGCCGCCGTGGTGGGCGATGACGATCGAGCCGTCCGGCAGGTAGCACGAAACGGGCGGGCGATCCGCGCCGGGTTCGGAGTAAAGATTCACCGTTTCGAGCGGACGGCCGGGTTTCGGGACCTCGATCAGGAGCACTTCCGAAGCGAGCGAGATCAAGGCCTCGGTGGCCGAGGAGCGCGGCGACAGGTGCAAGCTCGCGGAGACCTGTTCGAGATTCATCGTCGCGAACTGTCCGTCGGGATAGCGCCACGCGACGAATCCGTCCGCGGCGAGGCAGAGGTGGCCGCCCCGGCCGGCGATCCGGCAGGTCATGAAAGTGACGTCGGGAGGCGCGATGTCGATCGGCAAGCTCCGGCGCAGGACCGCGGCCTCCGAGTAAATGTGAACGCTCAGCGACGAGGTGTTGGTGAATTCGAGGATCGCGAAATCCCCTTCGTCACCGTGTGGACCGGCGGCGAGGACGATGCGCCGGTTGCCGAGCGCGTCGTCATCCGCGGTCCGCGCTCGATCCAGCGCGCGGTAGTGGAGGCGCCCGAACGCCGGGAAGTGGAACAACCGGCTGCTGCCGCGGGACGAGGTGGCGACGAGGTGGCGGACTGGCGTGTTGCCGGGGTCGTCGGTGGTCCGCAGGGCGGACGAGTGGCAGCCGTTGTCGCGGAGTTGCCCGACCGCGAGCATGTCCTTGCCGTAGCCGGCGATCGACACGCCCTTCGGCAGGGTGGCGAGGGAATCCCAGCGGATGCCTTTCGAGATCTCGATCACCTGCTCCGGCCGCAGGGTGCCTTGGGGCGGCCCGGTCATGGGCACCTTGGGCGGATTCTTGCGGAGCGAAAAACGTTTGGCGTCGCGGGCTAACAGCCGGTCGGCGGGGTCGAGCTGCGGCAGAAAGGCGAGCAAGGCCGCGGAGTCGCCGCCGCCGGCCGACAGCGCCCGGCCGATCCGGCGGTAGGCTTGCTTTTCCAACTCGCGGGCGAGCGCCGGATCGGTCCAGCGCGCGGCCTCGGCGTGGCCGAGCTTGAGCTTGGCGGCCAGCGGCAGGGAAGCCACGGGTTGTTCGAACATCCGCGACAGCAGGGCGAGCGCCGCGGGGGCGGCCTGGTCCTCGCGGTGGATCGCGAACATCGCGGCGAGCGCCGTTTCGGGGCGGTCGCCCGATATCCACGACAATTCGAGCAGCTCCAGCGCGGCCGGGCGCTCGGCCAGCTTGTCGGCGAGGATCCGCGCCCGTTCGAGCCGGTCGGGATGGGCGTCCTTCGCGGCCAACCAGAGTTCGCGGGCTTGCAACTCGTTGCCGAGACGGGCGTGCAGGTCGCCGGCCTTCTCGAACTGCTTGCATTCCGCGTAGGCGGCCGCGGCCTGGAGCAGCAGGCCGGCGTCCTCGAGGCACTTCGCGGCGGCGGGGCGGTTGTTGAGCTTGTGGAGGTAGATCGCCACCGCGTCGCGATGCCGTCCGGCGTCGGCGAGCGCCTTCGCGGCGCTGGCCCAGTCGCCTAACAGGTTGCCGAAGATATATGCGGCGCGCTCGTGGCGGCCGAGCGCGATCTCGCGTCTGGCGGCGTCGCGGTACTGGCGTTCGAGCTTGAGCCGCGCCTCGTTCGCGATGTCCCAGCCATCGATCGCCCCGCCGCCGTGGCCGAGCGAGAAGCGGGTGTTGCTCATGCCGAGCTTCCACGACGGCGGGGCGACGCCGCGCGATTGCTCGATCCCCGCCAAAGGCAGGGCATAGCGCAGGCCCTGGTCGGGGTCGGTCTCCATCAGCTTCATCAGCCGGTCGATCTCGCGGGATCGGCTGTCCACCAGGTGCTGCCAGTTCTTGTCCGCCCATTGCCGGAGCTTGTCGAGCGAGCCGGGGGTCGCGGGCTGCTTGCCGACCGGTCCGTGCCCGCCGATGAAATCCGCGGCCTTGCCGAGGGCTCCGAGCACCCAGCCGGCTCCCAGCAAGGTGCCGCCGGCCAGGCCCTTGCCGAGCAGCCCGGCCTTGTCTAACAGGCCATTCCCGTCCTGCGGCGGCTTGCCGCTCTGATCGCCGATCTCCCGCGACGCCTCGGCCAGCATCCCGGCGGGGTCGGGCGGCTCGGCGACCACGATCGACTTGAGTTGCGGATCAAATTTCCCAATCGGCAGGGCGAGGTTCCAGCGGAGGCCGCGTTCGGGCGGCCGCTCTAACAGTTTTGCCGGGGCCAGCTCGTCCTTGGGATCGAAGCCGGTCAGTCCGAGCGACGGGTGGAAGAAGTGGACGCGGTAAGGGAAGAAGAATTCGCGCTCGTTTTCCAACAGCCCGGCGGACAGCGCGGCATCGGGCGGGGCGTGGACGCCGGGCGCGATTTCCGCCAGCGGCTGGACCCGCGGCCGGAAGCGGGGGACTCCCCGGCGCGGCAGCAGCAGCACGCCGGCCGCGCGGGGATCGGCGGCGGAGCGGGCCACCGGATAGAGCGCCACCTCGCAGCCCTGGGCGCGGCAATGCGCGAGTTCCCGCAGCCATTCCGCCGGGTCCGGCGACGCCAGCCAGCCAGCCGACAGCGGGAGCGTCGGGCGGCCGTGGCGGACGAGGGTGAGGGGCCGGGTCATCGGGGGGACGGGTCGTGTTGGTTGCACTCGAGGAAATCGCGCAGAATGGCCTGGTGAAGGAATTTGGGTTCTTCGGCGTCCGGCAAGCGGAGGCGAGCGTCGACCGCGCAAAGCGGCCACGAAGGGCTCCACGCGGCGGCAGCCTCGGTGGAAAGCAGGATGCTCCACGGCGGCGGGTCGGCGCGGGTGGTGTCGCGGAGATGGAGAATCCCGCGCGAGTCATGCCAGATCTCGAGCCGTTCGCTGCGGCGCGCCATTTTGAGGTCCACCCCCGGTGCCGGGGTGAAGCGGCTATCCACGAACGGGTGAAAGGCGGCGGGGCCCTGCGTCGCGGGTTGCCAGGTGAGCCCGATGGGATCGAAAGCGTAAACCTTTTCACCGCAGAGCACGCGCAAACCTGACACGCCCAGCGAGACCTGATCGGGCGACAGCAGCCGCGGCCGGCTGGTGTCGGACAACGACCAGGCATCCAGTCCGAAGGCGTGCTTCCGGCCGGAGTCGATCACCGTGATCGTTTCACCGTCGAACAGCAGGGTGGGGACCGCCGGCAGCGCCTTGACCGGCAGCTCGGCGACGCGGTGGCCCTTGGCGAGCGACAGGGCTTCGACGCTGTCGGAGTAGGCGAGGAGCACCGCGCCGCCGCTGACCGCCGCATGGCGCGGGAAGGGATGGCGCGAGGCGGCGATCTCGATCTCCTCGAGGCGCTTCGTATCCCAACGGAACACGCGGACGGCCTCGCCCGCCGCTCCGCCCGAGGCGATCACGATGACGCTGCCATGGTCGTCGCGGCCGATCCAATGCTGGCGGCCGGGAAGCTCCGCGGCCAGTTCCTCGCCGCCCCAGCCGGCCTTCGGCCAGTGCATCAGGCGATGGTTGACCGAGACCCCGAGGCCGCCGCCGGAGTCCATGCCCGCGTCGAGGAAGGCCGAGGCCTGCGGGACCAGCGGGAACAGGAAGGGCAGGCGTTCCAAGGCATAGATCGGCAGCATCGCGGGCAGCGGATCCGCCTTCGCCCGCAGCGGTGGCGGGCTTGCTGCGGGAGCGGTGGCGGCGGGCGGGGCTTGCAGGATCTGATCGAGATCGAGTTCGCCGCGGAACAGGAGGCGGTTGCCGCCGGGTGACCAGGCCTGGGCTTCAAGGTCACCCTCGCGCGACAGGGCGATCGCCCGGCAGTGGCCGCCTTTGCCGTGGATCCAGGCGGCGATCTCGCCGAGCAGGCCGCGCGTCGCGGGTTCTTCGAGGTGCTCCTTGGCGGTGATGAAGGTGAGGTCGGGGATGGACTCGTCGTCGACGATTTGAGCGGCGTCCCACCAGGTGGCGAGAAAGGCATCCGGCCCGGCGGCGGGGACCAGCGTTTCCAAGGCGTCACGGACGCCCGCGGGCGTCGACAGGTCGAGATACTCGAAGGCCTCGCCGGTCGCCGCGGCGACTTCGAAGGTTTCGCCCGGGCCGTTCAGCGCCGGGTGATGGCGCAGGCCGAGCGCCACGCCGAGCGAGAACACCCGGCCGGTGCCCCACAGCCGCAGGCCGCGGTCTAACAGGATCGTGTGGCTTAGCGCGACGTCCAGGGGCGGGATCTCGCGGCGGAAGTAGAGCGCCTCGTTGTGGACCAGCCTTGCGGCCAGCACCAGGTCGTCCCACGCGAGTTCGCCGGGCAGCAGGCGGTCGATGGTGCCGCGGTTGGTGATGTCGGCGATGCCGCCGACCGGCAGGTCGCGCGGGGTGCCGAAGCGGCCGGGGAAATTCATCATCGCGATCGCCCGCCGGGCCACCGCCGCCGCGGCTCCGCCCTCGCCGCCGCTGGCCATCAGGCGGTCGAGCAGGTCGCGCGGATCACCGGGTTTCACAGCGGGCTCCGGCAACACCGGCTCCTGAATGCGCGGATCGTCGAGACCGGTGCGGAGGCGGGATTCGAGGCTGGCGGCATCGTGGCGGGCGAGACCGATTCTCAAGGCGCGGATGTCCCTGAGAAATCGCGCCTTGGCAGGCATTTTGGGCTTGCTTGCCCCGGCATCGACCAACCTCGAGTTCGAGAGCGCTTGCAGCACCAGTTCGGACTCCTGCCGCAGAAGACAATGGGGCCCTCCTTCAAAGAGCGCGGAGACCAGATGGCACTTCGACGAAAGTGAATGCCGGAGATCCTTCGGCAAGTGATGGATCCGGTCCAACCCGGTGATCAGCACTTCCGCGACTTCCGGAACGATGCCTTCATTCGGGGGAATCTCGAGAACGGACCGGATGACGGCGTGATTCAAGGGACGTTGTTGGGTCCAGTCGTCGCGGCATGCGGCCAGAACCAGCAATACCGAGCCCAAGGGGGGAATACCACTTTCATTGCCGAGATATTGTAGGATGGAATGTGCCTCCGGCCATATCGCCAGAGTTCTGCCATCCGCCCACTCGATGGCATCATAGCCGTCGCTCCAGCTCCAGAAATGACCTTCGGGAGGAATCGCGTAGTTGATGATGCGCATCGAAAGCATGGCTCAATCGATCATCGTGCTTCTCACCGCCGCGCGGGTGGCGGGGACCAGGTTTTCCTCGTCGAGTTCCTCGTGGCTGCCGTCGGGATGGAGCAGGCACATCCGGTTGCGGCCGAGGCCGAGCAGCTCTTCTAACAACTCCGGCCACGCGTGGTCCGGCAAGCGCCAGCCGCAGGGCAGCCAGAGGCGGCCGAGCCGGTGGTAGCCGGTGCCGGGAAGCGGGGGCAGGGGACAGCCTTCGATGAAAGCGCGGCCGTCCTCGCAGCAGGCGAAGCGGAGGCGATCCAAGCGCGGGGCGAAGGCGGTTTCCGCCCACGCGGCGAAGGCGTCGCGTGGGCCGAGCAAGGCGGCGGCGGGGTGGCCGGCATCGTCGGGTTCCAAGTGGAAACCGACCGCGGGCGGCGGCATCCCGGGCGCGCCGCGGAGCGGCGGTGAAAGCGGGAGATAAATCGCGAGCGCCTGCCAGCCGTCGGCCGGCAGCAAGGCTTCGGCCACCCGATGGCCGTCGCGGACCAGCTTGCCCGCGGCGTCCGCGGTCCAACGGCCGAGCAACGGGAGCTTGCGGAAGGCTTCCTCGTCGCCGGCCGGCACTTTGAGCCAGAAGCCGCCCGTTTCATCGGGGCACAGCGACCAGCCCGCGAGCCCGCGGTGGCCGGCGAGGGCCGCGAGGTCCTTCGCGTCGATCTTGCCGACCCGATGTTCCATGTGGGTCACGGGGCGACGGGGCTTGCGGTTTTCTCCCACAGCGCCGCGACCCGCCGCGCCAGCGCATCCTTCGCCACGCCGGCCGCCAGCCAGTCGAGCCGGCTGGCGAGCGAGCGCAGTTCGTCGGCCGCGGCGGCATCCGCCGGATCGCGGGCGAGCCGGGCTGCCACGTCGTCGAGCCCGCTCGCCAGCACGTCGGGATCGGGCGCGCGGCTGGCATGGGCCTGCGGGTGGTCGGCGGCGTCCTTTGCGGCGGCCGCGAGGGAGGCGGCGACGATCGATTCGATGACCTCGATCTGTTCCTCGCGGTCCCACACGTGGCGCAGCACCCAGAGGTCGGAGACCCGGGCTGTTAGGCGGCCGCAGAGCAGGGCGCTGGCGGCGATGACCCGTTGCAGGCGGACCGCGCGCCGGTCGGAGATATCCATTCCGGCGTGGCGGAGTTTCAAGATGAGCTCGAGATAAGTCTCGCGCACCGGACTCAGGTCCACCCCGCGCACCGCCTGCTGGAAGCCGCGGAGGTCGCCGGCGGTGATCGTCGCGGCCGCCTGCGCTCCTTGCTGTTCCAGGTCCCAGCCGGCCGAGAGGACCCGCGCGAGCTGGTTTTCCGGCACCGGCCCGCAACGGACGCGTAGCAGGAAACGGTCGAACAGGGCGCGCAGGGCATCATCTTCCGGCAGGTGGTTGCTGGCCCCGGCGAAGAACAGCGCGGGGATGGCGCGGGTCTCGCGGCCGCGGCGGAAGATGCGCTCGTTCAAGGCCATCAGCAGGCTGTTGAGGATGGCGCTGTTGGCGTTCAGCAGCTCGTCGAGGAACACGATGTCGGCCTCCGGCAGCATGCCCTCGGTGTTGGTCACCAGATCGCCCTCGCGCAGCCGGCGGATGTCGAAGGGCCCGAACAGCTCGTTCGGCTCGGTGAAGCGCGACAGCAGGTAGTCGAAGGTATGGCCGTGGATCCGCGCCGCGAGCGAATGGACCAGCGCGCTTTTCGCGGTGCCCGGCGGGCCGAACAGGAACAGGTTCTCGCGCGCGGCGAGGCTGACGCCCATCAGGTCGATGATCTCGTCCTTGCCGACATAGGCGTGCTTCAAGGGCGCGAGGACTTCGGTGTCCAGGCGGCGGGCGAGATCGGCGATGGCATCGTGGGTCATGAATCGAGGGCGGGTGAAAGCAATCCGCGGCCCAGGTCCGCGCTGTAGGCGCCGAGTTTCGCGCGGATCAGCGCGGCGGTCGCCGGACGGGCGAGGCGGGCGTGGTCGGCCCGCTCCAGCGCGCGCTCGGCGAAGAGTTGATGCAAGCCGGCGTGCCGGAAGACCGGGCTCTCAGCGGGCAGGTCGAGGTGCATGCCCGGCGAGGAGAGCGGAAAGGTCGCGGCGAGGGAGTGCATCACCTTGACCAGCGGGTCGTCCTCCGAACGCGCGCGCGCCATCCGGAACAAGGGCGGCCAATGGCGCAGGCTCAAGTCGGCGGAGAAATGGGCGGCGGGGTTGGCGGCGTCGGGCAGCGGGCGGCTTGCCAGCAGTTCGCGGATCTCCGCTTCGCCGAGGTCGCGGAACGAGGCCAGGCAGGCGGCGCGGAACAGCAGCAGGGCCCCCCACAGCGCGGCTTCCGGGTGATGGTCGAGCGCGGGGCCGGGCAAATCCAGCAGCGCCTCGCCGTGCCAGCCTTCCAGCAAGCGGCCGAGCTGGCGGGCTTCGCCAGGAGCGCTGCCGGCCTTCCTCAGACACGCCGCGAGGTCGCGCTCCGGCGGCGCGATTTCCGCCACGCCGCTGTCGTGAAGAGTCTGGAGGAATCGCAGCAGCACGCGGGTGGAAACTCGCCGGAGCTTGCCCTCGTGTAGCGGGCTTGCCAAGGCGCAAGTGCCCGCGGGTGATGCCGGGCCGCCACGTCCGGGAGAGTGCCGGGCTTGGTTTTCAAACCGTGTGGAAGCGCCCTTTCACCAGGCTCATCCGCCGATTCAAGTCAAAGCCGATCACCCCGATGGTTGGAATCTCCGGTCGATAAGGGAGTCTTCATCGGTGGCTCACGCGGGCAGCAGGATTCTCTCCGACGAGCGGTAGAGGTCCTGGCGGTAGAGGCGGGTCAAGGGGGCCGCGGTGGTTTCCGGGAGGAGACCGGCACCGCGCATGCCGGAGAGAAACCAGGAGGCCTTGTCGGCGCTCGGGCAGTTGAGGTCACCGCCGAAGAAGAGGTGGAAGTCGGACGCGTCGAGTTCGCCGCGGCCGGAGTCGAAGACCGGGCCGAGGCTGTTGCGCAGGGTGGCGGTCGAACACCCGGTGTAGGCCGCCTTGGCGAGGATCGAAATCAACTCGTTGCGGAAGCTGGGATCCTGGCAGAGGCGGCAGGCGTGCAGGAGGGCGGCGCCGAGGGCGATGCAATCCTCGCGCGCTTCGGTGACGAATTCGCCGGTAACCAGCAGGACCTTTTCCGGATGGCCGGTCGAGAGTTCGGCGGAAGTGGCCGGGCACCAGCCATGGCCGCTCAGGATGCTTTCTGAATTCCAGGGTTCGCCGACGCAGTAGCCGTCGATGTGCCCCGCGGCGAGGTTGCGGGGCATCAGCGGGGGCGGGAGAAAAACGATCTCGGCGTCCTCTCCCGGCTGGACGCCGTGGCGGCGCAACCAGCCGTGGAGGAGGATGTGGTGGGATGAGAAGCGATGCGCCGCGGCGAGGGTGAAGGGGCGGTTCTTCCGCCAGCGGTGCGCGAGGTGGGCGGCCAGGCCTTCGCCGCCACGGATCGATTCCGGCGGAAACTCCCGCGACAGGGTGATGGCGTTGCCGTGGGCGCTGAGGACGAGCGGGACGGCGATCTCGCGGCGCATCTTGTTCAGACCGAGGGCGAGGTAGAAGGCGAGGCCGGCGATCGACTGGGCGGCATCGAGCTCGCCATAGGACAGCAGGTCGCGGACGGTGGCCCAGCCGGGCTGACGGGAGATCCGGACATGGATGCCGTAACTTTTGAAAAGACCGAGCTCGTGGGCGACCGCGACCGGGGCGCAGTCGTTGAGCGGGACGAAGCCGAGTCGGATCGGTGAACGCGATTCGATGACGTGGGGTGCCTCCATGGACCGGGCGTAGCGGAAAGGGTGCCAACCCTTGCTCCTTGGCATGTCCCCTGCTGGCGGAGTCCCGGAATTCCGATGAAACCGGTTCATGACTGACCTGCTGCCCGACCTCCGACAATTGCGCGCGTTTGTTTCCGTGGCGGACGAGGGCAGCTTCACGCTCGCGGCCAAGAAGTTGTTTCTCACCCAATCGGCGATCAGCCATTCGATGAAAGCGCTGGAAGACAGCCTGGGCTGCCGCTTGCTGGACCGGCTGGGCAAGAAGACGGTGCTGACCGAGGAGGGTGAGGTTTTCCTCCGCCGCTGCCGCCGGGTGCTGGGCGAACTCGAGGATGCGGGCCGCGAGCTGGACGGGCTGAAGCGCTGGGGCCAGGGGCGGATCCGGATCGGCGCGCCCCACTCGCTGTGCCAGTTCCTGCTGCCGACGGTGCTGCGCGAGTTCCACGATTGCTTTCCGCGCTGCGAGCCGACGATCGAGGCGGACGACACGACAAAGCTGTTAGAACGGATGGCGGATCATGATCTGGACATCGTGCTCGGCCTGCGTCCGCGGGTGGGCACGACGGAAGGCTACCGGCCGTTGTTCCGCGACCGGATGACCTTCGTGGTGCCGCCGATCCATCCGTGGGCGGAGACGGGCGTGGCGGATCCGGAGGACCTGGGGAAGGTGCAATTCATCATCTACGCGAGAGCCACCGAGACCCACCGCCTGGTGGAGGAGCATTTCGAGAAGATGGGCGTCCGGACGAGACCGCCGCTGGTGCTGGGCGACATGGAGGCGATCAAGGGCATGGCGAAGATCGGCCTCGGCGTCGGGCTGGTCGCGCCGTGGGTCGCGAAGCGGGAATGCGACGGCGGATCGCTGGTCCGGGTGCCGGTGTCCGGCGAGCCGATCGAGCGCGAGTGGGGGATCTTCTTCAAGGCCGACCGCCGGCTCAGCCTGATCGAGGAAACCTTCGCGGGCATCGCGGAGATGGTCGGCCGGGAGTTGAGCGAGCCGGTGGACTGATCGTCACCCGGCGGCCAGCCGGTTTCGCCTTGCCGTTGGAGGCGTGAGCCGCGGCAGGCATCACGGGCGGGTGACCGAGAGCCGGAGGAAGCGGCGGGGGTGGGCGGGATCGGTGACGAGGTGGGGATCGCGGATCTCCACATTCCGGGTCGCGCCGGTTCCCGATTCGGTGATGGCGACCCCGCCGACGAGCGCGGTGAACGAGCCTCCGGCCGAGCTGCGCGCGAGGTCGGTCCATTGGCCATCGAGCGCCTCGCTCGCCTGCACGGTCAGGGTGAGGTCGGTGTTGGCGAGGGTGCGGGTGAAGGTGAGGGCCAGTTTGCCACTGGCGAGGCCCGCCTTGGGCAGCGGTGCGACCGCGGCGACCTGCGGGTTGCCGCCGAGGGCGTATTCGAGGAGGTTCACCAGACCGTCGCGGTCGCCATCGGCGGAGTCGCCGGAGATCGCGGAGTTGTTGGTATTCGCGCCGAAGTTCGCGACCTGCCAGTTTTGCCACGGGCTCGGGGCGATCCGGGTCAAGGCGACATCGTTGCCGGTGCCGGCGGTGTAGCTGATCCGCCACCATTGGTTGTCTTCGTGGAACTCGGCCGCCTGGGGCAGGTTCGCGAAGGTGCCGCTCACCGGACTGGAGCCGGCGTTGTCGATGAGGGTGAAGGTGCTGCCGGTGGGGAGTGCGGGCACGGCGATGAGGTCGAGCGCGCCGGCCAGCGTGACGACACCCGCGGTGCCTTGGATTTTCAGTTGGTCGTACTGGGTCCCGACCGCGGTGCCGTTGATCTCGACTTGCAGGGTGCCCGCCGCGGGGAGCGAGTAATTGCCGGTCACGGTCATGATGCCCGCCGAGTTGCCCGGGGCGTGGATGCCGCCGTTGACGGCCACGTTGCCGACGACCGCGCCGGTGCCTTGGAAAATCCCGCCGCTGATCGTGACCGGGCCGGCGTTGCTGCCGGAAAGGATCAGGCGTCCGGCAGTGATCACGGTGCCGGAGTGGGTGTTCGCGCCGGCCAGCGTCACGGTGCCGGTGCCGTTTTTCGTCAGTGCGAATCCGCCGGAAATCGCGGTGCCCAAGGTCAGGTTCCCGGCGCCACCGATGATGCTGGCGGCGGTCAGCGTGGTGGACGCCAGCCGGGCGGTGGCGCTCGTGCCGGTGCCGCTGCCGAAGGTGACGGCGGGCGGCGTGGTGTAGCCGGCACCGGAGGCGGTGACGGTGAGCGCGGACACCGTGAAGTTGGCGGCGTTGCCGGTGCCGCTCGGATTCGTGCCCGCCGTGGTCACGGTGCCGCCGGTGAAGGCGATCGCGGGGGCGGTGGTGAAGCCGCTGCCCTCCTTGGTGATCGTGATGCCGCTGACGACACCGCCGGTGAGCACCGCCGTCGCCGTGGCTCCGGTGCCGCCGCCGCCGGTGATGGTCACCGCGGGCGCGGCGGAATACACGGTGGTCCCGCCGGTGATGGTGAAGCTCGCCGCGGTGACGCCGAGGGTGACGGTGGCAGTGGCACCTGTTCCGCTGCCGCTGATCGTGACAGTCGGCAGGCTGGCATGAGTGCCGCCGGCGCTGAGCGCGAGGCTGGTCACGCCGCTGGCGAGGCTTGCCGCGGTGGCGCTGTCGTTCGCAAGCGTCCCGCCGTTGAGGCTGATATCTTCGACGATGCCCGTCTGCCCGTTCAGATCGAGCCGGGCACCCGTGGCGATGCTGGTCGCGCCGATGCCGTCGCCGAGCGCCCGCGGATGGCCGAGTTTCAGGGTGCCGGCGTTCACGCCGGTCGCGCCGGAGTAGGTGTTCGCGCCGGAGATCGTCCAGGTGCCCGCGTCGCTCTTGGCGACGGCCGGAATGAAGGCCGCGCTGCCATTGCTGATGATCCCGGTCGCGAAACCGGTGCCGGCCCCGGCGAGTTGAAGCGTGCGCGCGGTGGTGTTCGGAGCCATGTCGCCTTCCACCGTGAGCGTCCCGGCATTGACGGTGATCCGGGTGTCTCCGCCGCCGCTGGTGAGAGTGAAATTGCCGCGCAGGATGTTGTTGCCCGCTTCGTTGATGATCGATCCGTTGACGTTGCTCGTGCTGAACTTGATCGTGTCCGGCAGATCGATGGGGCCGCCGCTGCCATCGAGCCGGAGTTGGGGCGAGCCGTTCGTGCCGTTGGACATCGTGATGGTCTTCGAGCCGCTGCCGAGCGCGCTGCTGTTGGTGATGCGCAGCGCGCCGGAGGTGATGGTCACGCCGCCGGTGAAGGCATTCGTCCCGCTGAGCACCACGGTCCCCGCGTTGAGCGGGCAGTCGAGCGTGATCCCGCCGCTGCCGCTGATGTGGTTCGGCACGAGGAGCGTGCCGCTGCGGTCGAAGCGCAGCGTGGCGTTGTTGATCACGTCGCCGGGCGGCAGCGTGCCGGTCGAACCGTCGAGGCCGATCTGCAAGGTGCCGCCGGAGATCGTGGTGGTGCCGAGGTAGCTGTTCGTACCGGCGAGGATGAGCCGGCTGCTGCCGGACTTGACCAAACCGCCCGCGCCGGTGATCGCGCCGCTGATGCGGAAGGTGGCGCTGCCGTTTCCTTGGAACGTCGTGGTGGCGTCGAGCGTGACCGGGGCGGTGATGTGGTAAGTCAGGCCGGTGCCATTGGTCGCGCTCAGGTTGACCACCGGCAGGCGCTCCGTTTCCTGGCGCAAGAAGAGCGGGTTGCCGCCGAGGGTGACCGTGGTCGTGCCGGTGGTGGGTCCGGTGCCGCCGAGGGTCAGCACGTTCATGGCGTGGCCGGGGGCGGTGTCGTTGGTGGAGGTGACCGCGCCGGCGGTGAAGGTCCGGCCGGTGAAGTATTGGATGGTCGAGAAGCGGCTGTCCGGCGTCGGGGTGCCGCCGCTCCAGTTCGCGGCGTTGCTCCAGAGAAGGCTGCCGGTGGCGGTGGCATTCCAGACGGAAGTGCTCGGCGGCGCGCCATCGACGAGCACGTTGAAGCTCCGCGTTGTCGTCGTGGTGCCATCGCCGGCCGTGAGGGTGACAAGCGCCGAACCGGATGCTCCCGCGGCCGGGGTGAGGGTGACGCTGCGTTCGCCGCCGAGTTTCACCGTGCCGCCGAGCCGGTCGAAGACGGTGGTGCAAAGGGACGAATCCACCTTGCTGGTGACGGCGAGGCCGATGGTGTTGGTGGCGGCCGCGAAGGTAATCGCTTGGGCCGCGCCGACGGCTTGCCATGCGCCGGCGGTGCCGCCGGTATCGGTGGCGTAGAACGCCGTGAAGTTATTTCCGTTGCGGACCAACCGCAGCCAGCATGGCGCGGCGAAGCCGTTGAGCGTGGCCTTGACCACGGCCGCGGTGGACTCGGTGGCGCGATACTGGAAGGTCACGCCGCTGCCCGGGGTCACCGCGACGAAGGCGTAGGGCGAGGTGGGGGTCGCGGAGTCGCGCATCATCAGGCCCGCCTTGCCGTCGGTGTGGGTGAAATCCATGCTTTCGACCCGCGCGCTGATTTCCGCGTTGCCCGAGAAATCCTGGCGCACCCAGCGGAATTCATCGCCGCTCGCCGGGCCGATGTCCGCGCCGGCTCCTGCGACGATGAAGGTGCCGTGATCCTGGATCAGGCTGCCGGCCGCGCCGACGGTGCCGATGTCGCCGTTGGTCCATGGCGCGGGCGCGGTGCTCACGGCGATGCCGGAAAGCGGCAATAGCGTGCTGTTGGAGGTGGCGGCGGTGACGGTCAGGTTGCGTGTTTCCGTTTCCGCATCCGACACCACGAAGCCGATGGGAGCGGAAGCGGTGCCGACCGGCAGGATCAGGTCCGGGATCGCGGTGACCGCCGGTGCCTGGTTCGAGCCGGCGACATTGATCGTCACGGAGCCGGTCGCGCTGAGCCCGTGATAGTGCTGGGTGCCGCCGCGTGCCATGCCCCGGATTTCCGGACGTCCGCTGATGCCGCTTTGCAGGGTCACTTCTTCGAGTTGGCCGTCGAACCACCCGTCGAGCCCGGTGGTGCTGCTGGAGGCACCGCCGAAGTAGAGCGGCGTGGTCTGGCTGACGTCCATCGCCACGGAGGCGACGGTGCCATACGCGAAGCCGTTGACGTAAAGCGCGAGCGTTCCGAGGTTGGTCGCGGTGCGGTCGTAGGTCAGGGTCAGGTGGTGCCAGGTTCCGAGCGGGATCGCGGGTCCGACCGCTTCCTTCTCCAATCCGGCGGCGCCGTATTTGCCGGCTTTCAGGACGTCGCTGTTGGCGGGGAAGTAGAGTTGCAAGGCCGGTTCCGGTCCGAAGCCGTCGCCGGTGCCGAGGTGGAAGATGATGTTGTTGGTGTCGCGGCTGACCCGCTTGATCCACCCGGACACACTCCAGTCCGAGTCGTTGTAATTCAGGTCCGTCGCCGCCATCGTCTTGCGGATCCGGGCGGCACCGGTCGTCGCTTCGGTGAGGCTGATGGATTTCGTCGCGTAAGGCGCCAGCAGCCCGGGCACGCTGCTGGCATAGCCATACTCGCCGCCGGATCCGACGGACTCCAGGCCGCCGAAGCGGTTGTTGTTGCAGAGGTCGCTGACCCGGGCGTCGGTCGCGACGTCCGGGGGCTCGAAGTCGTAGAGGAAGAGCATCCGCGAGCCCAGCGACTGGTCGCGGGCGACGACCTGGAACGACGCCGCTCCGTGGTAGTCCGGGGCGGGCGTGAAGCGGGCCGTATGGCCGTCGGCGAGCAAGCTGACGCTGCCATTGCGGGACCGCGAAAGCTCGAACGCGATCTTGTCGTCCACCGTCAGGTCGTCGGCGACGAGCGTGCGCAGGTCGATGTCGAGCGGGGTGTTCTCGGTGGCGCTTTTGCCGGTGAGATTGGAAAGCGCCGGCTTGGAGTTGACCGTCACCGGATAGACATAACTTGCCGTGCCGCCTTCGGGGTCGGTCGCGGTGATGGTGATGTTCACCGGGCCGCTGACCGCGGAGCCCGCGGCGACCGTGACCGTGCGGACGGTGGTGCCGACCGTGCCGAAGGTGATGCTCGCGTTCGGAACGACCACCGTGTTCGAAGACGTGGCGGCGAGCGTCAGCGAGGTCACCGGCGTGTCCGCGTCGCGCACCGGAATGATGACCGCGCCGGTGTTCGAACCCGCGTCCAGGCTGCCGGCCTTCATCGCCGCGAAATACGGCGTTCCCGGAGGCGCGGTGAAGTTGATGTTCTGCTTGTTCGGTCCGACCGCCACCGGGTTGGTGAAGAAGGCGATATCCGGCTGGATCGTCAGCCCCGTCTTGGTGGCGGCCAGCGTGTAGCTGCCCGCGGCCAGGCCGGTGATGGCGAAGTAGCCTTCGCTGTCGGTGGTGTCGCTCCGCGTGGAGGTGGCCTGGACGACCGCGTTCTCGACCGGCACGCCGAGGGTCGTGGTGACCACGCCCTGGATGAAGAAGGTGCTGCTGGTGCCGACCTGCACCAGCAACTGGCCGGTGGTGGTCAGGCCCTTCATGTCGGTGACGTGGCAGCGCACGGTCTTGGTGCCGGTGGTGCTCCAGCTTTTCGAGGCCGTGGCTCTGTTGTTCGCGGTGAAAGTGCCGTCGCCCCAGTCCCAGAAGTAGCCCAGCGTGTCGGCATCCGGGTCGCTGGCGTCGGCGGTGAACGTCACGCTGGCGTTGGCCGCCGGGTTCACGTTGGTCGCGGCCACCGCGACGGTCGGCTTGCGGTTGCCGGTGAAGGGCCCGCGATTCACGGTCACATCGATCCATGCCACGCCATCGGGATCCGCGCCGCGGAGCACGGGGGTGACGTGGATGCCGGCCGCGGTGTCGGAGAACGTGCGGCCGATGAGGACCGGGCAGTCATCCTTGCTGCTGGTTCCGGGCGTCCAGTCCAGCAGCACCGGCTTCATGTTGTTGATGTTCACGTCGCCCCAGTTCAGCACCACGCCGTCCTTCATCCACTTGTTGGTGTCGGTGTAGGTCTGACGGTATTCGATCCAGTAGTCGTTGCCGGTCCCGCTGCGATCCACCGCGATGGCCTTGTCGCCGGCCGCGGTCGATTTGTCGAATGCCCGGATCCGGGTGGTGGAGCTGCCGTTGGCGGTGATTTTCACCACGTCCGCATCCGCGATCCAATCGAGATGGTTCTTCTGTCGCGCGCCGAAATGGGCGTCGGTCGAACTGCTGGCACCGCCCATCTGGTCGAAGGGATTCCCGTATTCCACCGCCGAGCCGCTGCCGATGGTCGTGCCATCGTCGCTGTCCCAGAAGCCCGCGTGGTTGAGCCCGAAATTGTGGCCGACCTCGTGGCTGCACACGCCGAGGTTCCACTGGCCGTTCGCCAGCCAGGCGCCCCGCGCGCCGACGAAGGCGACGCCGCCGAACCCCACGTCGGGCTTGTCGCCGGTGACCACGACCTCGTGGGTGTAGTTGGTATGGGGGAATCCCGCCGCCGCCGCCGCGGCGCGCGCCGCGGTGAGCATGGTGCCGAAGCGGGTGTAGCTGGCGTGGCCGGTGGGCAGGCGCAGGGTGGGGGTGAAATCCGAGCCATTGCCGTGGGTGGCCCACGACATCTTGTTGAACGACATGGTCGCCCAGTGGGATGACATGTTGTTGATCAGCGAGGTCAACGTGGCGTCGCTCACCACCTGGCCGGCCGCGTCGGGGAAATCGACGCGGATGAGCAGCAGTTTTTTCGGGCCTTCGGTGGCGGTGCTTTGGGCGGTGATTCTGCCGCCGCCCGGCAGGAGTTCGTCGCCGGAGGCCGCCATCAGGGAGTCGATCGCGTGCTTTTCCCCGCAGAAGAAGGTCTCGTCTTCACCGTCCCAATCCACCACGACCTCGTCGCCGGTGGTGCGGGTGACTTCCCCGGAGGTCGGGCACTCCGGGTCGCCGGCACCGGCTGCGCGCAGGTCGGCGACCTCGACCGGCTCCATCAGGCGCCCCGGCAACTCGGTGAGGGCCAGCTTGCCGTCGAGAGCGATGCCTTGGATGGCGATGTCGGCCCGGGTCGGCACCCGGTCGCGTTGGCCGAAGGTGAAGGCTGCAAATTCCCGTCCGTCCGTCATGACCACCTGGCGCTCGACCGGCCGGACGCCAAGCGGCTTGCCCGGTGCCGGCACCGCCGCGATCACGAACAGGTCGCCGCGTCCTGAAACCGGCTCTTCGAGCTGCGCGACGATTTCCTCCGGCAACTGCCGCCGCAGCGTGACCGGCACCGCGAGTTCCAGCGCCCGCCGCGGATCCTGATCAATCAAGTCCGCCATCTGGTTCCGCCGCTCTTCGGCCAGCGCGAGCCCTTCGCTCGTCAGCGCGGCTTTTTCTTCCGGCGTGCCGGCATTGGCCAAGCGGCCGGTCCACTCCTTGAAGGCGGCGAAGGCGGGTTCGCTCACCGGCATCCGCCAGCGGAGGTCCTGCCGGATCGGGATGGCCACGTCCGGCAATTCCGTCGCTGCCGGATCGGTCGCGCGGGTCAGATCCGGTGGGATGCCCGGACCGCCACTTCGCGGGGCGGCCTTCTTGACCGGTGTCTCGACGGTCGGGGGGGCTTCCCGCGTCGGGGGGCGAGGCGGTTGCCGCCATAGGATCAAGGCGGCTCCAGCGAGGAGAATGATGGCAACCCAGCAAGGCAGACGGCCCCGTGACGGCGGGCCGGAGGAAGATCTGTTTCCAGGTGAGTGGGAACTGCTCATGGGTATCCGCGAGGACGACGGGGGATATCGAACCTCGGTTTTAGCTCGTACGCTGAGTGTTGCCGGGAGAGTTTGAACGCTAGGGCGCATGATGGCTTCGAAATCGCCGGGGGCAAGGTGAAATGGCGCTCTCCAAAGGGCCACCTCATTTTGGCAGGCAGGCGATTCTTAGCCACGCAGGGGCCGTAGAGATAAGCCGGTGGCGTGAGCCACCGGACTGGCGCAAAAGGTAATTTCGGATGCCCACTTGGAACTTCATCACTTGGAACTTCCCGCCCGTTCAGAAGGTGTAGTTCAACTCGACGCTGACGCGGGTGGTCGACTTGTAGAGCGCGTCGCTGGTGTCGACGTAGCCGAGTTTGGCGATCGCGGTGAAGTGGTCGTCGAACTTCTTCGCCAGCACCGAGTCGATGCCGAAGCCTAGGTTGTTGCTGATCGCGTTGTCGCCGAAGATGCGGACGGAGTTGGTCCATTTCATACCCCAGAAGATGGGAACCATGTAACTGGCGTAGGTGTCGGTCAGGCCCCCGTGCGTGCCGGCGAGACGGCGCGCGTCGGTGGCGTCGGCATAGCCGTTGAAGGCGTGCAGCGTGGCCAGCGGGGTTTGGACGCCGGCGTCGAGGTGTTCGACCCCGACGGTCAGGGTCTGCGCGCCGAAGGTCCTGGTGGCATGGAAGTGGGCATAGAGGCCTTCCTCGTTGTTCAACGGGCCGGCCTTTTCCTGCCAGGCGAGCTCGCCGTGAAGGGCCAAACGGCGAGGGCACCCTTGGCGCTCACGCCGAAGGTGTCGTTGTCCCAACCGGTCGAACCGGCGTCGTCGAACCGCATGAGATAGATGTAACCGCCGAGAACGAGCCCCTTGATCCCGGCGTAAGACGCGTTGAGCAGGTGGATTTCGCCGGGAGCGTTCTGGAAAATCCCGGTCGCGTCCTCGCCGAAGATGCGGTTCACCTGATCGATGTAAGCATAGTTCAGCGTCAGTCCGGGGACCGAGGTGTTCACCAGCGAGATCGCGTCGTAGGTTTGCTCGTTCTGGCGCCAGCCGACGTTGCCGATGAAGGCGGCGTTGTCGTAGATGATCCGCTGGCGGCCGAGTTTCGCCGTGGTGTCGAATCCGCTGTATTGGAGGTAAGCCTGGTTGAGCTCGGCGTTCCCGGGATCGGCGATCACCGAGTTCCTGGGGTCGAAAGGATCCGCGCCCGGCGCTCCGCCGTGGTAATCGTCGATGAGCGCCTGGGTGAACTCGCCTTCGGCGAGGAGCGAGAAG
The DNA here is from genome assembly GCA_945883695.1 of Akkermansia muciniphila. Lineage (GTDB taxonomy): Bacteria > Verrucomicrobiota > Verrucomicrobiia > Verrucomicrobiales > Akkermansiaceae > Haloferula > Haloferula muciniphila_A. Next base: position 11,252 of record CAMCYK010000043.1, on the reverse strand, counting down.
CCGCCCCAGGCCTTGGTTTTGAAACCGAGGCGCTCGCGGATCGTGAGCGCGTGGGCGGGGTCGAGGCCGTCGATGTCCGCGAACTCATAGCGCAGCCGCAGGTCGACGATGGGGGTGATCCAAGGGGCCTCGGTGGCGGTGGCGATCTCGGGCGACGGGGCGGTGCCGGCGCGTCCGGCGGAAGCGGCGGAAGCGGCGGCCGCGGCGGCCGCGAAGGAGAGCAAGGTGGTGGCGGTAGGATATCTCATGGTGAGGCGTGGCACAGGAAGCCGCCGCCCTGTCAAATGCGGACACGGAGGGCTTTGCTACCTGCGAAATGCGAGGGGCCGGGATGAAGCGGACTCATCCCGGCGAGCCCTCATTCGCCGCCGCCGATGAATTCAACCAGGTCCTTGCGGCCTTTCGCGAGATCCGGCGGATTGAGGTAGAACATGTGGCCGGCTTCATACTGGGTGTAGATGATGTTCTCCCGCGCCGCCTCCGGCAGATCGAGCAGGTGGGACAGCGAGTAGGCGATGCCGTCCGGCGGGGTGGCGAGATCGGCGAGGCCGCCCATCACCAGGACCCGCAGGTGCGGGTTGTCACGCATGGCGCTGGCGAGCCGCCCGGTCATGTTCACGTGGCCGTTGCCATCACCCATCTTCCACGGACGCACCTTGCCGGTGAGAATTTCGTACGGGGAGTCTTCCTTCCAGCCGAGCTCGCCGCCGAGGTAGGACAGCATGGTGGTCGAGTAGGCGCCCAGCGCGAGCGAGAAGGAGGGATCGTATTCGGGATAGTCCGACGAGGCATTGGTGGTCGGCCAGGCGACCCGGGCGTCGAAGCGGCCGATCACCTTGCCTTCTTTCCGCAGGAGTTCGCCGCGGAAGCGGGTCGGGTCGATCCGCAGGTTGGCCTCAAGGATCAACGGCACCGGCAGCGAGGTGAGGGCGGCGATCCTTTCGGCGACCGCCTGGCGCTTCGCGGGAGCGAGAGTGTTGCCGGCCAGCAGGGCCAGCGCGTAGTCGCCGGTGGCGAATTCGCGGGCCTCTTTCAGCAGGGCGTCGCGGTCGCCTTCCAGCTTGCCGTGAAAGTGGGCCACCGCGGTGTAGATGGGCAGGAAGACCTTGAAGGATAGGTCGTCACCCTGGGAGGCCGACAGCGTGCGGAAATCGAGCAGCGACGAGAGCAGCACCACGCCGTTGAGCGACATGCCGAAGCGCGACTGGAGTTGCGACGCGAGGCCGGCGACGCGGATGCCGCCGTAGGATTCACCGAGCAGGTACTTGGGCGAGGACCAGCGGTTGTTCTCGGTGATCCAGCGCCGGATGAAATCCCCCAGCGACTCGACGTCGCCCTCCACGCCGTGGAATTCCTCGGGCTTGCCGTTCTTCTCGATGCGGCTGTATCCCGTGGAGACCGGATCGACGAAGACCAGGTCGGCGACGTCGAGGATCGAGAATTCGTTCGCTACCAGTCGCGCCGGCGGGACGGGGGCGGTGGTGCCGTCGCCGGGCAGGTCGACCCGCTTCGGGCCGAGGGTGCCGAGATGGAGCCAGACCGCGGAGGAACCCGGGCCGCCGTTGAAGGCGAACAGGACCGGGCGCTTGGAAAGGTCGGCGACATCCTTCCTGAGGTAGCTGACGTGGAAAATCGAGGCGCGGGCGGCCCCGTCGTCCTTCTCGAGCACCAGCTTCGCGGTGGTCACCTGGTAATCGATTTTTTTGCCGGCGATGGTCACCGAGCCGTCGCGGGTGACCGGTTCGGAGGGCTTTTCCTTGGCCGCCTCCGGTTTGGCGTCGGGTGGCGGGGCGGGCTTCTCCTGGGCGACGGCGAGGCTGGTGAAGAGGGCGAGGGCGAGCAAGGTGGGGCGCATACGGGGCGGAATTTAGAGGGTCCGGCGGGCTTGTCGATGGAAGAGAAGCGGCGGAGTTGACGCCGGGCAGGTGGAACGGGGTCGGCAAGCGTTCCACCCTTGGCGCGGGAATTTGCCGTCTTGGAATGATCAGATCACCAAATCGCAGGCGTGGCGGTTTGGCTCGAATTGCTGATACGGCTTGGATCCACCGTTCCTCCATTTCGAACTCGATGGCTCGTCCCGCTTGATGTTTTTGACCTGACCACTCGTGAGATCGAAGCCGTGGGTGACAGTGTAAAGGTCACCCATGTCCGCGGTCCAATCTACGAGGTTGCCAGTCGGGTCGAACAAGTAGGCGGAGGGTCCCGATGCCAAGTAGCGGGCGGGTGGACCAAGGATCACGGTGTATGTCACACCGCCGGATTCGAATGTCCCCCGTCCTTTGACGGATCCTTTCTTCCAATCGAGAAACTCATCCATCGTCCGCACTGCCGCCGGGGGGATGGCTGGGGAAATGGTTCGCGTTTCAAGTGCAAACCAAACGCCGGGGAGGGAGAGTGGAATCAACAGCATCATCCCGATTTTAAAAAGCGCTTTCTTGTAGGAGTGCGACTGCCCCATTGCGGAGTTGACTGGCATGGATCGGCCGGCGATCCACAGGGATTACTCTGGCTCGGGCTTCCCGCTTGCTCCTGCCGACCGGGCCGGAGAGAGTTTCCGGGACCCGCGATGAAACCGCCGACCGATCCATGAATTTCGCATCCTTCGAGTTCTGGTCGTGGCTGGCCTTGTGCTTCGTCGCGTCGCGGGCGGTGCTGGCGGGGGTGCGGCGCTTCGCCCCGGCGGCGGAGGCGGATGCCGCCAAGCTGTGCCTGCTGGGCACCGCGCTGTGCTTGCTGGCGGTCGAGAGCTGGCTGACGCTCGGGGCTTTCCTGTGGGTGGTCGGTGCCGGCTGGCTGGCGCTGCGCGCGGGTTCCGGGCGGCGCGGGGCCCTGCTGTTCTCCGGCTTGCTGCTGCTGCAACTGCTGCCGCTGATCTACTACAAATACTGGAGTTTCCTCTTCAACGGGCTGCTCGGGCTCGAGGTGCGGGTGCCGTCGGTGCTGATCCCGATGGGGCTGTCGTTCTACACCTTCCAGACGCTCGGGTTCTGGATCGACAGCCGGAAGCCGGGCACGGTGCGGCCGCAGTTGCTCGACTACCTGAATTTCTGCTCGTTCTTCCCGCAGATCGTGGCGGGACCGATCGAACGCCGGGGCGACCTGCTGCCGCAGATCGAGGCCACCCGCTTCCGCTTCCACCGCGAGGCGCTGGACGAGGCGCTGCCGTGGATCGTGCTGGGGCTGGCCTACAAGATGGTGCTGGCGGACAATCTCGCGGTGCTGGCGGACGGCATGACGATCGATCCCGCCAACGCCTGGGGGGTCTGGCTGGAATGTTTCACGTTCGCGCTGCGGATCTACTTCGACTTCGCGGGCTACAGCTTCGTGGCGATCGGGCTGGGCCTGCTGTTGGGCGTGCGGCTGACGCTGAATTTCAACGCGCCCTACTGGTCGGCGGACTTGCGGAGCTTCTGGCGGACCTGGCACATCACGCTCGGTTCGTGGATGCGCGATTACGTTTATCTGCCGCTGGGCGGCCGCCGGAGCGGGCGGTGGATGGGGAACGTGCTGGTCGTGTTCCTCGTTTCCGGGATCTGGCACGGGGCGGGCTGGGGTTTTGTCGCGTGGGGGCTGCTGCACGGGATCGGGGTGGTGTTCTGCAGCGCCGGCCGGCCGTGGCCGCTTCCCGGTGTGGTCAAATGGCTGGCCACCCTGGGCTACGTGACCGTGACATGGTTGTTCTTCTTCGAGCGGGATCCGTCGCTGCTCGCCACCAAATCGCTGGCGCTGGTTTCCCCGGCGGCCTACGCGCCGGATGGCCTGCGGGCCTTGGCCGGGATCTTCGGGTCGCGCTCGGAGCTGATGCTGGCGGCGGTGATTTTCGGCCTGGCGCTGGGGGCGCTGGCGCTGGAGGGCCTGGGCAAGCGGTTCGGCCTGCCAGCCTATCAGATTCTCCGGCGGCCGTGGGTCGCGGGGGGGCTGGTCGCCCTGATCGTGCTGCTCGCCTCGACGGCGGATTCGCCCTTCATCTATTTCAACTTCTGACGCCATGAAATTGCTGATCCGGCTGCTCGTCATCGCCTGCCTCGCTTTCGTGGCCGGGGCATTGCTGGGGGTGAAGTGGAATCCCGAGGCGGACTTCTGGGGCGAACGGCGCACGCAGGAATCCCATCGGGTGGCCGCCCTGCGGGAGAGCTTTCCCGAGACCCCGCTGGTCCTGTTCTGCGGGGGCTCGAGCTGCGCTTTTTCGGTGGACCCCGGCCTGGTCACGGCGGCAAGCGGCCGGGCGGCTTACAACCTCGGGACGAGCGCCTGGGCGGGCCCGAAGTACTATGTGGACCGGGCGTTCCAACTCGCCCGGGCGGGGGACATCGTGGTGCTGGGGATCGAGCCGAATTTCCTGACCGAACCGGAGTTGTTGAAGCCGAGTTCGCTCGGTATGGCGCTGGCGTGGCGCGGCCTCGATCCCGCGGCGGCGGCCGGCGGCCGGAGTTTCGGCGGCTCGCTGACGGTGAAGGAGCAGGTCGGGCTGCTGCGGCCGGGCGCGCGCTATCTGGTGACCTGGGCGGGGAAGCTGCTGGCGGGCGGCCCGCGCTACCACTACGGTCCGGCGGACGCGCGCGAAGGAGGCCGCTTGGAAACCGCGCGCGGACATCCGACCGGCCGCGGTGACGCGGCGGTCCATCCGTCGCGATTGACACCGGAAGCCCGCGCGCTGCTGGAGCAGATCGCCACCCTCGCAAAGGAGCGGCAGGTCCGGGTGGCCTATGCCTTGCCGTGGTATTTCACCGCGCAGGAAAGCGCCGCGGCGAACCGCGAGGCGCGCGGCCGCCTGCTGGAGGAGATCGCCGCGATCCTGCCGGTGCTCGACGATCCGGCACGGGGAGTCCAGACCGACCCCGCGTGGTTCTCGGACACCCACTACCATCTGACCGCCGCCGGCAGCCAAGAGCGCTCGCGGCAGCTCGGGGAGAGCCTGGGCCGCTGGCTCGATCCTTGATCCGGGGCCCAAAAAAACGCCGGCCCCCATCGAAGGGCCGGCGCTCGAAAAGGAGGAGGCGAACTCAGCGGCGGGTGCCGGGTTGTTGCGTGGATCCGGAATTGACAGGAAAGGAAATGGCGGACGGAACGGACATGGCTTTTGTAGTTCGAGGATTGACGTCGAATTCGGGAACCCGCCCCGACTTCTGTGGACAACCTAGGCCCCTTCCGTGCGGCCCGCATTATGAAGACGGGAACCCGCCTTGCGATTTTGCGAAGATGTAAATACCGCTACGTTGCCGCTGATCTGCGGTATTCCCCCGGCGTCATCCCGGTCTGCCTGCGAAAAAGATGACTCAATCGCTCCGCATGCTCGAAGCCGAGCAGCTCCGCGATGTGGGCCAGGGTGTAGTCGGTTTGCGACAAGAATCGTTGAATGGCCTCAACCAGCGTCTGGCTGAGCAGCTGCCGCGGGGTCTTGCCGGTGGCGGCTTTGACGCGCTGCTCGAGGAGGCGGCGCGAGACATGGCAGTCGCGGGCGAGTTCCTCGATGCTCAGCAGCCCGGGCCGCTGCTGGCGGAGCAGTTCCAGGAAACGGCGGACGACCGGGTCTTCGATCGCGTCGAGCGCCGTCGATTGCCGGACGATCAGTCCTTTCGGCGGGACCAGGCGCTCCAGTTTGATCTTCGGGAGCGGTTTGCCTTCCATCAGTTCCGCGAGCCAGGAAGCGGTCAGGAAGCCCATCCGGATGATGTCGGGATCAATGCTCGAAAGGGGAATCCGCGAGGTGCCGGAGAACACCGGGTCGTTGTCGACGCCGAGCACGGCGAGGTCTTCCGGGACGGCGATGCCTTGTTCGAGGGCCGACTGGACGGCGCGGAAGGCGACTTCGTCCCAGCAGCAGAACAGCGCGCAAGGCTTCGGCAGGGAGGCGATGAACGCCTCGTCGCCCCGATGGAGCGCCTCGAAGGTGCGCGCCTTGCGTTCGGGCGTGTGGTGGAGCAGCGGCCGGTGGCGGCGGGCGGCGAGGGCTTCCGTGAAGCCGATCTCCCGCTCGCGCGAAACGCTCTGGTCGTTGTAACCGAGGAACGCGAAGTGGCGGTGGCCCTTTTCGATGAAATGCTCGGCTGCCATCCGGCCGACCGCGCGGTGGTCGCTGTCGACAATCAGGTGCTCGCCGGCGGGGTCGACCAGGGTGCTTTGCAGATCGATCACCGGCATGCCCTGCTCGCGCAGCGCGCGGGAGTGCCGCTGGTCCGGGCTGGTGGTGATCACGCCGTCGCCCTTGAAATCGGCGAGCCAATCGGGTTCAGCGGCGGTCTTGCCGCGGTATTCGAAATGGAGCTGCCAATCGTGGAGGCGACCGAAGCGGGCGATTCCGCGGATCAGGTTCCGCCCGTATTGGGTGGAAGTTTCGATAATGACCGCGACGTGCCGCACACGGGGAGTCAGTAGGCGGCGGAGGCTCCCGTGACGAGGAAATTGGCGCGCGCGGCCGGCTCACCCGCCGGGGTGGGGAGGGGGTCAGGGAGCGGCCGCGGCTTTGCGCGCGGCATCGATGCCGGGGGCATCCGGTTCCGGCTGGATCGCGTCCGGCCCGGTTCCGACCAGTCGGTCGAAGATCGGCGAGGCCATCAGGGTGGTCACCACGGCCATGATCACCAGGGTCGCGAACAGGCCTTCGGAGATGATGCCGCGCTGGAGGCCGATGTTGATGATGATGAGCTCCATCAGGCCGCGCGCGTTCATCAGGGTGCCGATGCCGAGGGCCTCGCGGTTCGGCAAGCCGGTGGCGCGGGCGGCGAGGTAGCAGGCCACGCCCTTGCCGAGCACCGCCGCGACCAGCACCGCGCCGCACATCAGCCACAGGAAGCCGGTGTTGAGCAGGCCGATCTTGGTGTTCAGGCCGGAGTAGGTGAAGAACAGCGGGAGCAGCAGCGCGACGGTGAGCGGCTGGATCCGCCCGATCAGATCGCGGGAAATCACGCCGCGGGGCATTGCCGCACCCATCACGAATGCCCCGAACACGGCGTGCAGGCCGATCAGGTCGGTGAACCAGGCGCCGAGGGACATCAGGGCCAGTCCGATCACCAGGCCGGGTTCGGTGAGGGCGTCGTCCTGGATCAGCAGGTTTTTGAAACGGGCCAGCAGGGGGCGGATCAGCCCCAGGGCCACGGCGACGTAGGCCGCCCCGCCGCCGATGTTCCAAAGGGCGTGGGTCCAGTTGTTGTCGAAGCTCGCGAGGACGACGGCCAGGAGGCACCAGGCCATGGCGTCGTCGATCGCACCCGCGCCCAGCGCCACCGTTCCCATGGTCGTCCCGGAGAGCTTTTTGAAATGGATGATCCGGGCCAGCATCGGGAAGGCCGTGATGCACATCGAAGCGCCGAGGAACAGCATCGCCTCCATCAGCGAGGTCCGGTCCGGAAACAACTCGGTGTGATGGAACAGCACCCACGCGAGCCCGGCCCCGAGCACGAAGGGGGCGATCATGCCGGCGAGCGAGACGGCGATGGAACACCTGAGTTTCTTCGCCACGATATCCATCCGGAATTCCATCCCGACGACGAACATGTAGAGCGCCAGCCCGACCTGGGAGACGGGGAAGAGGTAGCTCTGGGTGTCGCGCGTCGACTGCGACTTGTCCCAAGGGAACAGCCAGGCCTGCGCCTCCGGCATCAACAGGCCGAAAAGGGATGGACCGAGCAATACGCCCGCGATCATTTCCGCGACCACCTGCGGTTGGCCGAAGCGTTTCGCCACCACTCCGACCAGCCGGCAGAACAGCAGGATGACCGCGAGCTGGAGGAAGAATTGGACCGCGAGGTGGAGGTTGTTCATGGAAGCGCCATGGTTCTAACCGCTCGCTTGGTGGAATGGAAATAGCGGTTTGCGATCAAACCCATGCCGATTCGCGATAGGTCGCGATGGGGTTTGGCCCCTGTCCCTTGATTTGAGCCCAGAAAACCGTTCGATTTCACCGTCGACTGGAACCATTGGCGATTGTTGATTGTCGATTGCTGATTGCTGATTGCTGATTGCTGATTGCTGATTGCTGATTGGTGATTGGTGATTGGTGATTGGTGAATTGAAGAGGGAGAATCTGCCTTTCGGTCGACTTCAACAATCATCAATCATCAATCATCAATCATCAATCATCAATTCCCACCATAGGCCCGCCTCAGCGCTCCGTCCGGCTGTCCTGCGGGTAGGTCACCACCCGGGCTTCCAGGCGGTCGATCGAAAGGTCGCCGCCGCCGTCGTTCGACACCGTGAGCGAGCGCGGGGTCGCGCCGGAGCGGACCTTGAGTTGGTCGAGCAGGTGGCCCCGCGGATTGGGGCCCTCGTGCAGACGGACCAGGCCGGTCTCGTGAGCGTAACAGAGGGTCAGCGTGTGGGCTCCGAGGGCCGATACCTGGGTCCCCGCGGAATGGGTGCCGCCGGCCTCGTCGCGGAGCTGCCAGCGATGATCGCCCGAAGCCCGGGCGATGATGCTGAACAGCGCGCGGCCGTCCTTGTCCCAGAGGGTGAGGCTTTCCGAGGCATCGACGTAACCCGCCTTGTCGCTGATGTTCGCGGGAACCGCGGTGGTGAAAGTCGTCACATAGACGCGGCGGCGGCCGGTGGAGCTGCCGCTGCGGAAGCCGGCGCTGAGGGTCCGCGGACCGAAGGAGGTGTCGAGCACGCCTCCCTGGATCAGGGTCGGGTTGCTTTCCATCAGGACCATCCAGGGCTGGCCCAGATCGGGACTCTTGCCGGAGAGTTCGGTGCCGTTCGGGTCGTCGAAGTCCTCCTGGAGCACGATGGTTTGCCAGGGCAGGTTCTGGATGAAGCGGTCCGCGTCAATGCTCGCCGGTTGAAACGCTTCGTCCGCCGCCCAGGTCATGGCGTCACCCGCGTCCACCCGTTGTCTGGGCTGGCCTTCGCCCCGCTCGATCTCCACCGCGCCCGAGGTCACGTGGGTCTCGACCCGGCCGTCGGCGTGGACGCTCACCCCGAACTTGGTGCCGATGTCGTGGATGATGCCGGCCGGCGTGTGGACCGTGAAGCCCTTGCCGCCGGGCGAAATCTGGAAAAAAGCGGAGCCTTGCTGCAGCTCGAAGCGGCCTTCGCGGTCGATCAGCCGGGCCACGGCCGGGCCTTCGACGCAGGCCTCGACGAAGGGGCCGAGGGCCAGCGAAACGACGCCGTGCTTCAGCTCCAGCGAATCGCCGGGGACCATCGTCCGGCCGCCGCGGACCTCCCCGTTGACGGTGAAGTGGCAGTCGGCGGAGGGATTGATGACGATGTCCGGCGGACGGGTGCGGAGCAGGAAAAACGCGGAAAGCGTGAGCAGCAGCACCGCCGCCGCGCCGGTGAGGGACCACGCGATGACGCCGCGCCGCGCCCGCCGCACCGCCCAGCTGTCGTCCATCGCCTGCGAATGGACCGTGATGTAGTCCGGGGTTTCATACTGCTCGGCCAGCAACAGGTCGACCCCCAGCAGATCGTAATACGTCTGCCGGGCCGAGCGATCGGCCTTGAGCACCTCTTGCAAGCGCGCGAAATCGCCGGCTTCGATCGAGCCCTCGATCAGCCGGTTCAGCAAGCGGTTGAGTTGATGTTCGTCCATCATGATTCCCTGAGACGGAGATGTCCGCGAATGCACTGCCGGAGCGAGCCGCGCAATTGGAACAAGCGGGCCTTGAGGGTCCCCACGCTGCGCTCGGTCGCGCGGGCGAGGGTCGTGAGGGTGCCGCCCGACCAGTAGTGATGGCGGATCAGCTCGCCGTCTTTCGGGGTGAGCTTCTTGAGGCACTCGGCGAGGGCCAGGCGGCGGTCCGGGAGTTCGTCGATGGTGGCCGGAAGTTCTTCGGCGAAGCATTCGATCAGGTCAGCGTCGAAGGCGACCACGCGGCGCTTCCGGTGCTGGCGCAGGTAGCTTTTCACCTCGAGCTGGGCGATGCGGAACGCCCAGTTCTTGAAGCTCGAGCCCGGCCGGAATTTCTCCCGCTTGCGCCAGAGGATCATGTTGACCGCCTGGCGGATGTCGGCGGCGGCATGGGCGTCGCCGCAGAGCGCCCGGATGAAATAGAACAAGTCGTTCTGGGTCCGGGTGAGTTCCCGGACAAATTCCTCGATGCTGTCTTCCTCGCGATCCATCGGCTGCTCTTACACCACGGCCGGAGGGAAGGAAGGGTTTAGTCGTGCCGGTGAGATTGTGTCGTGCGAGGGCGGGGTGTCCCGCGCTTGCCGGCGTCGCGGGGCGGGCCGCGTCATTCGCGCCGGTTGGCCGGCCCGGGTAGGGCAACCCCTTGGGCATGGCGAAGCGGAGCCGGCGTGAGGCGCCTCATTCCTCGTCGGGGGCCGCGAAGATCCCTCCCATGCCGGCTTCGTACCACGACTCGAGTTCGGTCACGGCCTGGCTTCGCGCGACCTCGTCGGCCTGCGCCAGCGCGCTCTCGAGCCGGACCTCGCGCTCGCGGTCGAGGCGGTGCAGCGCGAGCCGGGTGGCGGTGTCCGGCGCCGCCTCGGCGTATTGGATTTCCGCGACCACGAGTTCCGCGGCCCCGTCGGTCACGCCCGGCCGCTGGCTTTCGTCGATTCCAAGCTGTTCGAAGATCGCCGCGGTGCCCGCGTCGACCGAGATGGCGATGTCCGACAGCTCGTCATAGCGGGCGGCGGGCGGCAGTCCGGTCACCGGTTCCAACTGCCCGCCGACCCACTCGAGATAGCGGTCATCGATTTCGGCCAGCAGCGCGCCGACGGCGTCCGCGCGGTCGCCGTGTTCCGCCAGCAGCGCGTCGAAGCGCTCGTTCCAGGCGGCCAGGTTCGCCGCCTCGGGGTCCTCGGCCGGCGGCGCGGACCTGCGGGCGGCGGCCTCCGCGGCGGGCGGCCGGTGGCGGAATTTGGCGGAGGAGCGGGATTCGGGGGCCGGGGTTCCGGCCGGGGCTTCGGTCGGACGACCGGTGATGAGCAAACCCGCGGCAAGGGCCAGCAGGGTTCCGGCGAGGATCGGGGTGGTTTTCATCGGAGGAAGGAGTGGTGGCTTGGACAAAAGGTGCTCCTCCGGGGGGAGGAGCACCTTGGGGTCCGGGCGGGGGATCAGAGGGTGCGCTTGATGGTGACGCTGATCGATCCGGAGTTGTCGCCATAGGCGGCGATGTTGTCGTTGGCGTAGAGGTTGAGGAACCCGTGGCCGGACGCGGTGTGGGTGAGCGTGCGGCCGATGCTGAAGCCGCTGCCGCCGATGAAGTTGAGCGGGTTGGCGGCGCTGGGGCGGGTGAAGCGCTCGCCGACCAGGCGCATCATGTTGGCGGGGTGGCGGCGCAGCGCGTCGAGCGGTCCCGGGG
>CAMCYK010000042.1 GCA_945883695.1 Akkermansia muciniphila | reverse complement strand
GTGTCGCAGGGTGTCGGCGGTTCCCTTGAAGCGGATCCGTCTCAGGTCCACCTGATGGACGTTGGCCGCAAGACGGTCGTGCCGTCGACCACGCGGACGCGGCGGCCGCGCCAGAGTTGCGAGGCGGGAACCCGGCTTTCGAGGCGGTCTGCCAGGTGGCGGGCGACGGGCTTGATCGCTTCCGGGTCGAGCCGTTGGCGGGCCTTGGTGTAGGCGCTCGTGGAGGCGGATCCGGCCGATGCCTTCGGATCGCGCAGCAGCCACCAGGCCTGCACCTTGCGGACGATGTCGCGGCAGGAGGTCTGCGGGGCGAGGGTCTGGGCGAGGAAGGCCCAGAAGGTCACGTGCAGGGTGTAGCGGCGCTGCCGGCTGTTGGGGCCTTTGGCGCGGCGTTGCAGCAGCGCCTCGGGAATGAGGTCCCCGAAGGTCTCGAAGAGTTTGGTCAACGACTTGAACCCGGCAACCTTGCGGAGGGTCTTCTCGAGTCCGGACAGGGCCGGTCGCCCGAAGAGGATGGATGAAAAGCCTTGGAAGAAGGGAGACAGCGCGAGGAGAGGTCCGCTCCCCGTCGGCATCTTGTCGAATGGAGTCAGTCCTGAATGGCATGGGATCAAGCCACTTCCCGGAAGCCCCTTGTCTTTTGAAACCGAGCGGCGACCCGCCGGCACGCTGACACGCCGTCCTACCCCCGCACATCCTCGAACACCCCGCCGCCCAACAATCGGCCGCCGTCGTAGAAGCCGCAGATCTGCCCCGGGGCGATCGCCCGCTGCGGCGACTGGAAACGCAGCTCGAGCTTGCCATCGTCGCGCGGCACCACCTCCGCCCGCTCGGCCTTCGCCCGATAGCGCGGCTGGGCATCGATCCGGCAGGGCCGGTCGAAGGCGAAACCGATCGTCGAGACGCTGCCGATCACGCAGTCGCGGGCATAGAGCCCCGGCGTGTCGTTCTGATCCCACCCGACCACCAGCCGGTTCGTCGCCAGGTCCTTCGCAACCACCACGTAGGCCATGCCCTCGCGCGGCGAGGCGACGCCATGGCCTTTGCGCTGGCCCAGCGTGTAGAGATGCAGCCCGCGATGCCCGCCCAGCACCTTGCCGGCGGTATCGACGATCTCGCCGGGATGATCGGGGATGTAGTGCCGGATGAAGTCGCTCATCTTGATCTCGCCGATGAAGCAGATCCCCTGGCTGTCCTTCTTCTCCGCCGTCGGCAGCCCGTGGCGGCGGGCGACCTCGCGGACTTCCGGCTTCAAAAGTTCGCCGGCCGGGAACATCGCGCGCGCCGCCTGGAACTCGGTCATCAACGCGAGAAAATAGCTCTGGTCCTTGTTCGGATCCGCCCCGCGCAGGATCGCCGGACGACCGTCGGCCAGCGTCCGCCGGCGCGCGTAGTGACCCGTCGCCACCGCCTCGAAGCCCTGCTCCAGCGCGTAGTCGAGGAAGACCCCGAACTTCATCTCGCGGTTGCACCAGACATCGGGGTTCGGCGTGATGCCACTGCGATAGCCTTCCACCAGATAGTCGACGATCCGTGCCTTGTACTGGTCGATCAGGTCGACCACCCGGAACTCGATCCCCAGCTTCCGCGCCACCGCCAGCGCGTCTTCCAGATCGCTCTTCCAGGGACAGTCGCCCGGCAGACCTTCGGCGTTGATCCAGTTCTTCATGAAGCCGCCCGCGACCTCGTGTCCCTGCTCGATCAACAGGGCGGCGGCGGCGGAGCTGTCCACCCCGCCGGAAAGTCCCACCAGCACCTTCGCCATGCCGGCGAGTGGTAAGGTCCTAGGCTGAAGTGCCAAGTGCCAATTTCAGGCGGGAGCTCTTCAAGACGCCGTTTTCCACGGTGACCTTGGCGTTCTCCGCGTTCCGCTCCGGCAGGCAGGCGCGGACGATGTCGTTGCCGTCCTGGTCCTGCAGCTCGACCGATGCCCCGAAGCGCGCCCGGTCGAAGAAGTCCTTGGGATCGGTCAGGTCCTCCAGATCCTCGAAGTGACGGACGGTTTCATGGGATCGGGGTGGCGAGGATCTCAAGGCAGCCGCGATGAGGAGAGATGGACGCGGAACCACTCGGCGGCGAGACGGGCGACCAGCGCGAGCGCGCCCGGCTCCACGAACAGGTGGCTTGCTCCCGGCAGGATCTCGAGATGCTTCACACCGGGCAGATCGAGCATCGATTCGCGGTTCCAATGGATCACCGGCTCGTCCGCGCCTCCGGCGATCATCAGCACGGCGGCTCCGACGTCTTTGACCGCGTCGCCCGCCAAATCGGTCCGGCCGCCGCGGGAAACGATCGCCTGCACTTCGGGAACCCGCGCCGCCGCGGCCAAGGCCGCCGCCGCGCCGGTGCTCGCCCCGAAGTAGCCGATCCCCAGCCCGCGCAGGTCGGGGTCGCGCTCGACCCAACGCGTCACCGCCACCAGGCGATCGGTCAGGAGCGGGATGTCGAAACGAAGCTCGCAGGTCGAGTCGTCCAGCGCCACTTCCTCGGGCGACAGCAGATCGAACAACACCGTCGCCAGCTGGCGGCGCTGCATTTGTGCCGCGACATGGCGGTTCCGCGGACTGTTGCGGTTGCTTCCGCTGCCGTGGGCGAAGATCACCACCCCGTGCGGCTCCCGCGGGATGAAGGCGGTTCCTTGGAGGGCGACAGCGCCGGCAGGGACGACAATTTCTTTTTCGCGGAGATCACAAAGGGTCGAGTTCATGGATTCGGAAGGCTGACCGCCGGAGGATGTTCATTCATCACCGGTGATTGAGCCGAATCATAACACGCCCCCGTCTCCGGGAAATCGGATGAAAATCCCGTCGCTCATGGGTACCCCGATCACCCCCCTCTACGCCGTGACGCGTACGGGGAGCCATGCGGCCCCAGCCCGCCGGCTCCCCACACGGCCGGCAGGGAGCGGCCCTCGACGGGACACTACAGCGCCTGGATCGCCGCCATGACGCGGTCGGCGATGTGCTGGTAGCCGTGCTTGCCCTTGGCGGTCGTCAACTCCTCCGCGGTCAAGCGGATCGGCGGACCGATGTGGAGGGAAATCTGATTGAAGCGGATCCGTCCGGAACCCCGCGGCAAGGCCTCGCGCGCGCCGCGGATGCGGATCGGCTGGATCACCGCGTTGGACTTCACCGCGATCAGGCCGACCCCCGGCTGGGCGACGCCGATCACCCCGTCGAGGCTGCGTTCGCCCTCCGGAAAAACCAGCACGCGCTTGCCGGAATTGAGCAGCTTGATGATCGCCTTGAGGCTGGTCATGTCCGGCCGGTCCTGGTCGACCGGGATCGAGTTCCACGCCTTGTAGATCCACGTCAGCAGCGGTCCCTTCATCAGGGTCTTGCGGGCGAGATAGAACATCTCGTCGCGGTAAAGCGTGCCGACCAGCGGCGGGTCGAGGAAGCTCTCGTGGTTCGAAGCGACCAGCACCGCGCCGTCGAGCACGAGATGCTCACGGCCGACAACCTTCAACCCGAACAGCGAGCGGTAGGCGCTGCCGAATAGGGACCAACCGAACCAATAAATCCAACGCATGGGTGTGAAAGGGAAGTCAGCGGGCGGGCATCACGAACCCTTGTCCGGCGAGGATCTCCAAAGCAGCCTCCACGCCGGATTCGATGCTGTGCCCGGAGGTGTCGAGGATCGCCGCACCGTCGGCAACCTTCAGCGGCGCGGTCGCGCGGCCGCTGTCGGCCTTGTCGCGGGCGGCCACCGAATCGACCTCGCCGACAACCTCGCGGCGGGCCTCGCGGACGCCCGGATCGGCGTCCATGTAAATCTTGAACGGTGTCTCGGGAAACACCACGCTGCCGATGTCGCGACCTTCCATCACCACGTCGCCGAGCTTGAGGTAATCGCGTTGCAGGGAAACCAGGCACTCGCGGACTTCGGGCACCGCGGCCACGGCGGAGACGGCGGAGTTCACTTCCTCGCCGCGCAGCGCGTCGCCGGGGTCGATGCCATCGATGCGGACGGTCGAGTCGAGCCCTTCGACGCCGCATTGGATTTCCATCCCGCGCAGCGCGTCGACGACCGCGGCGCGGTCGGCGGGATCGATCCCGAGCTGGAGGATCCTCCAGGTCACGGCGCGGTACATCGCGCCCGAGTTCACCATGATCAGCCCGAGCCGCTGCGCCAGGATGCGCGCGAGCGTGCTTTTGCCGGAGGCGGCCGGCCCGTCGATGGCAATGGCGCGGTGGAGAATCATGCGGACACGGGAACGGTGGGCAGGTCGTAAGCGGCGGCGTCCTTGCTTTCGGCGAGGACGGCGGCGAGCTGGCGGGCGAAGCCGGGATAGGAAGTGTTCACGCAGTCGGTGTTGCGGACCACCGTTTCACCGCGGGCGAAGAGACCGGCGATCGCGAAAGCCATCGCGATCCGGTGGTCGCCGTGGCTCTCGATGGTCGCGGCATGCAGCGGCGCGCCGCCGGTGATCTCCATGCCGTCGTCGAACTCCTCGACCTGCCCGCCCATCGCGCGCAGGCCTTCGACCACGGTCGTGATGCGGTCGGTTTCCTTGACCCGGAGCTCCTTGGCGTTGCGGATCACGGTCTTGCCCGCGGCCAGCGCGGCGGCGACGGCGATCACCGGGATCTCGTCGATCAGGTTGGGAATCTCCGCGCGCAGCAATTCGGTGCCGTGCAGCGCCGCCCCGTGGATCTCGATGTCGCCGATCGGTTCGCCGTCTGCGGCCGAGCGCACGGTGCGGGTGATCCGCGCGCCCATCCGCTCGATGACATCCAGCACCGCGGTGCGGGTCGGGTTGAGCCCGACGTCGCGGATGACCAGCCGCGAGCCGGGCAGCGCCGCGGCCGCGACGACCCAGAAGGCCGCGCTGGAAATGTCGCCGGGCACGCGGAAGTCGCGGGCCTGCGGGACCTGGCCGCCTTCGATCGAAATCGCCGGACCTTCGGTGACCACTTTCACCCCGAACGACTCGAGCATCCGCTCGGTGTGGTCGCGGGTGTCGGCCGGCTGCACCGCGGTGGTGACGCCGTCGCAGAACATCCCGGCGAGCAGCACGGCGCTCTTCACCTGGGCGCTGGCGACCGGCAGTTCGTAGCGGATCGGGTGGAGCTTGGTGCCGTGGACTTTCAAGGGCGCGCAGCCGGGTTTCTCGCCACGGCAGTCGATCCGCGCGCCCATCTCGCCGAGCGGCCGGGTGATTCGGCCCATCGGACGGCCCGACAAGGACTCGTCGCCGAACAGTTCGCAGTCGAAGGATTGCCCGGCGAACAGTCCCGCGAGCAAGCGCATGCCGGTGCCGGAATTGCCGCAGTCGATCGGCGCGGAGGGTGCGGACAGTTGCATGGCGCAGCCGTGGATCCGCATCGCGGTCGGGCCGAAGCCGGGCATTTCCTCCAGCACCTCGACTGCCACCCCGCAGGCTTTCATCGCGCCCAGGGTGTTGAGGCAATCCTCGCTCGGCAGGAAATTGCGGACCGTCGAAATGCCGTCGGCCAGACCGGCGATCATCGCCGCGCGGTGGGACATGCTCTTGTCGCCGGGCACCGGGAAGGCGGCGTCCAGCGCGCGGATCGATCGGACTCGGAACTCGCTCATGAAAATTCGTTTCGGAGGTCGGGGCGGGAGTCGTCGCGCCGCTGCTTCGCCTCCGCCAGCCACCGGCGCAGCGCTTCTTGGTCGCCCGACTCCAGCATGGCAAGCATTTCGCTCAAGGCATCGATCCCGTCGCGCACCACGCCGCGCAGCGCCGCCCGGTTCTCGACCACGATCTCCGCCCACATCCCCGGATCGCCACCGGCGACCCGGGTGGTGTCGCGCAGGCCGCCGCCGCCGAAACGGGCGTCGCCAGGATTCCCCAGCGCGACCTTCGCCGCGGCCGCCGCCATCAAATGGGGGAAATGGCTGATCCGCGCGACCAAGGCGTCGTGAGTGGCGGCATCCAGCCACGACGTCCGGCAGCCGAGCGCTTGCCAGAAGCGCTCCAAGCGGCCCGTCTGCGGCTCGCCCACCCCTTCGTCGTCGGTCAACAGGCAGGCGGCCCCCTCGAACAAGCCGGGCTCGGCCGCCGCGATGCCGTTCTGCTCGGAGCCCGCCATCGGGTGACTGCCGATGAAGCGGCCGCCGGTCCTTGCCAGCAAAGGCCGCAGGGCGAGGTGCGGCAACGCTTTCACGCTGCCGACATCGGTGACCAGGGCGCCCGGGGACAGCCCGCGGTCCTGGGCGGCCCGCAGCACGTCCGGCATCGCGCCGACCGGAGTCGACAGCACGACCAGATCCGCCCCCGCGACCGCCGCCGCCAGGTCATCGGTCGCGGACGCGATCCCCCGCCCGCGGGCACCGGCCACGGTCTCCGCACGACGGGCCCACAGCGAAAGCGGCAGGGCCGGAAAGCTCCGCATCAGCGCCAGCGCCAGCGATCCGCCGAGAAGTCCCCCGCCAAGAACGGCTACTTTTTCAAACTCCATCACGAACTCCAGGAATGAAGGAGCCGGACCCTGAGGGGGACCGGCTCCTCGAAATCAGTCGTTGAACCCGATCCTCACGGGACCCGGAAGTGCATCTTTTCCGAGGCCGGAAAAGTCGGGTCCGCCACCAAGCGGCCGCTTGGAATGCCCTTCACGTCGATCACCTTGTTATTGAACGGGCTGAACACGAAACCCGGCTTGCCGGGAACCGGCCGCGCCACCTGGATCTCCGCTTTCCGATCGGGCGGCTTCACTTCTTCCGAGCCCCCGTCGTCAGTCGGATCTTTTTCGGCGATTCCCTCCGGCTCATCGCCAGACTCCTTCTTTTCATCCGCCTTCTTTTTGGCCTCGTCTTCCTTCTTGGCCTGCGCGCGCTGCGCGCGGATCTTCTCCTCCTCTTCCGGCGTCTTGGTCCGGGCCGCCGGATCGGCCGGGGCCGGTGGCGGAGGTTCCTTGTACGGCGTGCAGGAAGGCACCATCATCAGGATGGCGGCGGCGGCTGGAAGAATCAGTCGGAGATTCATGATGAATAGGCTAACTTGGAGCGCCGTGAGATTCAGCACGTCCGGAATGGCGGACAACATGAAGTTTCGACCCTTCGTCGTCAAGCCGTGGCCTCGTCGCGCTTGCAAATCCCGTCCGACCCGTGGTTTCTCTCGCTCCATGAGATCTTCCGGCACGCCGCACGACGATTGCCTGCGCCCCCTCGGCACCGTCCTCCGGGCGCTCGCCGACGGGTTGTTCGAAGTCGCGCTACCCAACGGCAAAAAGGTCACGTCCCACCTTTCGAAGGAACTCGCCGCGAACCCGCCGGAGTTGCCCACGGGAACCGTCGTGCTCCTGGAGATCAGCCCCTACGACCTCGACCGCGCGCGGATTGCGCGGATCGCGCGGATCGAAAGCACGCCCGCCGCCTCCTGAATCCTGCCCGGGCCGACGGCCCCCATGGACTGCGTGCAGCCTGCTGCCGCTCTCCCTCCGCCAGCCTGCTGGCGAAGAAACTCCACCGGCAAAATCATCAACGGCTGATACCTCAGGTGCTCTCGCCAATTTCCCGCACGACCGAAGACCGGTGGCCGCGCGCCGACCCGTCAGCAGGCTGACGGACCGAAAGCGGCAGCAGGCTGCCGCAATCCATACCAAGTCCCGCAGGCTTAAATCCACCTCGAGCGTCAGATTTAAATTCCGGAAACCTCACCGGGCGAAAATGAAGCGGCCCGATCGATTCACCTCCGGAAAAACCCAAAAACCGGGAAGACTCATCAATCGGGCCGCCTGCTATTGTCGCGACGGGCGAAGATTGGCACGAGAAAAACGATCCGTCAACGCGTTTCTTCAATTTTGTCCCAGTGACGGTTGAGCAGCCAAATTGAGACGTCCCGCTGTCACCTTTCCCCTTGGCCGATTCGATAGCAAACGCTTAGGAATTCCTCCGCATGCCGCAGCCCAAGACCGACAAGCTCCTCGCCGCCAACCGCGGCGAAATCGCCATCCGAATTTTCCGCGCCGCGAACGAACTCGGACTCCGCACCGTTTCGATGTTCGCCGAGGAGGACCGCTTTTCCCGCCACCGCTTCAAGGCCGACGAGGCCTACCAGCTCGACAAGGACAAAGGCCCGGTCGGTGCCTACCTCGATGTCGAGGGCATCGTCGCGATGGCCAAGGCGAAAGGCGTCACCCTGGTCCACCCGGGCTATGGCTTCCTGTCCGAGAACGCCGCGTTCGCCCGCGCCTGTGCCCGGGAAGGCATGACCTTCATCGGCCCCTCGCCCGACCTCTTGGAAAACATGGGTGACAAGACCGCCGCCCGCCATCTGGCCGCGAAATACAACGTCCCCACCCTGCCCGGCACCGAGGAGCCGGTCGTCGACCGCGAGCAGGCGATGAAGATCGCCCCGTCGATCGGCTTCCCGCTCATCATCAAGGCGGCCTTCGGCGGCGGCGGCCGCGGGATGCGCGTGGTGATGGAGCCGCACCAACTCCCCGCCTTGCTCGCCGAGGCCCAGAACGAGGCGCTCAACGCCTTCGGCAACGCCGCGGTGTTCCTCGAACGCTACATTTCCCGCGCCAAGCACATCGAGGTCCAGATCCTCGGCGACCAGCACGGCAACGTCGTCCACCTTCACGAGCGCGACTGCTCGGTCCAGCGCCGCTACCAGAAAGTCGTCGAGATCGCGCCCTCGGTGCAGCTCGACCCGCAGGTTCGCAAGGACCTCTGCGACGCCGCGGTGAAACTCGCGAAAGGCATCGGCTACAACAACGCCGGCACCGTCGAGTTCCTCTACGACATGGACCAGAAAGACTGGTTCTTCATCGAGATGAACCCGCGCATCCAGGTCGAGCACACGGTGACCGAATGCGTCACCGGCATCGACCTCGTCCGCTCGCAGATCCTCGTCGCCAAGGGCCACTCGCTGTTCAGCCCCGAGATCGCCATTCCGCCGCAGGCCGAGATCCCCTGCAACGGCTACGCCATCCAGTGCCGCATCACCACCGAGGACCCGGAGCGCGGCTTCGCGCCGGATTACGGCCGCATCCTCAACTACCGCTCCGCCGCCGGCTTCGGCATCCGCCTCGACGCCGGCTCCGGCGACGCCGGCTCGGTGATCACGCCGTTCTACGACTCGATGCTGGTCAAGCTCACCGCGATGGGCCGCGACTTCGAGACCGCCTGCCAGCGCATGGACCGCGCCCTCCGCGAGTTCCGCATCCGCGGCGTGAAAACCAACATCCCCTTCCTCGAAAACGTCATCCGCGACGACACCTTCCGCAGCGGCCAGGCCCACACCAAGCTGATCGATACCAAGCCCGAGCTGGTCAAGTTCAAGGCCAAGCGCGACCGCGCGACCAAGCTGCTGTCCTACCTCTCCGACATCACCGTCAACGGCAACACCACCGCCAAAGGCTGGAAACCCGACAAGCCGATCCCCGCCCCGCGGATCCCCCATTCCAGCAATCAAACATCAACCATCGACAATCCTCAATCCCGCGATCTGCTACTAGATCTCGGTCCCGAAAAATTCAGCCAGTGGATCCTCGACCAAAAACGCCTGCTCGTCACCGACACCTCGATGCGCGACGCCCACCAGTCGCTCATCGCCACCCGCATGCGCAGCCTCGACATGCTGCGGATCGCCGACCACTACGCGGCCAGCCTGCCGCAGCTGTTCTCGCTCGAAATGTGGGGCGGCGCGACCTTCGACACCGCGATGCGCTTCCTCAAGGAGTGCCCCTGGGAGCGCCTCCGCCGCCTGCGTGAAAAGGTCCCCGGAATCCTCTTCCAGATGCTGTTCCGCGGATCCAACGCGGTCGGTTACTCGAACTACCCCGACAACGTCGTCGCCGGCTTCGTCAAGCACTCGGCCGACGCGGGCATGGATATCTTCCGGATCTTCGACTCCCTCAACTACCTGCCCAACATGCGGGTCGCGATGGAGGCGGTCCGCGAGCACGGCAAGCCGCTGTGCGAGGCAGCGATCTGCTACACCGGCGACATCCTCAACGCGAAGCGCGACAAGTATTCGCTGAAATACTACGTCGCCAAGGCCAAGGAGCTCGAGGCGATGGGCGCGCACATCCTCGCCATCAAGGACATGGCCGGCCTCTGCAAACCGCAGGCCGCCTTCAACCTGGTCACCGCCCTCAAGCAGGACATCGGCATCCCGATCCACTTCCACACCCACGACACCTCCGGCCTCAACGCCGCCTCGGTGCTCGCCGCCTGCAAGGCCGG
This sequence comes from Akkermansia muciniphila, assembly GCA_945883695.1. Taxonomy (GTDB): domain Bacteria; phylum Verrucomicrobiota; class Verrucomicrobiia; order Verrucomicrobiales; family Akkermansiaceae; genus Haloferula; species Haloferula muciniphila_A. Next base: position 22,294 of record CAMCYK010000042.1, on the reverse strand, counting down.
CGTCGATATCGTCGACCTCGCCATGGCCTCGCTGTCCGGCTCGACCTCGCAGCCGAACCTCAACTCCGTCTGCTCCGCCATCGCCGGCACCGAGCGCGATCCCGGCCTCGACTTCGACGCCCTCAACGAGATTTCCGACTACTGGGAGGAAGTCCTCGCCCAGTACAAGCCCTTCGACACCTCGCCGCGCTCCGGCACCGCCGAGGTTTACGAGCACGAGATGCCCGGAGGGCAGTACACCAACCTCCGCGAGCAGGCCAACGCGATGGGCCTCGGCCACCGCTGGCGCGAGATCTCGCGCACCTACGCCGACGTCAACCAGCTCTTCGGCGATATCGTCAAGGTCACCCCGTCCTCGAAAGTCGTCGGCGACATGGCGATGTTCCTGATCACCCGCGGCATCAAGGCGGCCGACGTGCCGAAGCTCAAACCCGGGTCGATCGACTGGCCGGAAAGCGTCATCGACATGCTAGCCGGCGGCCTCGGCCAGCCCGACGGCGGCTGGCCCGCCGACGTCCAGGCGGTGGTGCTCGGCAACAAGCCCTCGACCACCTGCCGTCCCGGCGAACTCGCCGAGCCGGTCGACCTCGAGGCCGTCCGCGCCGAAGTCGCCAAGCAGCTCGGCCGCCCGGCCAGCGACGACGACCTTTACTCGCACCTCATGTATCCGCAGGTCTTCGCCGACTTCACCGCCTTCCGCGGGAAGTACGACGACCTGAGTGGACTCGCCACCCCCGCCTTCTTCTACGGCCTGCAGGTCGGCGAGGAAGTCGAGGTCGAGATCGACCCCGGCAAGACGCTCTTCGTCAAGCTGCTCTCGCTCGGCGAGGCCGACGACGCAGGTGGCCGCACCCTGTTCTTCGAGCTCAACGGCATGCCGCGCGAAAGCGTGGTCCTCGACAAGTCGCTGGTCGCCACCTCCAAGGCCGCCCGTCTCAAAGGCGACACCAGCGACCCCAACCAGGCCTGCGCCCCGATGCCCGGCATGGTCACCGAGATCGCCATCTCCCCCGGCCAGGAAGTGAAAGCCGGCGACAAGCTGATCGTCCTCGAAGCGATGAAGATGCTCACCACCGTCAGCGCCGGCGCCGACGGCGTGGTGAAGGAACTCCTCGTCAAGAAGGGCGACCAGGTCGACAGCGACGACCTCCTCCTGCGCCTCGTCTAACAGTGGCTGCGGCGTCTCGCCGCCAGCCTTCGTCCGGATGGAGCCGAATCAAACCCCACCGTGTACTGGACCGCGGATCTTCAGTCCGCGCGAACTGCCTTTCCCGAAAAGGCGCCCGGATTTTTCACTCCACCGCCGACCGCGGACGTGGTTTGTTGTGATCGTCACTCATGAACGCCATCTTCGCTCTCATCCCACTGCCGCCTGTGAAATCGACATTCTTCTGGCATTGCCTCGTGCTCCTTTGCACTGCTGCGGTCGCGGCTGATAAGGACGGGTTCACTCCGCTTTTCAATGGCACCGACTTGACGGGCTGGGAGGGTGATCCCGCGCTGTGGAAGGTGACGGATGGCATCGTCATTGGCACTTGCACCGGACCGGATGCGATGGCTCGCAACAGCTTCCTGATCTGGCGCGGCGGCGTGGTGAAGGACTTTGAACTTCGTGCCACCGTGCGGGTGATCGGCGACAACAATAGCGGCCTGCAATACCGCAGCCGCGAGCTGCCGGAGGTGGCCCCGTGGGTGATTACCGGGTACCAATGCGATATCCATCCCGCCATCGAGCACAACGGCATGACTTACGAGGAGAAAGGACGTGGAATTTTTGGTCTGAACGGTACCAATGTATTGCTCGACCCTGAAGGCACGCTCTGGCGAATCAGCGAGCATGAACCGGTGAAGGCGGATGTGGCGAAATGGAATGAATACAAGGTGATCGCACGCGGCAACCACCTGCTCCACCAGATCAACGGCAAGACGACCTCGGAACTCTTCGACCATGATGAAGGCAAACGTTCGCTCGCGGGGCTGCTGGCAATCCAACTGCATGGCGGCAATGCGAACCGGGTCGAGATCAAGGATCTCCACCTCAAGGTGCTGCCCGTGTCTGCTCCGCAGCTTTTTGATGAATCGAAGATCGCCAAGGCGGTGAAGATCGAAAGACCACGCACCAACCGACCACAAGGCACGGGGCCGGTCGCACCGCCAACGAAGAAGTGACGGCCGGTCAAGGGGGCCATCGGGGGTCACTTCCCCCGCTCGATCGTCAGCAAGGCGCTGTCGATGAGATCGAGGGCGGAGCCGAAGGCGTCGTCGACGTAATAGAGCGACCATGCCTCCTTGCCGTCGGCGTCGTCCCCGCGCTTCGGGAAGCCGCGCAACTCCATCAACTGGAAGGCCCGTGGCAGGGAGTTGTCGATCTCGACCGCGTGAACAAGCGATGCCTGCCCGTCGCCCGCCTGGTTGATTTCAAGGATCAGGGCATAGGGGGTGGAGTCTTCCGAAGCGCCGGGGAGGATGTAATCGGCGGGATCGAAGGACCCGTTCGGCGTGGGCGACGAGATCGCATCGACCTCGCCGGGTTCTTCCGCCTCGCGTTTGGCCTTCTCCCATCCGGCGTGCTTGAACTTCCAATACGGCACCTCTCCGGCGGCGTCGGGGGCCAGCAGCGTCTTGATGTGATAGCCGCCCTGGTTTTCCAGCCAGATCGCGACCGCGGGCGGCGGGGAATCGGGGAAGGACGCGCCGGTTTTGACCGTGAGCCGCATCTTGTAATCCGGGGCCGGGGTGTAGTCGAAGACCATCCCGTCCTCGCTCATCTGGAACCGTTCCATCGCCGGGCCGAGGTTGCCGCTCCAGCCGAGCACGGCTTTCACGGGGGCCGGCTGCCACCAGAAAAGCAGGGTGAGCGCGGCGGTGATGAGGAGCGTCCCCCACAAGGTCCTGCTGCGCACATAACTGGCGAGGGGCCGGCTGTTGTTGATGACATGCAGCGCGATCAGGGCGATGAAGAAGAATCCCATCAGCGAGTGCAGACCGATGATGCCGAGGGAAAAGGGCTGGATGAAGGCGAGCGCGCCCGTCACCGCGAGCACCAGGAAGGTCAGCGCGGTGAGCAGCGAGACACTGCGGCGGCGGAGCGTGCCGAGTCGCGGGCTTTTCCGTTCAGACATCGCCCGGGATGATCGCGCCGTGGGCGCGGAGGAGCTCGTGGATCTCCCGGAGCGGCAGCTCCAAGGGTGTGGTTCCTGCCTTGGCGGCGAGGGCTGCGGCGGCCCCCGCCGCCTGACCCATGGCCATGCACGAGGCCTGCACGCGGAGCCCGGAATTCGCGAGGCGGTCGCTGCTCACGCAGCGGCCGGCGACCATCAGGTCGCGGCTGCCCTTGGGGATCAGCGCGCGGAGCGGAATGGTGGGCACGATCCCCCGCTTGAGCGGTTCGGGCTTCACGCCGGCCTTCGTGTGGAGATCGACCGGATAGAAGGCGTGGCAGACGGCGTCCTCGAACTTCCTGCCGGAACGATAGTCGTTCACGGTGATGAGGACTTCACCTTCGATGCGGAAGCTCTCGCGGAAGCCGGTCTCCGGCTGCAAATGCATCAGCCGCTGGCCCTTGGCTCGCACGTGTTCGAGAATCGACTTCCGCCCGGTGAGATTGGCGGCGGTGGCGGTGCGGGAGTTGGTGGAGTCCGCGCCGTGGACGTACAGCCGGTGGATCTGATTGCGCCCGGGCTCGTGGGACTTGCCCATCATGTAGAGATACGATCCCGGCTGCCGCTCCTCCTCCCGCAGCCGCGGCAGGCCTGACAGGCCCACCACCTCGGCGCCGCCGGTGCAGTCGATGATCTGCTTGCAGTTCACCCGTCGACGGGTGCCGAAGCCCGCGCAATCGACCTGCCAGCCGCCGGCGGTTTTGGTCACGGCCTGGGGGAATTCGTAGTAGGCGATCTCGACACCTGCCTTCCCGCATTTCTCCTCGGCGAGGAGGGCGTAGAGAAATTGATTGGTGAAGACCTGGTTCTGGTAGTGCCGTTGGGGGACTTTGGCGAAGTCGGGCAAGATGCCGCCATCGAGCTCGACGCTTTCCTTGACCAGCTCCCAGCCGATCCCCGCGATGATCTGCTTGCCCCAGGCGTCGAACAGTCCGGGAAACGCCACGCCGCCGGTGGTCATCGTGCCGCCGAGCTGGCTGCCGCGCTCGACCAGCAGGACGCTGGCCCCGGCCCGCCCCGCCTGGATCGCGGCGATGGTTCCGGCGGTCCCCCCGCCGACCACGAGCACGTCCACCTCCCGGGTCAATCCGGTGTCGGCCGCATCCAGCACCGGCGCCGCGTGGACCTCCGAGGTTGAGGCGATGCCCAGCCCCAGTCCCGCCGACCCGATCAGCGACTGTTGAAGAAAGGTCCGTCGATTGCTTTTCATCTCGTCTAGATTCCTTGTTTGCCGCCAGACCCCGGCCGGGCGATCACCGTGCAAGCCTTCACCGCGGTCTCCGGCTACGCAAGGCGCCCCGCGAAAGTATCACCGCAGCCCGAACATGAGTTACACTGGAATGCTTGTAATTGTGAAAGAAACCACCGACCCGTTCGTTCAACGACCGTCGTTTTGAGACCACCTTCGCCCATGCTGTCCATTGCCCTGTTCTCCAGATTGATCACTTTCTCATGAGACACGGGGCCAATCTTCTTTTGTTCGCGGTTGTCGGCACCCTGTGGACGTTCCAGAGCTCGATGGCGGACCCGACAGGCGACCCACCCGCGGTCCCGCACGCCATTCCCGCGGGCGAGCCGGGGCATCGTTCCCACATCAAGCCCTTCTTCGAGACTTACTGCATCCAATGTCACGGCCCGGAGAAGAGCAAAGGCAAGATCACCCTGCACACGCTGGACGGCGATCTCGCTGCCGGTGCGGGCGGTGAAATGGAGCGCTGGGAGAAGATTCTCGAGGTTCTGGAACTCGGAGAAATGCCCCCGGAGGACGAGAAGCAGCCGGGCGCCGCCGAGCGCGAGGCCTTGAGGGCATGGATCGATCAGGGAATGCGGGATCATGTGGCCCAGGCCAGCACGGTGAAAGCCGCCCCGCTGGCACGGCGGCTGACGAACTTCGAATACCAGAACACGATGCGCGATCTGCTGGGCATCGACCTCGCGCTCATCAAAGACCTCCCGCAGGATCCCGAAAAGCCCTACCATTTCAACAACACCGCGGAATTCATGCTGCTCGGGCCGGAGCAGCTCGACCGCTACCTGAAAACCGCCCGTCGCGCCTTGACCAGCGCCATCGTCGATCCCGGGAAGCCCAAGGTCCACCGGCAAACCTGGTCCTTCGAACCCAAGGGGCCGGCCTTCGCATCGATGCAGCCGGATGAAGTCGGCGTTTACGAAGGCGGCCGGGGCACCATTTCCTCCGGTGTGGTTGTCAATTCGTGGCCCGAGACCGGGGAATACCGGATCCGGGTCAAGGCCGCCGCCATCCTGCCGCCGGGTTACAAGGAAGTGCCGCTGCGGATTGTCATGGGCAGCAGCTTGCGCAGCGATTCGGGCACGGGGGACTACACCCCGGTCGGGACGGTGCATCTGACGAACAAGGTCGATGACCTGCAGGAGTTCGAGTTCCGCGGGCGCATCGAGAACCACCCGATCCAGGTGGGGCAGGTGAACCAAAAAGGCCAGGAACCGTCCACCCGCCACATCTATCCGCAGAACCTTTTCGACAACGGCCAGCTCAACGACAACCGCGCCAACCATTTCGATGTCGCGTGGCAACTCTCGGTGCCACGGGCGGTGGTGCGCTCGATCGAGTTCGAGGCGCCCGTGATCGCCGTCTGGCCGCCGGAACACCACACCCGCATCCTTCCCGCATCATCGCTGCGCACCGCCGATCCCGATGAATACATCCGCGGGGTTCTGGAAAAATTCATCACCCGCGCCTACCGCCGCCCGGCCAGCGAGGAGGAACGGGAGCGTTTTTTCAAAATCTACAAGATGCTGGAGCCGGAGTTCGATTCGCTGGAGGCGACGATGCGCGAGACGCTTTCCATGGTGCTCGTTTCCCCGCAGTTCCTCTACCACACGGTGGCGGCCGACGGGCTCACCACGCCCGGCTACGAACTCGCCTCGCGGCTCTCCTATTTCCTCTGGGGCAGCCTCCCGGATCAGGAGCTTCTGGCCTTGGCCGCCGAAAACAAACTCGATGACCCCGCTGTGATCGAAGCGCAGGCGCGCCGCCTGCTCGCCGACGAGCGCGCCCGGGACTTTGTGGGGAATTTCACGAAGCAATGGCTCAGCATCGGGAAAACGAAGGCGATCAACATCAACCGCAAGCTCTTCCCGCGTTTCCTTTTCCTCGTGCCGAACGGGGAGCGCACCGGCCAGGAGGTCTTGTTCCGCCCGACCATCCGCGACTACATGATCGATGAAACGGTAGGCTTCATCGGCGAGCTGATCCGTCGCAACGCCCCTGTGCGCAACATCGTCGATTCCGACTTCGCATGGCTCAACGAACCCTTGGCCGCGCACTACGGGGTCGATGGCGTGCAGGGTCTGGATTTCCGCGCCGTCCCCATCGCGCCGGGCACCCCGCTCGGCGGCTTGCCCACGCAGGGTGCCGTGCTCGTCGGCAATGGCACCGGCTCCGCGCCGCACCCGATCTACCGCGCCGTCTGGCTGCGCGAGGCGATCCTCGGCGACGAGGTGGCGCCGCCGCCCGCCGAGGTGCCGGCCCTTTCCGATACCGCCGGCGAGGAAGTGGAAAACGCCACCACCATCAAGGACATGCTGGCCCTCCACCGGAACTCGGAATCCTGCAAGGACTGCCATGTGCGGCTCGATCCATGGGGGATCCCCTTCGAGGAATACAACGCGATCGGGCAGTTCCAGCCCTACATCCCGGAAAACGGAGCCACCATCCGCCGTTTCCAACCAGCGACCGATGGCACGCTGGATGGCTACCGCGAATATCTCAAAACCGTGAACACCGTGCCCGTAGATTCCGTCGCCCGCGTTCCCAACGGGCCGGAAGTCAAAGGCATGAGGGATCTCAAGGACTATCTCCTGAAAGACCGCAACGGGGAAGTCGCCGAAAATGTCATCCGCCGCCTGCTGACTTACGGCATCGGACGTGCTCTCACCTATCACGACCGCTACACCGTTGAGGATCTGCTCAAACAATCCGTGCAAAGCGAGCACCGCTTCCAGGACATGATCCTCACCGTCTGCCGCAGCGAAATTTTCCGAACCCCGATCACGGCACCAAAGAAATGACCATGAAATCCCACCACATGAACCGCCGCGATGTCCTGCGCGGCGGCGGCATCGCCCTGGCCCTGCCGTTTCTCAACAGCATGAGCTGGGCGGCCGGTCTCGCCGCGGGGAAGCAGCAGCCGAAGCGCATGTTGATCAGCTACATCGCCTACGGGGTCTATGATCCGCGCACCCCCGACGGGACATCGCACGAATGGAGCTGGTATCCGCGCCACGATTCCGGCCCTTTGACCCTGAACAAGGCCTCCGCCCCGTTCGAGCCGGTCAAGGACTCCCTCACCTACCTGCGCGGGCTCGATCACCCCGGCGGCTACGGCCTCGGCGGACACAGCAGCGGCGATGTCTTCGGCACCGGTGCCGACATGTCCGGCTTGGAAAAAACCAACAACATCTCCGTCGATCAGCTCGCCGCCAAGCTCAACGGCCACCACACCCGCTATCCGTCCCTCGTGCTCGGCAGCGAAGGCGGCACCGGCTCCTACGGCATGTCGAAAACCCTTTCGCATTACGGGCCGGGGCAACCCATCCCCGCGCTCGAAAAGCCGCAGGAAATTTTCAACCGCCTCTTCCGCCCCTATGCGGACCAGAGCGTCAACGATGTCCGCGCCCGCCTGAAGCGCGAGGCCAGCGTGCTCGATTTGATGATGGAAAACTACCAGTCCCTGCACGGCAAACTCGGAGCCGAAGACCGCCAGAAAATGGAAGAGTATCTCGATTCCGTCCGCGCCATCGAGCAGCGCGTCGAACGCACCAGCAAGTGGACGCATGAGGAGCTGCCCAAGATCGACACCAAGGGACTCAACCTCGAAGCCACCTACCATCAGCCGGACGAATACCTGCGCTGCATATATGACCTCATCTACCTCGCCTTCCAGACCGATTCGACACGCTTCATCACCTTCATGACCGAGAGCGAGCACTCCACCGGCAACCTCGTCGGCAATTTCGCCAACAAGCTCCTCGGCTACACCGGAGCCACCCACGACATCGCCCACAAGCGCCCGGAAGGAGCCTCGGGCGAATGGGAAAAATGGCGCGCCGAGCAGCACGCGTATTTCCTCAAACGGCTGCGCGACACCAAGGAAGGCGATGGCAACATGCTCGACACCACGGTCGTCCTCTGGGGTTCCGCGCATCCGCACGAATCTCACAGCACCAAGGATTACCCCATCCAGATCGCGGGCGGGAACCGGCTCGGTTTCAAACACGGCCACCTCCACAACTTCGAGGGCGAGCGCAAGAAGCCGCTCGCCAACCTGTTCGTCTCGATGCTCAACGCCGTCGATGCCCCGGTCGAAAAATTCGCCGACAGCACCGGCGAACTCACCGAAATCCTCGCCTAAAGTCATGCCTCGCCTGGTTTTTTGTTCATCCACGGGGAGCACACGCGCCTCGCGTGTTGTCTTTGGCGCCCTCGCCGAAGACGGGCGGTTCAGGCCATTCCACGCGGTTTCCGACGGGGGCGTCGGAAACCACACGCGAGGGCGCGTGTGCTCCCCACGATTTTTCCAAAGGCTCCTGCTTTCCGCCTGCCTGCTGCTTTCCGCGGCGGCCCCGGCCGCGGAGAAAACCCCGCCGCAGGTGCTCTTCCTCGGCGATCAAGTGCATGGCGCCATCGTCCAGGCCGCGGCCAAGGAACTCGGCGACCAGGTGCGCGTCCACTTTCCGCCGGGCGGCAGCGTTCACGACAGCGGCACCGCCCTCGCGCAGATCGACCGCTTGCTGGGAGACAAGCCATGGGACGTCATCTACTTCAACTTCGGCATCGGCGAATTGTTTTACAAGGACCCCGCGACGCGCGAAATCCGCATCATGAGCAAAGACGGCGGTGGCGTGCGCGTCTCCACGCCCGCCCAGTATGAGGAGCGACTCGACGCGCTGGTGCAACGGCTCAAGGCGACCGGTGCCAAACTGGTCTGGGGCAGCACCACTCCCATGGCGACCGTCCATTTTTTCCCAAGCTATCAGGGCAACCTCTTCGACGCGAATGCGGAGCAGGAATACAACGCCATCGCCGCCCGTGTGATGGCAAAACACAAGGTTCCCGTCGTCGATCTCCACGGCCATGTGATGGCCCGGTTCAAGCCTGAGGAAACCCATCCGCCCTACACCCAATACGCGAAGGAGATGGAACAGCGCGGCCACCCGCTGCACGCCCCGCTGGTGCGCGCGCTGTTGGCTGCCGCCCGCGGACGTTGAGGAACCGACATGTTCCCGTAACAGCTGTATGCGCTGCCACCTCTCCCTCTTCTTCTCTCTGCTATTGGGCGCGCTTGGCCCTTTCCAGGCGGCGGCGCAGGCTCCGGATAGCGCATGGGGTTAACCCTCGGCGACGGGGAATCTGCTCTACCAGCTCGACGCCCGGGGGGCTCACGCCTCGCAGGAACCTCGGCCAGCCACCGCCGCAGCCTCGTTGACGGTCAACGGCACTTCACTTCGAGCAATCCCACGCTCGTGCCGAACGCCAATATCGTCTTCGGCGGCAGCGGCGCGAACCGCACCGTGACCCTCACGCCCGCGCCGGATCAAACCGGCAATTCCACCATCACGCTCAACGTGAGCGACGGCAGATTCATCATCAGCACCATCAGCACCACCTCCGTCATCACGGTCGGTGGCATCCGCGTCGACCGGGCGGCTCCCGTGAGGGAACCGCCCGGACCACGATTGACGACTGCCTGGAAATCAGTTCCGGCGGTCACAGCCCCCCCGGAACTGCCGCTTCAGCGCAGGAACGCCTCGTGCAGGCCGCCGTCGACGGTGATGATCTGGCCGGTGGTCTTGCTGAGCCGGCTGGTGACCAGCAGGAAATAAGCTTCCGCCTGGTCGGCCGGGGTGATCGGGGCCTTGGTCAAGGTGCGATCCGCGTAGAACTGGGCGAGCTTGCTCACCAGCGACTCGGTCGCCTCGTCCTCCGTGTAGGGGATGTTGTACTTCGCCAGCGAGCCGATGACGCGGTCGCGCGGGAACATCGCGGACCCCTGGACCACGGTGGCCGGGGCGACGCCGTTGACTCTAACAAGCGGAGCCAGCTCGATCGCGAGCTCGCGCACCAGGTGGTTGGCGGCGGCCTTCGAGGTGTCGTAGGCAAGTGAGCCCTTCTTGGCGACGGCGGCGTTGGCGCTGGTGGTCAGCACCAGGTTGCCGCGGAGTCCCTGCTCCTTCCACGTCTTGGCGGCCTCGTCGGCGACGAAGTAGGAGCCGGTGACGTTGATGTTGAAGGTGAGCGCCCACTTGTCGTCCGGGATGTGGCCGGAGGTATCGCTCGGCACGAAGATGCCGGCGGTCACGCAGATGTGGTCGAAGCCGCCGTAAGCCAGCGCAACCTGGTCGAGCATCGCGCGGATGCCGGCGCGGTCGGTGATGTTTGCCGCGAGGCCGATCGCCTGGCCGCAGTTGGAGACGCCGGTGCCGGCGACGCCGATGCCGACGCCGTATTTGTCGGTGATCTCCCTGGCGGTCGCTTCGGCCGCGTCCTTGTTGAGGTCGACACAGACGACGTGCGCGCCGTCCTTGACCAGGCGGTGGGCGGTTTCCTTGCCGATGCCGGAGCCGGCGCCGATGACGATGATGATCTGGCGCGCGAGTTCCTTCTCGGCGGGCATGCGCTGGAGCTTCGCTTCTTCAAGCAGCCAGTATTCGATGTCGAAGGCTTCCTGCTGCGGCAGCGAGATGTATTCGTCGATCGCCTCCGCACCGCGCATGACTTCGACCGCGCAGTTGTAGAACTCGGCGGTCACGCGGGACTCCGACTTGTCCTTGCCCCAGGCGATCATGCCGAGGCCCGGGATGAGGACGACGGTCGGGTTCGGGTCGCGCTGCGCCGGGCTGTTGGAGTGCTTGCAGGCGGCGTAGTAGGACGCGTAGTCCTTGCGATACTGCTCGAGCCCCGCGGCGAGCTTGGCCTTGAGGGCGGCGGCGTCCTCGGACTGCGGATTCCAGTCGACGTAGAGCGGCTTGATCTTGGTGCGCAGGAAGTGGTCGGGGCAGGAAGTGCCGAGCTCGGCGAGGCGCGGGGCGTCGGCCGAGTTGACGAAGCGCAGGATCTTCGCGTCGTCCTGGACGGTGCCGATAAAGCGCTTCTGCTGCGAGACCTGGCCGCGCAGCCAGGGCAGGATGGCGGCGAGGGTGGCCTGGCGCTCGGCTTCCGGCAGCGTTTGGTACTTCTGGCCGCCGAAGGCCGTGGCGTCGCCGCCCTTCGCTTCGTACTTGGCTTCGATGTAGGTGGCGGCCTTCTCGATGAACTCGAGGGTGCGGACGTAGCAGACCTTGTCGTCGTCATCCCACGAGATGAAGCCGTGCTGGCCCATCATGATCGCCTTCACATCCGGCTGGGCGGCGGCGATTTCCTGCATCGCGAGGCCGAGTTCGAAGCCCGGGCGCATCCACGGCACGTAGGCCATCTCACCGCCGAAGATTTCCTTGGTGAGCTGCTGGCAGTTCTTGGAAGCGGCGATCGCGATGATCGCGTTCGGGTGCATGTGGTCGACATGCTTGCCCGGCAGGAAGCTGTGCAGCGGGGTGTCGATCGACGAGGCGCGCGGATTTAGGTTGAAGGTGGTGTGGAAATACATCGCCACCATGTCGTCCTCGGCCTGCGACTTGAGGCCCTTGTCGGCGCGGGCGGCGTAGAGGCCTTGCATGGCGACCAGCTTGTCCTGGTAGAGCGATGAGAAATTGTCGCGCTTGCTGGTGCGCAGGTCGCCGCCGGAACCCTTCACCCAGAGGACCTCGACCGGCTGGCCGGTGAGCGGATCTTTCTCCATGATCTTCGACGAGGTGTTGCCACCGCCGGTGTTGGTGACGCGCTGGTCGTCGCCCAGGATGTTGGAGCGGTAGACGAGGCGGGCGACAGGATCGAGGGTCGCGGCGTGCGCGTCGTCCCAGGAATAGTTCACGTGCTTGAAGTCGGCAGGCATGGGTCGTTGAGGTTTGGGATTGACGGGCCGGGGTGTGCGGAACAAAACCCACGAAAGCAAGCAATTTCCCACAGAAACCCACATGCTCGCCGCCGAACGCCAACGCCAGATCCTCGACCGGGTGCGCCGTGACGGCACGGTCCGCACCGCGGATCTGGCCCGCGATTTCGCGGTGACCGAAGAGACCGTCCGCCGCGACCTCGACCTGCTCGGCCGCCGCGGCCATTTGCGGCGGACCCACGGCGGCGCGATGGACTCGACCGCCCCGCTGGGCGAGTTGTCGCAGAGCGAGCGCGAGTCGCGCAAGCTGGAGGAAAAGCTGGCGATCGCCCGCGAGACGGCCCGGCTGCTTTTGCCGGGCGAAACCATCTTGCTCGACGCCTCCACCACCGCTCTGGAACTCGCCGGGCAGGTTCCCCAGGGGATTCCGCTGCGCGTGGTCACCTACTCCCTGGCCGCCGTCGAACGGCTGGCCGCGCGCGACGACGTGGAACTGATCCAGCTTGGCGGCACCTACGAGGCCCGCGGCCGGCGCTTCTCCGGGATGATCACCGAGTCCGCCCTGCGCTTGTTGAAGATCGACCGGTTCTTCTTTTCCGGGGCAGGACTCGACCCCAGCCAAGGCGTCAGCGAACCCAATCCCGAGCAGGCCCGCCTGAAGCGCATGATGATCGAACAATCCGCTTGGAACTGCGCGCTGCTCGACCACTCGAAACTGGGCGTGAAAGCCGACTACTTTTTCGCGACGCCCGCCGATCTCGACGTGGTGGTCACCGACCGCGACTCGAAAGCCTACGCCAAGACCCACCTCAAGTCCCCGCCCTACGATCTCCTCTTCGCCCGCTGAGTTTCAGCATTTCAGTTTTCAGCCTTTCAGCTTTTCAACCCATGCCCGTCTTCCTCTCCATCGACCTCGGCGCCGGCAGCGGCCGCGTCATCGCCGGCACCAGCGACCTGAAAACCCTCCGGCTCGAGGAAATCCACCGCTTCGATAATCCCGGCACCGACCTGCCCGGCGGATCGTTCTGGAACATCGTCGGGCTGTTCCGCGACATTGTCGAAGGCCTGCGCCGCGCGGTGGAGAAATACGGTGACGACATCGTGGCGATCGGCATCGACACCTGGGGTTGCGACTTCGGACTGCTGGACACGCACGGCCGGCTGCTCGGCATGCCCCACCAGTACCGGGATCCGCGCCACGAGGGCATGCCTCCCTTGATGCACGCCAAACTGAGCGAGGCCGAGATCTACTCTCTAACAGGGATCACCACCAACTTCTACAACTCCTCCTTGCACCTGCTGGCCGAGGAACAAATCTCCTCCCCCGCCCTTGCCTCCGCCGACAAGCTGCTCTTCATCCCCGATCTCCTCGCTTACTGGCTTTGCGGCGTGCAAGCGGTCGAGCGGACCATCGCCTCCACCTCGCAACTCCTCGACGCCGGCACCGGAGACTGGGCCTGGGGCGTGATCGAATCGCTCGGGCTGCCGCAGCGGATCTTCGGCAAGATCGTCGCACCCGGCACCGTCCTCGGCCCGATCCGCAAGGAGGTCGCGCGGATCATCGGCAAGGATGACATTCCCGTCGTCGCCAGCGCTTCCCACGACACCGCCTCCGCCGTCGCCGGCATTCCGATGGACGGCGACGACCCGCTTTGGCTGTCCTCCGGCACCTGGTCGATCATGGGCCTCGAGCGCAAGGACCCGATCCGCACCCCCGAAGCTTTCGCCGCGCGCTGCTGCAACGAACTCGGCGCCGAGGACACCGTCCGCTTCCTGAAAAACATCGCCGGCCTTTGGTTGATCCAGGAGTGCAAGCGCCAGTGGGCCCTCGACGGCGACAACCTCTCCTACGGCGAGATGGCCGCGCTCGCCGAGGCGGCGGAGCCCTTCACCGCCTTCATCGATCCCGACGATCCGGTCTTCGCCGCGCCCGGCGAGATGCCCGAGAAGATCCGCGCCTTCTGCGAGCGCACCGGCCAGCAAGTCCCCGCCGACAAAGGCGCCATCCTGCGCGTCGCCTCCGAGTCGCTCGCCTTGAAATACCGCGTCGTTTACGAACGTTTCTGCGCGCTGTCCGGCAAGCGTTTCGAACGCCTCCACGCCGGTGGCGGCGGCATCCAGAACGCTTTCCTCGCCCAGGCCACCGCGAACGCGCTCGGCATCGAAGTCATCGCCGGCCCGATCGAGGCCACCTCCTGCGGCAACCTGATCGTCCAGATGATCGCCACCGGCCACGTCGCCGACCTCGCCGCCGGCCGCCGCTTGATCCGCGATTCCTTCGAGTTCCAAACCTACACGCCGCGCGATCCCGACCAGTGGCTGCCGGCCTACGAGCGATTCAAAACCTTTATCGTCAGTTGAGCCATCCCGGCCCGCAACCTGCATACCCGCCTCCCCATGATCGACCCCGAACGCATCTTTGAAATGGACTTCCTCCGCGCGACGGAGGGAGCCGCCATCGTCGCCCACCGCTGGATGGGCCGCGGCGAGAAGGAAGCCGCCGACGCCGCCGCCTGCGACGCCATCCGTGGCATGTTCGACCTGATGGACATGCGCGGCGAAGTCGTCATCGGCGAAGGGATCAAGGACGAGGCCCCCGGCATTTTCAAAGGCGAGAAGGTCGGCACCTGGGCCGAAGGCGCGCCGCAGTTTCACATCGCGCTCGATCCCGTCGACGGCACCACCAATGTCTCGAAGGGGATGGCGAACTCCGTGTCCTGCATCGCCGCCGCCATCCCGGTCGACGGCGAGGCGAACGCGCTGGAAGACATCCCCGCCTTCTACCTCGACAAGCTCGCCTATCCCGAAAAGGTCCGGCGCGCCTTCATGGCGGATCCAAAACTGCCGATCAGCATCGAGGCCCCGACCGAGGAAGTCATCAAGATCACCGCGAAGATCCTCGAGAAAGACATCCGCGACATCGTGGTGATGGTCCTCGATCGCGACCGCAACCAACCCTACATCGATGCCGTCCGCCGCAGCGGCGCCAAGCTGCGGATGATTTCCGATGGCGACATCGCCGCGGCCATCGCGCCCGCGCTGCCCGAGAGCAACGTCGACCTTTACCTCGGGATCGGCGGTGCGCCGGAAGGCGTGCTTTCCGCCGCCGGCCTGCGCTGTCTCGGCGGTGGCCTGCAGGCGAAGATCTGGCCCAAGGACAGCCTCGAGAAGCGCGTGCTGATCGCCGAGGGCTACGGCCACCTGCTCGACCGCGTGTACCTCTCGAAGGACCTCGCCAAGGGCGACCGCATCCTCTTCAGCGCCACCGGGATCTCCGACAGCCCGCTGCTCCGCGGCGTCGAGGTCAGCGGCAACATCGCCCGCACCCACTCCGTGCTGATGCGGGTGAAAAGCCGCACCGTCCGCTCGATCAAGGCCGCCCACGACCTCTCCGCCAAGTCTTTCCGGCTCCGGTCCAAGAACGCCGAGGTGCTGTTGCTGGATTGATGCTCCTCTACCTCCACATCCCCTTCTGCCACCGGGTCTGCCCCTACTGCTCGTTCTACAAGCACACCCCGGGCGACACGCCGGTCGGCGCGTTCATCGATGCCCTGTTAGAGGAGGCCCGCCAGCGCGTCGCCAGCCTCCCGGAGAAACCCCGCACCCTCTACCTCGGCGGCGGCACGCCCTCGATGCTCTCGCCGACCCACCTCCGCAAACTCTTCGGCGGGCTCGGTGAAATCCTCGACCTCCCCGCGCTCGACGAGGTCACGCTGGAGGCCAACCCCGCCACCTTCGACGTCGCCAAAGCGCGGCTGTTCGGCGAACTCGGCGTTACCCGCGTCTCGCTCGGCATCCAGTCCTTCGCCCCGCATGTCTTGGAAACCCTCGGCCGCGAGCACGACCCCGCCCAGGCCGCCGAGTCGGTCCGCACCCTGCGCGAGGCCGGGATGCCGGCGGTGAACATCGACCTGATGTTCTCCATCCCCGGGCTCTCCTTCGACGACTGGCGGCGGACCCTGGAAACCGCCATCGCCCTGCAGCCCGACCACATATCGGCCTACAACCTCACCTACGAGGAGGACACCGCCTTCTTCGAGGGCCTCAAGCGCGGCGACCTCAACGCCGACGAGGACCGGGACGCCTCGCAGTTCCACCTCGCCCACGACCTTCTAACAGCCGCCGGTTTCGAGCACTACGAGACCTCGAACTACGCCCGCCCCGGCCACCGCTCCTCCCACAACCGCGGCTACTGGCGCGGCGAGGACTACCTCGGCCTCGGCCCCTCCGCCGTCTCGACCCTCGGTGGCACCCGCTCCAAGAACATCCCCGACACCGCCGCCTACGTCCGGATGGTGAACTCGCTCGGCAACGCGATCGCCGAAAGCGAATCGCTCGACGCCGGCCAGCGCCGCCTCGAACGCATCGCGCTGATGCTCCGCACCGACGAAGGCGTGCCGCTCGCCCTCCTCGATCCCGCCGCCATCGCCCGCCTGCAAGACCTCGGTCTCGCCGGGACCCTCGGCGAAAGCCTGGTCCTCACCCTCGCCGGCTCCGCCCTCGTCGACCCCATCGCCGCCGAGCTGGCGTGAGCCGCCCGGGTGGCGTGTCGCCTTGAAGCGACATGCCGACGGACACGCGGGTTTCTTTGGCCGGCCTGTCACCCGCGATGGCGTAATAGCGGAATCCCCGGAACCGGGGCAATCTCCACGTGTCGGCCGTCACACGCCGCCACGGATTTCCCCACTCTCTCCCTCCGGGAGACTCCCCCGAGCACCGCTACTCCCCCCACGGCGCTCGGGGGTTCCCCGGAGGGCAGGATCTCCGGACATCTCCGGAGCCGCTGCAGAGCCGGCTCCGGTCCGAATGAAAAGCACCGCTCGGGACGGCGACCCCGGGCGGTGTTTTCGTGTCCGGACTCAGCGTGCCACCGCCTTCACCGCGAAGTCCACGATCGGCGCCGGGTCCTGCAGGCTGTGCGGGTGATGCTTGCCGCCCGGCTTGCGGATCACCTCGATGGGCCCGCCCAGCTCGCGGTAGCGCTTCTCCACCCGGTCGATGTTCTCGCTCACCGGAACCACCTCGTCGGCATCCCCGATCACCGCGAACACCGGCACGCCCGCCTTCGCCAGCGGCTCGAGCCGGTCCACCGGATTCATCTTCCACGCCAGCGCCTCGTCCTCGCTTTTGAAGCCGTAGGCCTTGAGCAGCTTCTGCCAGTCGCCTGCGGATCCCGGACCCTTGCCCTTGCCGCCGGGCCAGCTCTTGAAATCACAAACCGGGGCGTCGACATAAATCCCGGCGACCAGCAGCGGCCGCAGCGCCCCCCAGTTGAAGGCATACAGACCGCCGCGGCTGAAACCCTCGAGCACCATCCGGTTGGAAAGCCCGTGTTCTTCGGAGAGATGGGTATGGAAACGATCCATCGCGCTCATCGCCACCGGCGCTCCATACAAATCTTGCAGGTCAAGGTAGGCGACATGGAAGCCGCGTTCGAGCAGGGCCAGGTCCGCCTGCGGTTCGTGTCCGAAGAACTCCGTGCGCCAGATCCACGGCTTGCCGGGCGCGGGCGACTTCGGCCGGACCAGCAGCGCGGGGCGGCCTTCGAAGCGGAAATCGATCCTGCCGTAACCCTTCCACTCGGACTCCTTCAGGGTCATGGCAGCGCCGTGATTGGCCACCAGCTTCGCGGCACGCGGCCGCGCCGCCGCCACCGGCAAGCCCGCCGGAATCCCCGGCCGCAGGTGCTTGGTCTCCCCCAGCCAGGCGAGCTTCAGGAGCTCCTGGGCCTCCCGCATCGTCGCGAACGCCTTGCCCTCCGCGATCCGCGGCTCGCCGGGCAGTTTCAACACCGGCCACAACCCGTCGCAGACCGCCCGGGCCACGAACCGATGCCCCTCGTCGCCGGGATGGATCCCGTCACCCGCGAATACGAACGCCGGATCCGCCGCCTTCGCCTTCGCGACCGACTCCCGCAGAGAAGGCCGGATGTCCACCACCTCCCACCCCCCGGATTTTTGGGAAACCAACCACGCCGCGTAGCCGTCGAGCACCGCATCGTAGCGCGCCGCATCCGGCACGGGCATGTCGGCCTGGAACAAGGGCGGCGTCACGAAGATGATCCGCGCCCCGGCCTTCTCGACCTCGCCCTTCAGCGTGGCGATCCCCTTTTGAAAGGCTTCCGTGCGGGCGGGATCGGCCGGGAGATAAATCCCGTCGTTCATCCCGTAGCAGGCGATCACCAGCGTCGGCTCGAAGCCGTCGAGCACCCGCTGGAGCCGCTCGTGGACGCAGGGCCGCGGGAATTTGCCGCCGGCGTGGCCGGGCTCGGACAACCCGGACGCCGTCTCGCTCGGCAGCCCGGCGTTGACAATCTCCGCCTTCTCAAACGCCGGCGTCGTCCGCAGCGCCGACTCGACCCCGGTGGCCCAGCGCCCGTCATAGGTGATGCTGTCGCCGAGGAACAGGACCCGCGGTTCGGCGGCGTGCAGCAGGAGGGGAAACAGGAGCAGGAAAAGCGCTTTCATCGAAGCCGGTCATAACGCCGCGGGCCGCGAAGATCTAGCAACCGGTTTCGACGGCTCGGCCCGCGCCAGCAGACGCGGGTCCTGCCACGCGGGTTCTTTTCCGCCAAGCCAACATGCCGCTTGCCACCCGAGGGCGGCTTCTGTCGGAATGATCGCGGTGCCACCGTCCCTCTCCCGCCCGCTCGCCGCCGCCGCCGCTCTGGCCGCGGCCACCGCGCTCCATGCCGACCCCGCGGCGGTCCGGCCGCTGCCCGCGGTGCCCGATGCCATCGGTTTCGCCGGGGCCTTCGCCGGCGTCCACCGCGGGCACCTGATCGCCGGCGGCGGGGCGAACTTCCCCGACGGCATCATGCCGTGGGACGGCGGCAAGAAAGTCTGGCACGACCGCCTCTTCGCCCTCGATCTGGCCACACCGGACGCCCCTTGGAAGGAAATCGGCACGCTCCCGTCCCCCCTCGGCTACGGGCTGTCGCTGACCCTGCCCGACGGCGTGATCCTGATCGGCGGCAGCGACGCGACGGCGCACTCCCGCCGCGTCTCCCTGCTCACCCTCGCCGACGGCAAGCCCGCCTTCAAATCCCTGCCCGATCTCCCCGTGCCGCTCGCCCAGATGGCCGGCGCGCGGGTCGGCCAGCGGATCCACCTGTGCGGCGGCATCGAAAAGCCGGACTCCACCGGCGCGACCGCCGGCCATTGGTCGCTCGATCTAACAGCGCGGGACCAGGGCTGGCAATCCCGGCCGCCGCTTCCCGCCGCCGGCCGCATGCTGGCCACCGCCGCGGCGCTCGGCGACGCCTTGATCCTCGCCGGCGGCTGCTCGCTGGCACCCGATGCCGCCGGCAAGCCCGTCCGCACTTACCTCCGCGAGGCCTGGAAGTTCGCCGACGGCAGGTGGACCCGCCTCGCCGACCTCCCGCGCGCCGCGGTCGCCGCCGCCTCGCCCGCCCCGGTCCGCGGCCGTTCGCTGTTCATCGTCTCCGGCGACGATGGCCTGCAAACCGGGCTCCCCTCGCCCGCCGCGCATGCCGGTTTCACCCGGGAAATCCTCCGCTACGACCTTGACCGCGACACCTGGTCGCCCGCCGGCCAACTCGACCTTCCCGCGCCCGTGACCCTGCCGACCGCCCCGTGGCGGGACGGCTTCGTGTTTTTCAATGGCGAGGTGAAACCCGGCGTCCGCACCCCGCAGGTCTTCCTCTTCACCCCGCCCGCCGCAAGCCCGTGACCGACGCCAAACTTGCCACCGTCCCCGGCGGGTGGTCGCGCGGAAAAAACTGTTAGACAAGCCCTCTCCCGTTGAATCCATGACCCCGCTTCTCCCGCTCCACGAACTCGTCGCCGCCGCCCATTCGCCCTTCCACGCGGATGGCTCGCTGGCACCGGAAGTCGTTCCGACCCAAGCCGCCTTCCTCGCCGCCAACGGCATCCGCACCGTCTTCATCACCGGCTCCACCGGCGAGTCCCACTCTCTAACATGCCCCGAGCGGCTCGCCCTCTACGACGCCTGGGCCGCCGCCGCGCCGGCGCACGGGCTGTCGGTGATCGGCCACGTCGGCGGCAATTGCGTCGAAGACGCCAAGACCCTCGCCCGCCGCGCGGAAGCCCTCGGCTTCACCGCCATCAGCGCGCTCGCCCCGTCCTATTTCAAGCCGGCCAGCCTCTCCGCCCTGATCGACACCTGCGCCGCCATCGCCGCCGCCGCCCCGGCGACCCCCTTCTACTACTACGACATCCCGGTGCTCACCGGCGTCTCCTTCCCGATGGAACGATTCCTCGCCGAAGCCCCCGCCCGCATCCCGACCCTCGCCGGCATCAAGTTCACCAATCCCGACCTCGTCTCCTACCGCCGCAGCCTCGACGTCGCCGGCGACCGCTTCGATCTTCCCTGGGGCGTCGATGAAATGCTGGTCGCCGCCCTCGCCACCGGTGCCCGCGGCGGCGTCGGCTCGACCTACAACTGGTGCCCGCAACTTTACCGCGACCTGATCGCCGCCTTCGACCGCGGCGACCTCGCCGGAGCGCGCCGCTTGCAATCCGTCTCGATCGCGATGATTGACGCCATCGCCGCCACCGGCTTCCTCGGCACCGCCAAAGCCCTGATGACCCGCCTCGGCGTCCCCGTCGGCCCCGCCCGCCTGCCCCTGGGAAATCCAAGCGCGGAGCAAGTCGACGCCCTCCTCGCCAAGCTCGACGCCCTCGGCTTCGCCGAGTGGGGAGCGAAGTAGCGCGACCTTGCAAGTTGCGCGTCTCGCGACCCACCGCGAACCGCCTGCGGCGGCAAGGTAGGGACGACGCGCCCTCGCTCGTCCGCGAAGCGACGGGAAGGTCGCGACTGCCCTTCGAGGTGAAGCGGGCTGCCGGGGACCGGCCCGGTCGGCCGAGGGCGTCCGACCCTACCTTGGCGACCTGCGGTCGCGGGAATTGAGCGACCTCCGGTCGCGAAAGGTAGGGACGACGCGCCCTCGCTCGTCCGCGAAGCGACGGGAAGGTCGCTGCTGCCCTCGAGGTGAAGCGGGCCGCGAGGGACCGCTCAGGTCGGCCGAGGGCGGCCGACCCTACCTTGGCGACCCTGCCGCCTGCGGAATCTCCGCCCCCGCGACTTTCTCTTGCCCCCACGGGATCGCCCGCCTTCCATCCTGTCATGAGATTCCGATCCCTCGCGCTCTCCCTTTCCCTCCTCGCCGTCGTGAACGCGGCCGATCCCGTGTTCTCCGGCCCGCAGACCGGGGAAAAGACCACTCCATTCAAAGTGGTCGAGATCAGCGGGGCGAACGCCGGCAAGGAACGCGACGTGATCGCCGGCAACGGCGGCGCGGCCACGGCCCTGGTCTTCATGCACGGCATGGAGCGCTCGATGATGCCGCTGCTGCGGGTGGTGGATGAATACGGCGCGCTGCGCGGCGATGCGTTGAAGACGGAGGTCATCTTCCTCGCTTCCGACCGCCTGGAGGGCGAGCAACGGGTGAAAGCCGCGGCGGGCTCGCTGAAGCTGGGCGCGCGGGTCGGTTTGTCGCTGGACGGTGCCGAGGGGCCCGGCAACTACGGGCTGAACAAGGAGTGCCTGATGACCATCGTCACCGCGAAGGACAACACGGTCACCGCGAACTTCACGCTGGTGCAGCCGGGCATCGCGGACGCTCCGAAAGTATTGGAAGCACTCGCCAAACTCACCGGCGACGCCAATCCGCCGACCGTCGGGGAACTGAACCAGCGCCACATGGCCCGCAACGGCGGTGGCCGGGATGGCGGCGGCATGCGGCGCGGGGGAAACATGGCGCCGCCGGTTGATCTCACGAAATTCGACCTGAACAGCGAGGAGGGACTTCGCGGTGCCGTACAAGCCCTGATCGGCGAGGTCCAGAGCCTGCGCGCCGAACTCGCGGCGAACCGCGGCGGCGCGGCGGGGCCCGCCCGCCGCGATACCCCGCCGGCGGACGCGGGCGCCGGCAAGGATCCTTTTCCCGGCGCCGTGCCGACCGACCCCGCCTTGCAAGGTCTGCTGCGGCGCTTCATCAAGCCGACCAACGACGAGGCCACGGTGGATGCCGTGATGGCCGAAGTCCGCGCTCTGATCAAGGACAGCGCCGACTTGAAGCAGCAAGCGATCGACGGCTGGACCCGCGTCCTCCATTTCGGCGACCACTACGGCACCGAATACGCGAGGAAGACCGGCAAGGCCTTCCTTGAAGAGCTGAAG
>CAMCYK010000041.1 GCA_945883695.1 Akkermansia muciniphila | reverse complement strand
GGTGTCCTCGGCAACAGCGCCTACGACTGGGAGTTCCTTTACCACGGGGAGTTCCGGGACAAGGAGAGCGAACTCTACAACTACGGCTACCGCTACCTCGACACCCAGCTCGGCAGGTGGCTGTCAAGGGATCCGATCGGAGAGGAGGGGGGACTGAACTTGTATGGGCTTTTGGATAATAATGCTACAAATGCAACTGACTTCCTGGGTGCGATAAGGAACTATTTAACAAAAGTTGTCAGCAAAAGTTACATCGATGGGGTTTTCCCTGTGGTTCGACCAGGTTCAACTCATCCATCACCAAGCGTTTTGATTCCAGTCTCACTAATTTGGGATCGCTTGAGCTTTGGCGGATTTAAACCTTTCAGTCAATTCCCCACAACAGACGATAAAGATCAATCATATCGCCTTTATGCACACATGGATGTTTCTTATTGTTGTGACAAGGGGCGCTTGCTTCGCGAGAACCTTGCCACCGACAAAGACGGTGGACTCGAAGGGGTCATTCCCATTCCGGCTCCTCCGCCAAACCTGGTCAGCTTGATTCCATTTTATGGCACAATCAACCTAACGTCCAATCTCACTCGGGTCTCTATTTCTTCAATCCGCCTCCAATGGATAAGCTGGGGTAGCCCAAACCTGCTTCTCGCTGAACCGGGAATTCAAGCGGTAGGAGTCAGAACCTCAAGAAATATTTGGAACGCCGGTAAGGTGCTAATATATTGCGTAGGGGATTCAGCTTTTTACCAAATAAAAAAGTTTTCCGGATCACGTTTCCCCTCCCATGCCTTATGGATTGATGGGACGCTTAAAGATCGAATCCCCCAGAATTTTCTATCGGATCTATGGCAACCTCACCCGCTAGACCCTTCGCTCGTAAGATAAAAAATCATGAATTTAATTCTCAAAAAATCCAGATGGTTGGTGATTCCTATTTTTCTCGTCGGATGCAAACGAGGTGTTGCGCCATCGGGTGGCGCGGGATCGATCCACTCGGCTGCGGTTGAACACGAGAAAGCAATTGAAGAGGGCTATAGGTCCATCGATTATGCAGACTCAATTCGGAAAAAGTACCCATCAGTTAGCCTAATAGAAAACTTTCGCCACTTCTCGCTTACTCAAAAATGGAAGACCATTTTCTTCGTCAATGGTAGATATGAAATAGTGCTGGAGATTCCGGTTTCGTATGATGAAAAATCATTAAGGCCGAGCGCGCTGAAATCTAAATCCGAAATGCATATATTTGAGATCGCAGAGGTGAGGGTGATTGACGGGGGCAGGTATCATGTTAAATATAAGGGTGATCAGAGAAGACTTAATTCTAGTGATATTGAAGATCTGGCTAAATCTGGCTGGGACTTTGAAAGCATTGGGCTCCTGAACAAAGGGGCTCCAATTCCAAATTTTGAGGGCTACATTCAATCATGGGTACCGAAGTATCCAGCTCAAAAGGAAGCGCTTAGTCCTAGGGGGGACAACCCGTAGCTCAAGAGAACGCTACACGCCAACCAATGGCTCTGGCCGTGCCAACCCATTCGGAAAACGAAGCAGATTCGGCTTCTCGGCGATTGAACTCCCTTGAACTCAGGGGGAACAAAGCTCGCCGGACATCCCACGGGCGCACCCTCCGTTCCAGATTACTTGGCCCCCATTGCGTCGCTTCACGGGAAAAGATCGCCTACGTCTTACAGAACACCCCAACGCCTTGCCCACCTCGTGGCGCTGTCCCCGTCAACCGCGGGAACCCCTGCTGCGATGCCTGGGCGGGTTTCCGGCAAGAACTCGGTAAGGAATGCGACTCGAACCATGCGATGCGGGAGAGACTGGAGCGGACCGCTCGACGTGGCAATCGGATCTTGATCCGACTCGCCGATCTGGCAAAGGTGTGACAGATGGACAAGCCTTTTGCCACCACTGCCAAGACTTCCGGAACACCGGAGGGCGGGTGGCGGACAGGGGCGGGAATCGATCCGAGTTCCGCGACAAAATCCCTCCGATTCCACACGGATTTCACAAAGATCGGCCGTTCAGCGCCACGATCCCTACGTCATCAAGCTAGCTCCACAACGCACCAATGCCCATGAAATCAAAGAAAAGCGCAGCTCCGGCAGGCCTCCCTGCCGATCCGCCATCCAAGAGGGTTTGAACCTCACCCAATCCGCATCCGCTCGATTGCCGAGGCCACGTCGGCCGCCCGGAACCTCACCGCCTTGCCCAGCTTGAAGTAGGGGATCAGCCCGGCGATGCGCCAGTTGTAGAGTTGGCGGCGACAGATTGCACGACCGCCTGATCCTCTTCCATGCCTAGGGACCGTAAGGTAGCGTATCAATCTAGGAGTTTACCTGCCGACCCGGAAAAGTGCTTTGGCCTCTTGCTCGGTGGTCAAAGCTTACCTCGGAGAATGCTCTTAGGCCCATTGGGTCATTGGCGCCGCCACTCACGAGGCGCGTGGCTGCCTAGGAAGGTCGCGCTTTGCCACTCTTCCAGGGTGGTGGTGATGGCAATATTTCTGATTCATAGGGACCTTGGGGCACTCGCTGCGGGCCGGAATCTTTGCGTGCTAAAGCTCGATGACCAACTCCGGGCTGAAGTCGTCGTTTGGACTGTCGGCATACCCCCGCGGGTTGGCGATGATCCTCGTTTCCCCAACCGCGTAGTCCTGCGAATGATGGATGTGCCCGTGGATCCAGATCAGTGGCCTTGTCCTTTGGATCAAAACTTCCAGGCGAGAGGCGTAGGCGCAGCTGACCGGATCCTGAATGCGGATCTGGCGGCAGCGAGTGAACGGACGGTGCGTGATGGGTGACGACGACCGAGCGGCGGGGATCGCCGGTCGCGAGGAAGGACTCGATGGCCCTCACTGAATCAAGGTGGCTAACCCTGGTATCCACCGGCCGCAGCTTTCGATAAGTGACCGAGTGATGGATGCGCTTGTAGTCGTTCATCGCAAGCGCCTCGATGGACCCGGTCTGCGGGTCCCCGAAAAGGGCAAGATCGCTCCAGAGGGTGGCACCGAAAATCCGGTATCCGCCGATTTCCACAAACTCGTTCTCAAGGACGCGGATGTTGCTGCCGCCCGTCTCCGACTTGAGCTTGTCGAGCAGGCCCGGAGCTTTCTCGCCGTAGAACTCGTGATTTCCGACGATGTAGATCACAGGGACTTCGGGGAATGTCCGCCGGATCCACGGGATCCCGTTCCGTTTGGTGTGCACGTCACCTGCCAGCACGACGAGGTCGGCATCGACCCGCGGTAGGGTGATAGGGCCGAACTCGAGGTGGAGGTCGCTGAGGACGTGGATCTTCATTTCGTGGAGTTGGCCGGCAATCTGCCGCATTGGTCCGGAGGCATTCTGGCGCTGTGGCAGGCCCGGATCAATACCTCGGCAGCCTGATACCGTTCTCTTGGTTTTATCGTTTCCTGCCGACCATGCGCCAGTTGCAGGTCGGATCTTTCTCAATCGGGGTGAGGGTGTGCTACCCGATCCTCATCCGCTCGATCGCTGAGACGACATCGGCAGCCCGCACGTGAAGCCTCTGATGGCAGATTGATCCGTGAATGAGAGGGAGTGCTTGTCGCGGCGAAGCTTTCGTGTGCGCCGACGGCGGGGCTACTCCCTCCTGATTTCGACCCCGGTTTTGAGGGATTTCGCCGGCAGAAACATCCTCAGGCCGCCGGGGGAAACCGCCTTGAAACCGAAGCTGGCGTAAAAAGACGCGGCTTGCGGATGGGCGGCGTCCACAACCAAGCCGATTCCGCCGGCGAGGGTGATGGTCTCGGTGGCAATCTGGCAGGCGGTGGCGACCAGCATCGCGCCGAGCCCTTTGCCCTGGTGCGTCGCGGCCACCGCAAGCCGTCCGAGCAAGATCGCGGGAACCGGTTGGTTCGGCAGCCCCTTGGGGGCTTTGGGCCACGGTTTGGCTTCGATCAGGATGGGGGACAGCGTGAAGAAGCCCAAGATCGGCTTGGGGGGTGCAGCATCGATACCAACGAGCACGCGGGTGATGCTCACGCCCTTTTCCGAATGCCCGCGGGCGGTCTCCCTCAGATAGCGATCGACCGAGTCGAGACCGCTGGTGAAGGCGGCCCGGTCGTGGTCGGCCGAGAGGCGCTCAATCGCGTAGGACGACATGGCGCGATGCTTCTTTGGCGGCCTCCACCATCTTTTTGTTGGCCTTGGGCGGGCTGGCAATGAGGGCCGTCACCGCGGCGGCTTGGTCACGGGTCAGTTGCCAGCGGGACTCGGC
This sequence comes from Akkermansia muciniphila, assembly GCA_945883695.1. Lineage (GTDB taxonomy): Bacteria > Verrucomicrobiota > Verrucomicrobiia > Verrucomicrobiales > Akkermansiaceae > Haloferula > Haloferula muciniphila_A. Next base: position 29,111 of record CAMCYK010000041.1, on the reverse strand, counting down.
CTCGATGACCTGCTCGGCCTGCGCGGCCACGGCCTCCTGGATGAAAGCTGCGACAGCGACGCCTCGGATGGCCGCCGCATACTCGATCTTTGCTGCCAGGGATTCCGGGAAGCGGGTGTTGATCCGCTTCTTTACCGGAACCTTGGGGCGTCCCCGCAGGGGCTTTCTGGCTTCGTCTTTTGCTTTCACAGCTGGAGCCTAGCCCATGCAGCGGCGTTCACAAGATTTTCCGGTGCCAGGAATGCACCGGTTGGATGGGCCTCTTGTAGCCGGGTGGATGGTCGGGTTCGTCTTGTCGGGCGAGATCATCCGCGAGGCCGTCGGCTCACCCAATCCTGATTCGCTCGATCGCAGTGGTCACATCCGCCACCCGGAAGCGGACGGCCTTGCCCAGCTTGAAGTAGGGGGATCAGCCCGGCAACGCGCCAGTTGTAGAGCTGGGGGCGGCAGACCTTGAGGTGGTGGGCGAGGTCTTGTTCGGTCATGAGGTCGAGTTCGCGGCGCGGCGGGGTAGGGTGCGGGTCCATGCCCGTGAATGCCTTGTCAACTGGGGCTTTGGCAAGCAACTCGGGTTCTTGTAACTCATTGGCGATAGGTGACAAATGGTGACAAAATACATTCCCGTTCGTGCCCCAAATTGCTCCAATCCATCTTGCCCCTCTGTGGCAGATTCGGGCAATTTTAAGGACTTATGAGAATTCAGATGATTGGCAGTCAGTGGCTTAGCTGCATTCAGGTTCTAGTATTCGCAAGGATGTGGAGGTTCGAGTCCTCTCGCGCGCATGTTCTTTCTAATCATCGAGGCCCGGAGCTGAAAGGCGCCGGGATTTTTTGTGGAGCGGGGGAGGGTGTGCCAAAAGTGTGCCCCATCCAGCCACGGCGGCCCGCCCGCCGGACGGGTGGTGGCGACCGCCCCTGCAAGGCATCTTGCAAGTTGTAAGTTCCCCTGGCGGGTCTAGTTTACACGTCATGCCTTTCGACGCCAGGAAGCCGGCTGACCGGTTGGACCCAATGCCCCATGCGGGTGGGAAAGCGGCGGCGGATGGCAAACGCTCCCTGGCCGGAGACCCGGATGTGTGCCCGGCGGTGATGGAGCACAGCCCGGACTGCATCAAGATTCTGGATCGCGCCGGAAAAATCACCGGGATCAACACCCGGGGACTGGAGATGATCGAGGCGCAGGGGCTCGATCCGGTGGTCGGATTGGACTGGGTCAAGTTGTGGGCGGGCGACGACCACCAGCAAGCCGCCCGCAACGCGATCGACCTGGCGTTGGCCGGCGGCGTGGGACGCTTCGAAGCGTGCGGCGCGACTTTGGACGGCCTGCCGAGATGGTGGAACGTGGCGGTGGTTTCGCTGCATGCCGCGCCGGGTGACGGGCGGCGCTGTTGTCGATCTCGCGGGATGTCACCGAGCGTCGCGCGATCGAGGCGAAACTCGTCGAGAGCGAGGCGCATTGCCGCAAGGACCCGTTCCTTGCGACGCTCGCGCACGAACTGAGAAATCCGCTGGTTTCCATCCTGACCGGGCTGGAAGTGATCCGGGCTTTATCGTCGGATCCCGGAATGGTTGCCCGGGGGGCCGCGATGATGGAGCGCCAGACCGGACAGATGGTGCATCTTATCGACGATCTCCTGGACATGGCACGGATCAACACGGGAAAGATCGCCTTGAAGAAATCGGTGGTTCCGCTCGATGAGCTCCTGCGCGGGGCGGCGGATGCTTGCCGGCCGCTGTTCAAGGAGCAAGGGCAGCATTTCGAGATCCAATCCGGGGGAGCCGGCGTGGACGTGGAGGTGGACGCCCACCGGATCGCGCAGGTCGTCTCGAACCTGCTGTCGAATGCCGCGAGATACACCCCGGCCGGGGGGAGCATCCGGCTGTCCTTCGGCGTGGCGGGAGACGCGCGGCCGTGGATCGCGATCACCGACGACGGGCGCGGGCTCGAAGCGTCCCGGATCGAGAGTATCTTCAACCGGTTCGAGCAGGACGAACACGGTCGTCAAGACGGCGTGGGGATCGGGCTCACGCTGGCGAAAATGCTGGTGGAGCTGCACGGGGGATGCATCGAGGTGAAAAGCGCCGGGATTGGAAAGGGCAGCGAGTTCACGATCCGCCTGCCTGCCGGCGCGACCGTCAAGGCACCGGGTGATACCGGAGCGCCGGCGGGGGTGGTCGAGGACAGCGGGAAATGGCAGCGGGTGCTGATCGTCGAGGACGCGAAGAGCACCGCCGACATTCTCGCGATGTTTTTCAAGCTGGAGGGTCGCGAGGTGGACGTGGCGTATGACGGGGAAGAGGCGGTGCGCAAGGTGGCCCTGTCGTTGCCGGACCTGGTCTTGATGGATCTCGGCATGCCCCGGATGGATGGCTTTGAAGCCGCGCGGAAGATCCGGGCCTTGCAGGGCGGCGCGGGGGTGACTCTGGTCGCGCTCAGCGGGTGGGGACAGCCGCAGGACATGGCCCGGTCGCGGGAGGCGGGTTTTGACGAACATCTGGTGAAGCCGGTAAGTCCGTCCGACCTGCGTCTGCTGCTTCAACGAGGCGGTGCGGGGAGCGCCGTCCCCTCCGCTTGAAGGCTCGCGGCCGGCACGCGAGCGTTACGAGGGCGGCGGCGGATCCCATGGGGTGTTCACAGGCCGGCGGGCCGCGGAGCGCATGAATGCCGGACGCGTGTTTCGATCCTTCGTGCAAGACACGTCGTGATGCGCTGCAAACTGCGTCGTGAACGGCCGTGTGATGGGCCACGGGGGACGCCGGAAACATTCCCCGTGGCTATCCGGGCAGGCGTCCTGAAGATGGCATCGCATCTGCAAAACCGGAGTCGATGAAAGAACCAAACCTTTCCTTCTATTACGGAAGGCTCCGCTTGATCCATTGCAGGGAACAACTGCTCATCCGCCTGTTGCCTGATCTGGTCGCGGAAGCGACTCGTCCCCGGTTGAGGGAAATCATGACCGGCTATCTCGCCGCCGCCCGCTACCGGCGCTACATGATCAACGACCTGGCGTGGGACCACGGGATTTCCGCGCTCGGCGACGAATGTCTGTCGATGCGAAAATTAATTGCCGTCGGCAGCGCCCGGCTGGCCGGGGAGAATCGCGGCGAGCGCCACGATCCTGCGGTCGAAACCTTCTGCCATCAACTCCACCGCGTGATCATGGTGGATTACCGCCTGGCGCGCAAACTCGCGGCCGAGGAGGGTCTCCACGTGGATGCCGGCTGCTTCGACGAGGTGATCGAGGCCATGGCCGAGACCTTTCCGGAACCACCACCCGGTCAGTACGAACCTTCCACCGCGAGACCCCTGTCGTTGGTTGCGGTTTAGCAGGGGGATCGCGGTCAGGAGAAAATCAAAGCCGGCGTTCCGTTCCAGGGATGCCGGCTTTGTCGCGGGCCGGCGCAATTCGCAACCCGCTGCGGCATGGTCATGCACTTCGCGGACGGGCTTTCGTGCCCGCCGCTCTGGATCAGCCGCGCGGCTGGCTGCGCGCGCGGGAGTGAGGACTCAACGACCGCTCACGCTTTCCTCAAGCGCCCGAGCGTCACGAGGTGTTGCGCGCAGGAGGGCAGCAGCTGGCCGCGGATCACCTGTTTGATTTCCTCCATCACGTCCTCGTCCGCGAGCGCCTCCCGATACTCGTCGATGCCGTGTTGCTCGCCTTTTTCGAGCACGGCGAGTGGCGGGGACTCACCGAGCACCAGGGCCGCGCCTTCCAGCGCCTGGACGAAGCCGCCCCATGCGCCCGAACTTTCGGACGGCCTGCCACCCATGTCCTGGATGTGGGACCGCAGGCTGGCCGCCGGCTTCTCGTGGCCGGAACGGATGCCTTGAAGGGCCGTGCGCTCGCCCTCGGTCTCGAATTTCTTGATGGCTCGGGTGTAGGACTCCAACGCGGAAAGTTCGCCGCGGAGGAGCTTGTTGCAGGCTTCGATACATTCTTCGATCGCATTCATGTCTAGTGGGATGTCTGGCCGGCGGAATTGCCGGTCCTATCCCTTTAGCAGGACCGGGGCCGCGGCACGATCAGCCTGGCATCGTTGTCGGCCGGCCGGACCGGTTGCAGATGTCCCTGACACGGGCGCAATTTGCGACGCGGCCGCCCTTGACCGGGGGACCCGGATTCATGCGGGCGGGTTGAAGGCCAGCGCGGGGAAGCACGAGCGGACCTCTTCCTCGAGCTGGGTCATCTCGCCGCCTGCATCCGCCTCGACCACCCGTTTGAGGGCCTTGATCCAGCAGGATTCCGTCGGATCGGGGTCCTGGTGCGCGGCTTCCAGGATCCCAAGGGCGGTTTCGGGCTGGCCGCTTCGAGCGGCGTGGAGCGCCTGCGCGAGGCGTGACCACGGCGGGCCGAGAACGAATTCGACCACCCGGCGGATGTCGGCGGGGGCCGCCGGCTTGATCAGGAAATCGACCACTCCCAGGCCCTGCGAGGCCAGGCCCGGTGCCCGATAGAAGCGCTCGAAGATCCGGCCCTGGCTCGCCTCGGGGACGCCCGGCCCCTGATCGATGACCGAAAGGCGGATATGTTCGCCGTCCGGCTTGGCGAGCCGGAGCACGCTCTCGCCCTTTTCCGGGCTGTGGTTGATCGCGTTGGACACGAGGTTGTTCACCACTTCCGTCAGGCGGACCGGGTCGGCGAGAACTTTCGGGAAGTCCGCGGATGCTTATGCTTCCTCGACGCTGAGATCCAGCCCGCGGCTGCCGAGCCGTCCTTCGAACTGGCTGGGGATTGTCGCGATGATCGACTGGAGTGACACCGGCACCCGGCTGAGGTGCATGGATCCGCTTTCCGCCCGGGAGAGGTCCAGCAAGCTGTTCAAGGTGGCAAGCAGGCGCTCGCAGTCGGCGCTGGCCGAGTCCACCAGGGTCCGCTGCATCGGGTCGAGCCGGCCGGTCCGCTCTTCCAGAAGCAGCAGCAGCACCATCCGGATGCCGGTCAACGGGGTCTTGATCTCGTGGCTGACCGTCGCGATCAGATTGGTCTTCATGTCATCCAGCCAGCGGATGCGGCTGACATTGTGAAGCAAGACCGCCCAACCCGAAAGCGAGTCGTTTTCCGAATCGAAGCGGAAGATCCGGGGCAGGAAATAGACCTCTTCCTCTGCGATGCGAAAGACCAGGGCCTCGCGCGGGTCCTGCGGCAGATAGTGGCTCTGGTTTCTCCGGCATTCGTCGAGGATATGCTGGATTTTCGCCGGCAAGCGGCCGGCGACGCCGAGGCTCTCCGACAGGCTTTCCCCGGCGGGATTGACATGGATGACCCCGCCGTTCTCGCCGACCACGAACACCGGTGACGGGAGGGCTTCGAGGATGGCGCGGTTGACGATGTTGGCGCGCCTCAGATTGTCATCGTCTTGGCCCCGCGAGCTTCTCAGCTCCGCCGCCATCTCATTGATGGCGGGAACCATGCCGCCAAACGCGCTCGCTTGTTCCGGCGCGGAAGGGGTCCGCTCGAGATTGCCCTTGCGAATCCCGCCGATCGACCGTTCGAGGGAGGCCATCGGTTCCACCAGATGTTTGGAGAGTTGGAGATAGACCAGCAGGGCGGTGGCGGTTCCCAACAGGATGATCGAACTCACAGACATCATGTGTTTCCCCGCGTCTTCATAGGGTTTCCCGCTTCCATTCAAAATCATTCCCCCGGCGGGCAACAGCGCGGAGATCCCGGTGAGCCAGAGCAGGAGGACGAGGATTCCGAGACCATGGATGAAGCGGTGTTGCAACATGGGCTCAAGAGGTCAAGCTATCGAGCCCGAGACGCTTGCGCTTGCGGTAGAGCGTCGCCTTGTCAATGCCCAGGACATGGGCGGCGTCCTGAAGCGAGGGGGCCCAGCCGAGCACCTTGGTCAAATGGGCCTGCTCGATTTCCTCGAGGCTGTGCTCGCCACCGATGTTCGGACCGTCTGGATCCGGATTTCCCTCGCCCGCGGATTGGAAGGTCGGATGAGGCAGGTCCTCCGCCTCGACCTTGGTCCCCCGGGCGAGGATGGTGGCTCGCTCGATCGCGTTCCGAAGCTCGCGCAGGTTTCCCGGCCAGGAATGGCGCAACAAGGCGCTGCGGCCGCTCTCGCTGAATCCCTCGATGCGACGCCCCACCTGGGCGGCGAAGAATTCGAGATAGGACTTGGCGAAGTGCTCGAGATCGGCCGGGCGTTCGCGCAGGGGAGGGACCGTCACGCTGATCACGTTGAGCCGGTAGTAAAGGTCCTCGCGGAAATCCCCCGCCTTCATGCTGGCCCTGAGGTCGCGGTTGGTGGCGGCAATGACCCGCACGTTGGCCTCCCGCACCTTGGTTTTCCCGAGCCGCTCGTATTCCCTCTCTTGCAGGAACCGCAGCAGCTTGGGTTGGATCTCCATGGGAAGTTCGCCGATCTCGTCGAGGAACAAGGTGCCCCCGTCCGCCGCGTGGATCTTGCCCCAGGTGTCTTTGATCGCCCCCGTGAACGAGCCTTTCATGTGGCCGAACAGGGCGCTCTCCAGCAGATCCTTGGAGAGGCTCGGGCAACTGACGGTGACGAAGGGTTTGTCCCGCAGCCGGTTGCGATCGTGAATCTCATGGGCGATCACGCTTTTTCCGGTGCCGCTTTCCCCGAGGATGAGGATGGAAGCCGAGGTGGGGGCGGCCCGGAACAGCGTTTCGAAGTCAGCCTCCGCCCGGGTGTCGGAAGAGCGGAAGCTCAGTGGCGGCGACGAGTGGCGGACTTCGGTTTTCAGCGTCTGGACCGTGGCCTTGAGCTGGCTGACCTCCTGCTGGTTGCGCTGCACCTTCTGCGCTTTGATCAGGATGGCCCGCAGCTGGTCCGGCGTGAACGGCTTCTCGAGGTAGTCAAAGGCTCCCAGCTGGGTGGCCCGGACCGCGGTCGGGATCGACCCGTGTGCTGTGAAAATCGCCACCAGTGCCTGCGGGCGCAGCTCCATGATCTTTTGCAGGATGTCCAAGCCGTCTTCATCGCCGAGCCGGAGATCCAGAAACACGAGATCGAAATCCTCCTCCTTGATCCGTTGCAAGGCCACGGTGCCAACCGCCGCCGATTCCACGTAGTGTCCTTCACCCTCCAGGGCGAGCGTGGTGGTGAGTCGAATCGACCGTTCATCATCTACAATAAGAATGTCCATCTGGATGGGGACGCTTAAACAGTAACTATACCGTCCGGGGTGGAATAGCCAAGTGTCTCTAAACCAAGCCTTTCGGACGGGTCGCCTGAATCGCTGATGAGTCATGGGGATTACATTATTCTAGGATTCTGAGGCGGATCGTGCAAGATGCAACATTTCATCCCTCCTGCCGCGTTGCGTTCATTCTGCCGATCCGACTCAAATCCAATCTCTTACACGTAATCGGGAGAATGGCGCGCTGTTTGCAACTGGAGAGCAGCATGAATCCTGTAATCATCTCACGACCGTTTTGCCGCTCGGCGGCACCTTTCTTCATCCGCGTCGCGGTTCTCTCCGCCGTGGCCGTCGCGCTGGCGGTCAGCTCGTCTTCCTGCAGCACCACCTACGGCCTCGGGAAAGATATCGAAAAGACCGGCGATAAGATTCAGGACGCGGCCACCCGCTGAATCCACGGGGGGCCACCGCCGCCCCGAGGATCCGCCGGACCGCTTCCGCGGCAAGCACCATGACGAGTCACGCGCCGAATGCCCCGTGGCTCTTTTCCGTTGGGACAAACGGCGCGCGCCCCAACCGGAACGGCGCGGGCCTCACCAGGACGCGCCGCCAGGCGAACGCGAGGGAAAGTCCGTATCCGGGTACGGTTTCGGCCGGAAGTGGATCATCACCTTCCGGCCGCACCTTGGGACCGCCGCGAATGGCGGCCCCGGCTTACCTCCGATTCCCGGTCATTCGGCCTTGCGATCCGGCATCCAGGTGCCGTCCTTGTTGATGACATCGCCCTCGTTCAAGGTCGCCGTGCCACCGTCCTTCTTGGTCACGGCCCCGTCAGGGCGCACCTTGACCCCGTCCAGGGAGACCTCCTCCATGAGGGGTTGCGCCATGCAGTCCTCGAACAGCAGCGGTTTGCCATCCATGAAGATGACAGATCCTTCAAGGAGGGGGCGGCCGTCGCTCAAGATCGCATCGCCGTTGTCGAGCTCCCACGTCTTGCCCGCTCTCGGAACCACCTTGCCGTCGGGCATGATCTTCGTCCCATCGGACAGAGTCATTTCCGAGGACAGCTCCGACATCACTCCGGCGGCGATCTTCATCACCTTGCCGTCTTTGCGGATCACGCCGTCCTTGACGACCTGGGTCAGGATGGTGCGGTCCATTTCGATGAAGTCGCCATCCTTGAGCTTCCAGGACTTGCCATCCGCGGATGTCACGCCGCCGGTGGAGGTCACCCTGGTGCCGTCCGTAAGGGTGATCTCACCCGTGACCTCGGTTTTGACGCCGTCCTTGACGGACATCAGCTTGCCGTCGTTCATCGCGACCCCGTCCGCCGCCTGAAGCGGTCCCAGGGTGGTGAAGGTGAAAAGGCCGGCTGCAAAGATACTGTTAATTGGTTTCATGGTATATGGGGTTCTGATTGCGGGGGGATTCTTCATTTGACGCGGACGACCAGCACGCGCCGGTCGAGCACCATCTGTTCTTCGGTGCCGTCCGGGTAGGCGGGATAGTTCTCGCCATGCCCGTGGGCGGTGAGGACCTCCGGCGGGACGGCATAATTCGCCGTCAGTTCCCCGTGGACACGCCGGGCGCGGCGGGCCGAGAGATCGAGGTTCATCTCCGCTTCACCATCGGTGCTGGTGTGTCCCTCGATGACGACGACGCTCCGTTCCACGTTGTAAACCCGTGGCGGGAGGCCGGGACGCTTGACGATGGTTTTGGTTTCGGTGGTTTCCACCTTGGCGCCGGGCGGCACCACGACCGCCGGCTCCACCGGCAGTGCCCGGGGCATGATCGCGAGTTGGCGGCGTGTCAAAGCGGGATCCAGGCGGCGTGGCGCCGGGACGACGGTTTCTTCGACCACGGTCCGGGTCACCGTGCCGGGACCGCCCGGTTGCACGGTCTCGGTGTCTTGCGTGAGCACCGGCGTCAGGCGGCCGGCCGTGGAGAGCGGGTCGGCGGACAGGTGGCCGAGCAGGGCGGAGGAAAGGAGCAGGCAATGATGGGTTCTCAGGGGATTTCGGGTGCTTGAATGCGGATTGCTCCCTCGCAGCTACCGTGCCGCGGCGGAGGCCGCGGCACGGTGACGGGCTCCCGGCCCGCATGGCGGGGTGTTGCCCGCGGCGGCAGCGCTGCTTTGCAAAAGGCGGCCGACCTGCCAGGCGATGCGCGAAATCATCGGGAAATGGTGGGGGAGACCGGCGGCGACCGGGCCGTCGGGGCGCGGGTTCATGCAATCTGCCTTCTAATATTTGATGAAAGACGAATTTTGCGAATTTCCCGCGTTGCACCTCCCGGACGACGCGATTTCCGATGGAACTTGTCGCACGCCCAGCCAAGATCCCGGCCATGAACGACGAGTGGACCGCTGACAACGAGATCGAGCGGATCCGCGTTCTCCAAGGATACCAAATCCTCGACACCCCGGCGGAGGGATTTTTCGACGCGATCACCGCGCTCGCCGCGGTCCTGTTGAAGGTTCCGGCGGCCCTGGTCTCGCTGGTGGACACGAACCGGATCTGGTTCAAGTCGCGGGTGGGGATCGAGCTGGAGCAAGTGGATCGTTGCCCGGGCCTCCGTGCATCGGTCATCCTGCGGGAGGGTCCCTATATGATTCGCGATACCGCCACGGATCCGCGGACCGCTTCCCATCCTCTCAATCCGGGCGGAGGGAATCTTCAGACGGGTCCCAATCGCCCGCGGCCGGGCGGCGGACAATCGGGGTGCGGAGATCGGGTTTCAGAAGATCCCAGGCCCGCTTGGATCCGATGACCGGCAGCGCGTGGGGCAGAAAGCCGAGCGACAGGCGGGCCAGCGAGGCCGTGATGGTGATGAGGGGCAGCTTGCGGGCGATGTATCCGAAGCCGATGCCGGCCGCGACCGCGCACAAGGGGCGTGCCTCGATCGCCGCCCGGAGCTCATCGCGTTTTCGGCGCAGCTCCATGCTTCCTGCGGCGAGTTTATCTTCCAACCAATCGTTCGGTTGGGGCGGGGTTATCCGGGTATTGCTCATCCTGATCGATCGGTTGGGGGCTTACCAAGGGACGTGGATCTTCGATGCCCGGCGACGCAATTTGTCGAGTTGCTTGTTATGGGCGATCGCGTCGTAGGCGTCGTTCGCGTGTTCTTTCGCGAAGGGCACCACGGTTCCCATCAACACTTCCCGCAGCCCGCGGGAACGACGCGGCGAGAAAAGCAGGTAACCCAACGCCACTCCCGCAACCGCCGCCACGGCGAGGTCGAGCAGCTTGGGCGAGGCGAGGCGCAGCTTCGCCTTGTCAGCGAGTTCGTGGAGGCAATGTTCAGCGGCGGGTCCGGCTCCCGGGCCCGGCGGGGGATAAGATTGTTTGGTCATGGCGGGATCCTTCTCGCAGAAGACGGGCCAGCCTCGTTGCCCGCGGGCGATCGGTATTGTGGTCGGCGCGGCCCGCTCCAAGCATTTCAATTCGCACGGGCGCGCGCCGCCTCGTTGCAATCCGCCCGCACGTTGCGCTTGCAGGGAATCTGGTGAAGACACGGCCCCACTTCTCCGGGTGCGGATCACTTGGCGGCACCTCGTTGGGATGTCCATCCCAAGACTGGAATTGGGGTCAGAAGCGGTGGATCATCCGCTCCCCTCGATCGCCGGGCGATGCATCTTGCGCTCTTCCGGTGCAACTTGCAACAAGGCGGCAATTCTTCCATGCCGGAAAAGATCTGATAGACAGGGGATTACAAAGATTTCGAGGGCGGCGCGCCAGCTGATTAACTGTCTTGGCGACCCCGAAAGAAGGCGGCGGGTTCAATCTGGGAGGGTTGGGCCCGCCGCACTTCATCTGATCTCCAGGAAACCCAAAACTCCAACCAGACCCGCGATTCGTTGAGGATCGCGGGTCTTTTGGGTTCACCAGGCCGGTTTCTTCCGGATGGGTCAGGGCGTCGGCCCCGCCAAGGCATTGCGAAGGAATCCAGGGCGGTTGGTGGTGATCGACAACGCGCCGAGTTCCATGAAGCGACGGGCGGTGGCCGCATCATCCACGGTCCAGCAGTGGTACTCGATGCCCGCGTCGCGGAGGGTTTTGACGAAAGCGGCGTCGAGCCGCGGGTCGGCCTTCGAACTGAAGCCGTCCGCCTGGATCGCGCGCACGGTGGCAAGCACCTTGCCGGTGCCGGGGTCGAGCGGCGTCCCCTTGCCGAACGATGACAGCCAGCAGGCCTTGTACTGCGGCTTTCGTTCCTTTACCGCCTGGATGACCGGCGCGTTGAAAGAGATCACGACGATCTGTTCGTCGTCGAGCCCGGAGGCCGCCAGGTCGTCCAGCATCGCGGGCACGATCTCCGGCCCGCATTTCACCTCGACATAGAATTTCTTGCCCGCTGGCACCGTCGCGGCAACCTCGCGCAAGGTCGGCATCCGGGTGCCCTTCCAGGCGGGCTTGAACCAAGCGCCGGCGTCGAGGGCTTGCAACTCGGCCAGCGTGCTGTCCTTGACGATCATTTTGCGGCCGGCGACGCGCGCGGTGTCGAAGTCGTGGATGCACACGATCCGGCCGTCCGCGGTGAGATGGAAGTCCCCTTCGATCGCGTCGGCCCCCTGTTTCCAGGCGAGTTCGAAAGCGGGCAGGGTGTTTTCCGGGGCGTCGTGCGACGCACCGCGGTGCGCGACGAGGAAAGGTTCGGCCGCATGGAGGGATCCGACGAACACGACAAGGGCAGGCAAGGCGGGACTCATGATGGGAACGGGTTGGGAAAAATTGCTTGGACCAGCCAACTCGTCCGATCTCCGCGGGTCGATCCCAATCGCGTGACGAATCCGATGGTGGGAGAGGCGGACGAAGTCCGGGAAGGTCCCGGGATTTGCGCGCGGTAGGAGCACGCGCGACGAGAGAATAAATAGCGGTCAAGTAAAAGCAACTTGACGGGTCCCGGATTCGCATCCTGCAGTTTGGATAACCCAAAAACCCAAACCCTTGAAAACCCCGACCTATTGTTTGATAGGTGCCTTGTCGGCCGTCTTCGCGATGGCACAAGCGGCGCCCGTGAATTGGACCACCGGTCCCACCGAGACCGTCGATGAAAGCGCCATCAGCCTGAACGGTACCCTGTTCCATGCCGGCACTTGGGGCAGCGGTGCGGGTGCGGGACCGTTCGCGGTTCCGGTGGGCGCCGAGTCGATCACCTTCGAGAACATGACCACCGGTGCCGCCGTCGGTGTTCTCAGCGCCATCGCCACCGGCGGCGAGTTCTACGACGCGGCCAACTGGGTGCCGGCGGGGACGCCGAATGCCAATTTCCAAGCCGTGATGGACGGCTTCGCCCCCGACGGGGCGAATCCGAAGAATGTCACGGTCAACGGCCTGGTGCCCGGGATCCAGTATCAGGTGCAGTTGTTCGTCTCCGACGACCGGGCTTGCTGCGGCGGGCGCACGATGGAGTGGAGTGACAGTCCGGCGGACGGGGCGGGGACCGAGACGGCGACCTTCGCGATGAACACGAGCAGTTATGTCATCGGCACTTTCACCGCGGACGGCCCGACCCAGACATTTTATGGCCGCGGGGTGGCGCAGGCCCAGAACGGGGTGAGCGCTTACGTGCTGCGCGACCTCTCGCCGGACACCGACGGCGACAAGATTCCCGATCATATCGAGGACAGCTACGCGTTCCTCAACAAGAACAACGCCGCCGATGCCGCGCTCGACCAGGATTCCGACGGGGCGAGCAACCTGGTGGAATACCAGAAGCGCCTGAACCTGACCGGACCCGACTTTGACGGCGACGGTTTGCCCGACGGGGCCGAGATCACCCGGGGCACCAATCCGCGGGTGCTCGACAGCGACGGCGACACCCTCTCGGACGGGGCGGAGGTCAATCTTCACGGCAGCAATCCGCTGCTCGCCGACAGCGATGGCGACATCTTCCCGGACGGCTACGAGGTGCAGGCCGAATCGAATCCGATCAATGCCACGAGCACGCCGAACAGCGCCACCTTGAGCTTCCTGGGTATTGGCACCGCGCCGCTGCTGGATTCCGACCTGACCGATCCCGACAACAACATCAGCGACGCCACCCCGGCGGGAACCGGCTTCGACTGGGTTTCGCTCACCTCCACCTCGCCCGCGACTTTCGCCAGCGGCGGGGCCGCGAACGTTTTCGACAACAAGGTGGCGGGGGATCCGGAGAAGTGGTGCTGCAACGGTGCCCCGCAGAACCTCACCGTGGAGTTCGCCCAGTACACGAGCCTCCAGTATCTGACCATTTCATCGAGCAACGACAGTCCCGAGCGCGACCCGCGGGTCTGGGAGATCCAAGGCTCCAACGACGGGATCACCTTCGCGCCGATCATCCGCTTCGCGTTCACCAACGCGACGTTGTGGACCGCGCGCAACCAGGTGATGCGGGTCAACCTGCCTGGCGATGCGTTGCCCTACAAATTCATCCGCTACGCCGTCTTCAGCACCGGCGGCGCGAACCATGCGCTGGGGGAACTCGAGTATTTCGGTGTGCAGAGCAACACCGACGCCGACGCGGACGGACTTCCCAAGCTGTACGAGGACCTTTATCCCGCTTTCCTCAGCGACGCGGTGGCTGGCGACGCGACTGCCGACCAGGACCGTGACGACCTGACCAACCTCGAGGAGTTCGTGGCTGGAACCAACCCGACCCTGATGGACACGGACGGTGACGGATTGAACGACGGTCCGGAGTTGAAGACCCACAAAACCAACCCCTTCGTGAAGGACAGCGACGCCGATGGACTGACCGACGGGGCGGAGGTCAACACGCATGGCTCGAACCCGAACCAGGCGGATTCCGACAACGACTTTTTCCGCGACGCCTATGAAGTTGCCAGGGGCTCCAATCCCGCCCTCGACACCAGCACCCCCGGTGGGGTGACCGTGGCGGCGCTCGGCACCGGCACCGCCTCGTTGCTCGGACGGGATATCACCGACCGCGACAACAACGGCAGCGATGCCACCGCGGCCGGCAGCGGCTTCGACTGGGTTTCCGCCACGGCGACCAACAAGCCCGACTTTCAGCCCACCGAAGGGGCGCTCAACGTCTTCGACAACAAGGTCGGCGGCGGCGAGGCCAAGTGGTGCTGCGACGGCATCACGGTGGCGGTTCCCGAGCAAAGCGTGACCGTGGAAATGTCGCACGGTGTGGCGCTCACGCATTTCACGGTGACCTCCTCCAACGACTCGCCCGAACGGGATCCGCGGGCCTGGAAGATCCAAGGATCGAACGACGGGGTGGTTTTCACCGATATCTTCGTCCACGCCGACACGTCCGCGGCGTTCTGGGGAGCCAACCGGAACCAGGTGCTTCGCTTCAACCTGCCCGCACCGGCGGCCAGTTACCGCTGGTTCCGCTATTCGGTCACCGCGACCCAGACCAACGCGACGCACGCCCTCGGCGAGCTCGAATTCTTCGGCGTCGACCAGGATACCGACGGCGACGGCATGCCGGACTTCTTCGAGGCCCGCTACGCGTTCCTGGATCCCAATGACAACACCGACGCGGCCGAGGACCTGCAGGACAATGACGGCCTGACCAACCTCGAGGAGTTCCAGAACGGAACCATTCCGAATGACGCCGACAGCGACAATGACGGCTTGAGCGACGGGGCCGAGGTGAAGACCCACACCACCAATCCGCGGCTGGCCGACACCGATGGGGATCAGATTTCCGATGGATTCGAGATCGCGAAAGGCAGTGATCCCAAGGACAATCTCTCGTTGCCGGATTTCACTCCGGTGGATTGGGGTGTGGCCACCAACATCACCGGCAACCTCAGCGACTTCAATACGGGTGGATTCCTGGCGCACGCGTGGACCGGCGGTGCTTCCCCGGTGCCGGTTCCGGGACTTGGCGTCACGTTCCAGCCCGGGCCTTCGCTGGGCGCGAGCTTCACCGGCTTCGATCCGTTCAATCGTGGCAACAACCCCGACTACGAAACCCTGCTCAACTCCGGGAGCTTTGGCGCGGCCGCGAGGTTCGTCGAGATCCCCGGGCTGACGGTGGGTGAAAGCTACCGGATCCAGATATGGGTGGCCGACACCCGCAACGGCACCGGTGGCCGGGTCTGGACTTATGGCACCTTCGATCTCACGGACGAGGTCGTGGATCTCAACTCCGGGACTTTCGGCAACGAAACGAACTTCCCGGGCCAATATGTCATCGGGACTTTCACGGCAACCAACAGCCGGCACTACATCTACATCGAGAGTTCGGGTTTGGGATCTCAATACAATGCGATCATGGTCCATCAGACCACCGGGATACCGGAGAATCTGGTGGTTGTTGCCAGCGGTTTCAACGGAGCAGCCTTCGAGATGACCGTCCAGGGCTTCAATACCGCCAAGCGGTATCAACTGCGCCGCAGCCTGACCCTCACCAACGACTGGGTGAATGTCGGTGTGCCGTTCACTCCGGCCGCCACGACCGCGCTCGTTTCCGATCCGAACCCGCCCGCGGGCAAGGCGTTCTACCTCATCGAGGATGTTCCCGCCCCGTAGACGTCGTTCAACCTGAACCTCGGCCGGCAGCCCTTCGTCTTCTCCGGAAACGAAGGGCTGTCCTTGTCCGTGACCCTTGTCCTATTCTCTCCACCATGGCACTGCGACTGGCTTCAATCGGCGGGCTGCTCATCAGCGGCTGGCTCCTCCTGCAAAAGGCGACGGGATCCATCGGCTACCTTGTCGGCTGCGGGGCGGGGACCGGCTGCGCGAACGTGCTCGGATCGCGCTGGTCGCAGTGGTTCCTGATCCCGGTCACCGCGCTGTCGCTGCTGCTTTACGCGGCGCTGCTGTTCCTGACCTTCCGGCCGCAGCGCACGGCGCTGCTCGCGGTGGGCACCGCGCTGGGCGCTGCCGCGGTCTGGTTCGGCATCGTCCAGGCCTTCGTCCTGCGGAGCTTCTGCCCGTGGTGCCTCGCCGCCCACGGGATCGGGCTCGCCTGCGCGGTGCTGGTTTTCCGCCATCACGGCGGCGGATCGCGCGGCGATCTCAGGAACGGCCTGCTGGCCGGGCTCGCCGCCACCGGCGTGCTGGTGGCCGGTCAGATTTTCGGGCCGGTGCCCGACACCCACCAGGAATCCGACATCGTGCTCAAGGAAAGCCCCGCGGCGGCTCCGGGAAAGCCGCTGCCGGTCCACGAGCGCGGCGAGGGACGCAAGGTGACGCTGCTTGGCAACAAGCGTTACAACGTCGCCCTGCTGCCCCACCTCGGCGACCCGGCCGCCCCGCACGTGGCCGTGAAATACTTCGACTACGCCTGCAACGCGTGCCGCGATCTCCACGAGGATCTCGAGGCTTTCCAAAAGAAGCACCCGGGTAAGCTCTGCGTGGTGCTGCTCCCGGCCCCGATCGACCGCGCCTGCAATCCGGAGGTGCCTCCGCATCTGAACGATCATCCGCATGCCTGCGAGTTGGCGCGGCTCGCCCTGGCATGCTGGCGGACGGATCCCGCCTCGTTTCCCGCGGTTCACCACGCGCTCTTCGCGCGGCCGGCCCTCGATCCGGCCAAGGCGAGGGCGGTGGTGGCACCGCTGCTTGGGAAGCCGCTTGCTCCGGATGCCTTGGCCGACCCGTGGATCGACGAAGTGCTGGCGGCGGACGCGCTGGATTACAAGCGCATCAACGTCACCAACAGTGGCCAGTTGAACTACCTGATGCCCAAATTGCTGGTCGGCGGCACCCGGATGCTTCACGGCGTGACCAAGTCCCGCGAGATCCTGTTCCAGGCGCTCGAGCACGAGTTCAAAGTCGCGGCACCCTGAGGCCGCGACGACACTCCGATCACGCGAGGATCTGCTTGATCACGTTCATCGGCTCCACGCCGGTCAGGCGCTGGTCGAGGCCTTGGTAGCGGAAGGTGAAGCGGTCGTGCTCGATGCCGAGGCAGTGGAGGATGGTGGCGTTGATCTCGTTGACGTGCACCGGATCGGCGATCGGATTGTAGGAGAAATCGTCGGTCTCGCCGAGGGTGACGCCACCCTTGATCCCGCCGCCGGCCATCCACATGCAGAAATTTTTCGGGTGGTGGTCGCGGCCGTAGGTTTCGGCGGTCAGCGTGCCTTGGGAATACACGGTGCGGCCGAATTCGCCGCCCCAGATGACCAGCACGTCGTCGAGCATCCCGCGCTGCTTGAGGTCCATCACCAGCGCGGCGCAGGCCTGGTCGGTGTCCTTGCACTGGGCGGAGAGTTCGCCCGGCAGGTTGCCATGGGAATCCCAGCCGCGGTGCATGATCTGGACGAAGCGCACGCCGCGCTCGACCATCCGCCGCGCCAGCAGGGCGCTCGCGGCGAAGGAGCCGGGGCGCTTCACGTCCTCGCCGTAGAGTTCGAGGCTGGCGGGCGATTCCTTGGAGAGGTCGGTCAGTTCCGGCACGCTCGACTGCATGCGGTAGGCCATCTCGTATTGCGAGATGCGGGTCTGGATGTCGGGGTCGCCGATCTTGTCAAAGCCGCGCGCGTTGAGCTTGCCAAGCGTGTCGAGCATCGCGCGGCGGTCGGCGGGGGCGACGCCGGGCGGGTTCTCGAGATAGAGCACGGGGTCGCCGCCGCCGCGCAGCACGACGCCGGAATGCTTGCCGGGCAGGAAGCCGGGGCCCCACATCCGGCTGAACAGCGCCTGGGCGTTCGAACCGTTGGGGAAGCTCGGCATCAGCGCGACGAAGGCCGGGAGATCGCTGGTTTCGGCACCGAGGCCGTAGGAGATCCACGAGCCCATGCTGGGTTTGCCGGGGACCTCGGAGCCGGTCATGGTGAAGGTGCAGGCCGGGTCGTGGTTGATCGCGTTGGTGTGGACGGTTTTGATCAGCGCGAGGTCGTCCACGATCTTCGCGGTGTGCGGCAGCAGTTCGCTGACCCAGCGGCCGCACTGGCCGTGTTGGGCGAAGCTGAATTTGGACGGGGCGACCGGGAAGCGGCCCTGGCCGCTGGTCATGGTGGTGATCCGTTCGCCGAGGAAGCTCTTCGGCAGGTCCTTGTCGAACTGCTGCTTGAGGTCCGGCTTGTAATCCCACAGGTCGAGCTGGGACGGTCCGCCGTTCATGTGGAGATAGATCACCGCCTTGGCCTTGCCCGGGAAGTGGGGCAGGCCGGCGATCGCCGGGTGGACGGCGGACGCGGCGGCGCCGGCGGTCCGGCCGCCGAGCATCGATGCCATGGCGAGTCCGCCGAGGCGGATGCCGCTTTGGCCGAAGAACTGGCGGCGGGTTTGCAGCAACTGCTGTTCGAAGAAGGGATTCATGGCGGAGGTCAGTTGCGGACGACGGCTTCGTCGAGGTTGAGGATGAGGTTGGCGACCAGCGTCCAGGCGGCGAGTTCGGGTTCGGGCAGGTCGGGAGGGGGCTTGGATTCGCCGAAAGTGACGGCTTTCTTCGCCTCGTCGGGGGCGGCTTGGTATTTCGCCAGTTGCTGCCGGTGGAACTCCAGCAGCATCGCGGATTCATCCGGCGCGGGCGGGCGGGCGGTGACGCTGCGGAAGGCGAAGTCGACCCGTTGCTCGGGGGTCGCCGCGGCGCTCATGATGCGTTGGGCGAAGGCGCGGGCGGCTTCGAAGTGCTGGACATCGTTCATCAGTTGCAGCGCTTGCAGCGGGGTGTTGCTGCGCTCGCGGGCGATGCACGATTGCTCGCGGTTGGGCGCGTCGAAGTTCGACATCAGCGGATGCGGCGCGGTGCGTTTCAGGAAAGTGTAGAGCGAGCGCCGGTAGAGGGCGTCGCCGCTGCCCTGCTGGTAGAAGCGGGTGTTGGAGCCGCCGAAGCCGACCGGCTCCCAGATGTTGGGCGGCTGGTAGGGGTTCACGCCCTTGCCGCCCATGTCGAGGCGGATCAGGCCGCCGACGAAGAGCGCCTGGTCGCGGATCTGTTCGGCATCGAGCCGGAACCGCGGGCCGCGGGCAAGCCGGCGGTTGGCGGGGTCGGCCAGCCAGTGGTCGGCGGGGGCCATGCTCTGCTGGCGGAAGGTCGCGCTGGTGAGCATCAGCCGCATCAGTTGCTTGACGTCCCAGCGGTTCTCTTGGAACCAGAGGGAGAGCCAATCGAGCAGCTCGGCGTGGCTCGGCAATTCGCCCTGGGTGCCGAAGTCATGGCTGCTGCGGACCAGGCCGCTGCCGAAGACCTGCTGCCAGAAGCGGTTCACCGCGACCCGCGCGGTGAGGGGGTTCTCCGGGGCGACCAGCCAGTTCGCCAGGTCGAGCCGGTTCGCGCGCGGTCCGGCCTTCTTCAGGGCGGGCAGCACGGCGGGGGTGTCGGGTTCGACCTTCTCGCCCGGCTTGTCGTATTCGCCGCGCACCATCACATGACTTTCGCGGGGCTGGGGGAGATCGTTGAAGATGAAGGTCGAGGGCACCGATCCGTCATAGTCGCCGCGTTCCTTCGCGACCGCCGCCAGTTGCTCGTGAAGGGCGGCGAAATGTCCGCGGGTGCTGCCGCAGACCTGCTGCACGTAGTATTCGAGGATCCGCTTGAGTTCCTCCGGCGTCCGCGGCTTGTCGGGACCTTCCTTCAGCCAAGCGTTGATGTCGCCGGGCGCGCCGGGCGTGTCCTTGCCGGCCTGCGCCGCGCGCCAGGCGGCGAGCGAGAGGGCGGGGTCCGCCGCCGGATCGGTCCGGCCGCTGACGCCCAGCTTGTCGAAGTGAACGGTGCCGCCGTGGACGGTGAAGGCATAGCCCGTGATCCTGGTGCCCGGCGCGAGGCCGATGCTGGATCCCGGGACCTCGAGCTTCACCCATTTTCCGGCTTCGGGCAGGGGACCGGCGACGAAGCGCTCGGTCGTGCCCTTGGCGCCGAATTCGATGAGGTCCTGGCCCCAGATCGCGCGGTGTTTCCACTGGTCGCTATGGAACTGGATCATCACCTCGTCCGGGAGATCGGCGGGGTCGAGATAGACATGGACGAAGAACACCGGGTCCTGTGGCACTTCGAACGGCGTCGCGCCGGCTTGGTAGTAATCCTGCGCTACCCCGGGGCCGCCGCGCTTCAGCGACTTCGTGCCGCTGGCGACCGGGGTGTCGACATAAGTCAGGGGATGGCCGGTGCTGCCGACCTCCGCGCCCTGCGGGAAGCTGTCCTCGAACCACACCTGCTCGACCGTGGTCACCGGCGGCCGCGGCTCAAGTCCGGCGGGATCCTGATAGGTCACGGTGGCGGCCCGCTCCTCCATCGCCTTTCTAAGATGCGCCTCGCGCTCCGCGAACGATTGCATCTTCGCATCGTAATCCGGCGGCTTCACCTTGAGCGCCGGCTGGGTCAGGATGGCGTTGCCGTCCATCGCCGGATCGGCATTGGAGTGGAAGAAGGCGTAGAGCGAATAGAAGTCCTTCGCGGTGATCGGATCGTACTTGTGATCGTGGCAGACCGCGCAGCCGGCGGTCAGGCCGAGAAAGGCCTGGGCGGTGGTGCTGGCGCGGTCGACCGCGTAGCGGAACACGAACTCCGCATCGATGCTGCCGCCCTCGCTGGTGGTCACGTTGCAGCGGTTGAAGCCGGTGGCGATCAACTGGTCCTGGGTCGGCTCCGGCAGCAGGTCGCCGGCGAGCTGCTCGACGGTGAAGCGGTCGTAGGGCAGGTTGCGGTTGAAGGCACCGACCACCCAGTCGCGGTAGGCCCAGGTCTGGCGCTCGTTGTCGAGGTGCAGCCCGTGGGTGTCGGCGTAGCGCGCGACGTCCAGCCAGTGGCGGGCCATTTCCTCGCCGTAGTGGGGCGATGCCAGGAAACGGTCGACCATTTTTTCATAGGCGTCGGGTGCCGGGTCGGCGAGATAGGTGTCGATTTCTTCGATCGCCGGCGGCAGTCCGCGCAGCGCCATGCTGACCCGGCGGACCAGCGTCGGGCGGTCGGCTTCCGGCGAAAGGGATTTGCCGGCGGCGGTCAAGGGCGCGGCGATGAAGCGGTCGATTTCCGCTCCGCCGCCCTCCGGCACCGCGGGCTTTTTCGGAGCCTCGAAGGCCCAGTGTTTCTGGTAGGAGGCACCTTCCTCGATCCAGCGCCGCAGCGTCGCCTTCTCGCCAGCGCTGAGGCTTTTGTTGGAGTCCGGCGGCGGCATCAGCTCGTCCTCGTCGGTGCTGGTGATGTGATACCAGATGAGGCTGTCGTCCGGCTTGCCGGGGACGATGGCCGCGTTGCCGTGCTTGTCCGTCTGGTAGGCGGCCGCCGGCTCGTCGAGCCGCAGGTCGGCCTCCCGATGCTTGGCATCGAAGCCGTGGCAGGCGAAGCACTTTTCGGAAAGGATCGGCCGGATATCCCGGTTGAACTGCAAGGGCTCCGCCGCCACGGGGATGCAAGCGGTGACGATGAGCAAGGAGAGCGGACGAAGCATGCTCCCTTAACTCGGGTCCGGCCGCCTCTCTTTCAATCTGAAAGTGATGCTGTTAGCCCGCGGACTCTTCCTCGTCCGCCCAGCCGGCGACGATCTGCTCGCGTTGTTCGATCAGTTGCTTGCGGAACTCCTCGGTCTGCTTGTTGTTCATGCTCTTGATCTTAGGCGAGGGCTGCCGTCCCCGCCCCGTGTTTCTTGCGATTTGCCGCGCATCGCTTCCGCCGGCCCTCAGGGCGGTCCGGGCTCCTTGAAGAGGTCGAGGAAGCGGTCCTCGTATTCCGGGAACACGTGGAGGCGGTCGAGTTCCTGCTTGAGGAAATAGGCGCGGGAGCGGTCGCGGGCGGCCTCGGTGAAGAGCTGCTCGAGATGCTGGCGGTCCGCCGCTTCCAGCCGTGGTTTCTTGGATCCGGACGGCGCTTGCTCCGGCGGCTCCGCGGCTTCCGGAGCCTCCACCTCGTGAATCGCGCGCTCGATCTTCTGCAGGAATCCCGCGAGCTTGCCCTCGACGTCGCGGGCGTGGCCCTGGAGTTCGCGCAGGTCGATTTCTATGCCGGCCATGGTCGCGAAGAACTCGAGCACGCCGAGCGAGGCCTTGGGGAAGGGGAGCTGCGCGAACATGCCCGGCATTTCCCCGAGCAGGCAGCCGCCGCTCATCCCGCTCTCGGCGGCGACGCCCAGCAGCACGCCGTTGAGGCCGCTGATCTGGCCGCCCTGCAGCAGCTGGACGTCGAGTTGCTTGAAGCTCTCCAGCGTCCCGCGGTCGACCGCCGCGCCGAAAACCCGGCCCTCCTGGCCGGGGCGCATGTCGGTGGCCATCGCGGCGAAGGTGAAGACCTTCTTCACCCCGAGCGGCGCGACGCGGTCGATCAGCTGGCGGCAGATCAGCCCGCTCTTCGCGGTTGGCTGGGCCTCGCCGATGAACACGATCAGGTCGTGCCGCTGTTGCGGGTCCTTCCAACAGAACAAGCGGCTGCGGGGCAGCGGCGCGACCTGGATCAGGCCGTCCTTCACGTCGACGTGGTCAAGGTCGAACAGTTCGCGCGCCGGGAGCTCGTCGAGCAGGTGCATGCCAAGCTTGGCGAGCAGGTAGTAGCCCGCGCCGAGCGCGACGCTACCCATACCGGGCCACGCGGCGACCAGCCAGGGGTCATGGAGGGGTTCTTCTTCCGGCATATCTCACCCTCGCCGCGGCGGGCGGCGACGGCAAGCGGTCAAAGCGCGGATTCCAAAGCCAGCCCGTGGCAGCGCCAGAGGGCGCGCGGGTGATGGAAGAACGACTTCCACAGCGAGCCCTTGAGCGTGCTCGAAGGCACGCCGTCGCGGCGCAGGTAGCCGAACCACTCGCCGTGCTCCGGGTCGGCGAAATGGCGGAAGCTCCACTCGCGGAGTTGCTCGTGCCGGGTCAGATACTTCGGGTCGCCGCTCATCCGGTGGGCCATCAGGGTGGCGATCAGCGCCTCGTCATGCGGCCACCAGAATTTCATGTCCTGCCAGTATTCCTGGACCGGTTTGCCGTGGAGGTCGCGGAAGTAGAAGAGACCGCCGTGTTCCTGGTCCCAACCGCGGTCCCACATCCAGTCGAGCATGTCGCAGCCGAGCTGCCGGAGGCGCGAGTCCTTCCGGTGGGCGGCTTCCTCGAGCACGAACCACGCGGCTTCGATCGCGTGGCCGGGATTGAGCAGGCGACCGTCGAAGTGATCGGAGACCGAGCCGTCGGGCGCCACCGCTTCCATCACGACCTTGAGATCCGGCTTCGCGAAGAGCCGCTCGATGTCATCGAGGCAGCGGTCGATCCAGCGGGTCAGCAGGCGGTCCTCGCCGAGGTGTTTGCGCAGTTCCTGGGCGGTAACCAGCGTGATCATCCGGGGGGCGAGGGCTTCCATCGGCCGCGCGCCGGTGAACTTCGGCGGGATCCGGCCGGGGGTGAAGTTCCAGTCGGTGAAGAGCTCGAACCAGTGGCGCGCCTTGTCGGCCGAGTCGCCGTCGTTCGCCGCCGCCGCGTGGGCCGCGAAGGCGATGGCGGCGAAACTTTCGCTGTAGGCGTAGCGGCGCTTGCGGAGCGGCGTGCCGTCCCGCGCGACGTGGAAGAACATCCGGCCGTCGGTGGGATCGACGCATTTCTCCTCAAGGAAACGCAGGCCGCTTTCCGCCCAGGCCAGCCACTCCGGGCGGCGCTCGTGCTCGAGGTAAAGCGTGAGCAGCATCCAGCTCATCCGGCCCTGGGCCCACACCGACTTGTCGCTGTCGACGAGCGTGCCGTCGCGGTCGAAGCAATGGAGGAAACCGCCGTGTTCGGCATCGACCGCGCGCGGGAACCAGAAAGGCAGGCAGTCATTGAAAAGCTGGTCGTGGTAGAAGGCGGCGAGGTTCATCGGGTGGAGGGAGATGTGATGATCGAGCGGCGCGGGGCAAGCCCATCCTGCGGCGAGGCCCGCCCTGTCACGGCAGCACGATGTCGGTCGCGGAGATCGCGTTGCCGTCCCACGATGGGCGGGAGGCGGCACCGAAGAAGAGACGCGGGGTGGAGCCGGTGGTGAGCAAGAAGGGCGTGACGTGCCCGAAGCGGTCGGCGGGGCTGCCGCTCAGCGGATGGAGCAGGCCGCGGCTCTCCCATCGCAGTCCGTCCGTGCTGCTGGCCCAGCGGGT
Source organism: Akkermansia muciniphila (assembly GCA_945883695.1). Taxonomy (GTDB): domain Bacteria; phylum Verrucomicrobiota; class Verrucomicrobiia; order Verrucomicrobiales; family Akkermansiaceae; genus Haloferula; species Haloferula muciniphila_A. The sequence goes on along the minus strand of CAMCYK010000041.1, from coordinate 5,046 downwards.
GCCGCCGTGGGATTCGATTGTCATGATCAGCCGCGTTCCGTCGCGGGCGACGTGGACCGCCCCGGCCCCTTCGCGGTGGACGGGCAGCGGGCGGCGTTGCCAGACGAGGCCGTCGGGCGATTCCGCATAGCCGACGGCGCGTCCTTCGCGCCGGATCGCCGCCGCGGGCTCGCCGGCGGCGACGGCCCCGTCGCCGGGCTGCCCGTCGAACCACATCCGGAACACTCCCCCTTCGTGCAGCACCGACGGGCGGCCGACTTTCCTGGAGTCCCAAGCCAGGCCGTCGCCCCGTTTGAGCACCACGCCGCGTGGTTCCCATTGCACCCCGTCCGCCGAGGTGGCCGCGGCGATTTCGTCCATTTCTCCGGTCTCCGCGACGGTGTAAAACATCCACCACCGCCCGCCGACCCGCACGACACTGGGGTCGTTGACATGGTTCGCGCCGCCCCGGTCTAGGACCACGCCGCGCTTCTGCCACGTTGTGCCATCGACGGACTCCGCGAGGTGGATGCGGTCGTGCCCGTCCTTGCCCTGGCCGCCATACCACATCCGCCAGCGTTCGCCGTCGCGATGCACTTCCGGGGCGTACACGTTGCCGCCGCCGTGGGGGGCGATTTCGGATTCCGCGGTTCCTGCGAGAAGTACGGCGGGCCCGGCATCGTGCAACGGGTGCAAGGTCACGCTGCCCGACCAGTCGCCGGCGGCCAGGGAAGCCCCATCGGGACTCGCGGCGAGGGCGTAGATCCAGCCGCTGCCGGAGCGCCACTCACGCTCGACCGCGTCACTGTCACCGTCGATGCGGCGGATCAGTCCTTCCTGGCCGGCCGAGAACAGGTGGCGTCCGTCCGGCGACCATGCGAGCGCCAGCAGCGGGCCCTCGTGCTGGCGGACGATGCGCACCATGCGTCCGATCTCCGGCTGCCAAAGTCGCACCGTGCGATCGTCGCCGGCGCTCGCGCAGGTGGCCGGGCCTTCGACCGCCGGACGGAAGGCCAGCGCGTGAACGGCCTCGGTATGCTGGCCGAGCGAGCGCAGCAGCTTGCCCCCGGCCGCCGACCAGACTTTCAGCGAGCGGTCGGCGCTGGCGGTGACGATACTGCCATCGCCCGGACTGAAGGCGGCCGCGAGCAGGGGTGCGGAGTGGCCGCGCAGGGTGAAATTTTCAGTCGGCGGGCGCTCGGGATCGAGCGACCAGACCGTCGCGTCATGGTCCGCGGAAGCGGTGACGAGCCGCCGGCTCGTGGGGTCGAAGGCGACGCCGGTGACGAGGTCCGCGTGTTGGCCGAAGCGATGTTTCAATACGCCGCCGGGCCATGTGAACAACATCGCCTCGCCGCGCAGGCCGGGTTCGCCGCCGGCCGCGACCAGCCAGCGGCCGTCGGGCGAAAAGGCGAGGGCGCTGATCTTGGGCAGCGCGCATTCGATGCGGCGTTGCACCGCCGCGTCCTTCGGCGAGCGCACTTCGACGACGCGGTCGCCGTTGTTGACCAGCGCGGCACCGTCGTGGCTGAAGGCCAGCGCGGTGACCGGCGTGGCGTGAAGCGCAGACCACCCGCAGAGCCACGCCAGAACGCACGCGATGCGGGTCATACCAACTCCCGGATAAAGCTTCCGTCGGCCATGACTTTCATCGGCCGGCCCGCCGGCGTGACGAGTTCCGCGCCGGGGTCGACGCCGAGCAGTTTCAAGATGGAGCAGGCGAGGTCCGGCGGCCCGACCGGCCGGTCGACCGGGAACTCGCCGAAGCCATTGGTCGCGCCGATGACTTGTCCGCCGCGCACGCCGCCGCCGGCCATCAGCACCGAGCCGGCGCGCGGCCAGTGGTCGCGGCCGCCCAGCGCGTTGAGCTTCGGCGTGCGGCCGAACTCGCCCATCAGGACGACGAGGGTCGATTCCAACAAACCGCGCTCGCGCAGGTCGGTCAGCAGGGCGGAGTAGGCGCGATCGAGCGCCGGCAGCTTGCCGCTGCCGGGAAAGCGCGAGTCCGGCAGTTCGCGGAAGATCTGCTGGTGCATGTCCCAGCCGGGGTCGACCACGGTGACGAAGCGCGAGCCGGCTTCCACCAGCCGTCGTGCCAGCAGGCAGCCCGCCCCGATGTTCGCGGGGCCGTAGCGTTCGCGGTTCTTCGGGGCTTCGCGGGACAGGTCGAACGCCGCCTTGGCTTCCGGCGAGGACAGCAACCGCCACGCTTGCTCGTAGTAGGCGTCGCGATCCGCCGTGCCCGGGCCTTGCTCGACCTGCCGTGACAAGGCGTCCATTTTTTCCAGCATCGCGTGGCGCCGGGCAGCGCGCTCGAAGCCGACGCCTTCCGGGAGTTGCAAGCCGTCCACCCGCGACGGATCGCGGCCGGTGCTGAAGGCCGCGAAGGCCCCCGGCAGGTAGCCCGAGCGCGCCGCGTTCGAATCGCCGCCGACCCCGTCGTGCGGGATCGCCACGTAGGGAGGCATCGTTCCGCCGGCTCCGGCGGCATGGGAGACCAGGCTGCCGAGGCTGGGATGCTCCATCGCCGGCACGGGCCGGTGGCCTGTTAGAAGAAAGCGCGAGCCGGTGTCGTGGTTGCCCAGCTCGTGGGTCAGCGAGCGGATGAGCGCCACCTCGTTCATCAGCGCGGCGGTGCGGGGGAGATGTTCGCAGATTTGCACGCCCGGCACGGCGGTGCCGATCGCCTTGAACTGGCTGCGCACCTCCGACGGCGCGTCCGGCTTGGGATCGAACAGGTCGAGGTGGCTCGGCCCGCCGTCCAGCCAGATCAGAATGCATGACTTCGCCCGTGCCGCGGGCTTGCCCGTTTCCGCCGCCGCGGCTTGCATCCGCAGCAGGCCGGGCAAGCTCAGGCCGAAGGAGCTCAGCACTCCCAGATGCAGGAAGTCCCGGCGGGATATGCCTTCGCAGCGATGGCTGGAGTTGCGCGGATTCATGAGTGATCTAATGGTTCACCGCGAACTCGCGGGAGTTGAGTAAGGCCCACAGGAGATCGGCGACGGCATCCGCGCGGCCGTCGCCCGAGGGCAGGGCGGGGTCCCAGGCGGCGATCTCGGCGGCGGTGGGAAAGCGGCTGAAAGCGCGGAGGTAGAGGGTCTCGACAAGTTCGCGGTTGGCGAGGGCGGGCAACTCCGCGGCGAGCCCGCGGCCGAGCTTGTCATTGATGGTGCTGCCGTTGATCAGATGCAGGGCCTGCGCGAGGCCGCCGCCGGTGACGGAGGACGCGTCGCAGGAGCGCTTGCGGTCGCAGCGGCCGAGCACGTCGAGCGCGGCCGACGGCGTGGCGGGGCTGACGAGCTGCACCGCACGAGTACCGGCGGGATAGCCGGCGAAGTGATCGGCCACGCCGGTGACCTGCGCGACGGCGTCGGCGAAGACCGGGGCCGGCAGGTCCTTGAGCAGGGCCCGCGCGAAGAGCCGCCCGGCGGCGGGTTCGGCGGAGCCGCCGCGCGAGGCGAGTTGCCAGGTGCGCGAGGTGACGACGAGCCGGATCAGACGACGCAGGTCGTGGCCATGGGCGGTGAAGTCCGCCGCCAGCGCGTCGAGCAACTCCGGGTGGCTGGCGGGATTGGTCGGGCGCAGGTCGTCCACCGGCTCGACCAGACCGCGGCCGAGCAGGTGCTTCCACACGCGGTTGACCACGGTGCGGGCGAAGAACGGGTTGGCCGGATCGGTCATCCAGTCGGCCAGCGCGAGGCGGCGGTCGGCGCCTTCCGGAATCACGATCGCCGGTCCGCCGAGCGCCCGTGGCGCGAGCGGACGGCCGGTCTTCGGGTCATCGACCTCGCCGCGATCGCCGGCGCGGACCACTCCGCCGTCGCGGGTGACCCGGGCGAAGAAGGCGGCGAAACGATGGTAGTCGTCCTGGGTCCAGCGGTCCGACGGATGGGCGTGGCAGCGCGCGCAGCCGATCTGCGCGCCGAGGAAAATCCGGCCCACGTGCTCCGACAGATCGCGCGGGTCGGAGGCCAGCAGCATGAATCCGGCGGGACCGTTCCGCGCCGGCTCGCCGGAGGCGGTGACGAGTTCGCGCGCGATCCGGTCGAACGGGGCATTGGCCGCGACCTGTTCGCGGAGCCAGGCGTGCCAGGTTTTCGCCGCGGGGCCCTGGCCGTTCAAGAGCAGCAGGTCGGCCAGCTTCAGCGTCCAGAAATCCACGAACCCGTCGCTGGCGAGCAGGCCGTCGATAACCCGCGCCCGCCGGTCCGGAGCATCGGGTTCTGTTAGAAAAGCCCGGGTGGCGGCTTCGCCCGGCAAGCGCCCGGCCAGCTCGAGGTAAGCCCGGCGCAGGAATTCCGCGTCGTCGGAGAGCGGCGCGGGAGTGACCCGCAGCCGGACGAAACCGGCGCGGATGGCGTCGTCGATGAAGTTCGCGGACGGGAACTCCCCGTCGCGCGGGCCCGGCCCATCGAGGGGCACCGCGACCCGCAGCGCGGCGACTTGCCCGCCGTAGCGCACCATGATGCTGGTGAGCCCGCGGCCGCTCAGGGTCAGCGTGCCGCTCTTCGTCACCTCCGCCACGGCATCGTCGTTGGAGGTGTAGAGCGCGAGATCCGAAACGTCGCGGCTCGAGCCGTCCGACAGGGTCGCGGTCACCCGGAGCGGCCGCGATTCCCCGGGCGTTTCTAACAGAAGATCGGGCGGCTCGACCGCGATGCCGGTCACCTGCAAGTCCGGCGGCCCGGCCGGAGCGCCGGCGGCGATCCAGTTGCGGAGCAACGCGAAGTTCCGCGAGCCGGATCCCAACTTGCGGCCGCCCTCGTGGTCGACATCCGTTTCGGAGGCCTTGCGCAGCAGCAGGCTGTCTTCCGGCCGCGCCAGATCGATCCGCCGCCCGCCGAACTCCCGCGTCACGCGTTCGAAGTCGGCTTCGGGGTCGTAGCCGAACAGGCTGAGCCGGAAGCCGCCCTGGCCGCTGGCCGCCCCGTGGCAGGCCCCGGCATTGCAACCGGCCCGGGTCAGGATCGGCAGAATGTCCGTGCGGAAGGCAGGCACCTCCTCCGCCGCCACCCCGGCGAGGTGGCTCAACAGGAGGATGGCGCTGGCGCGGGCGGCGATCATTTC
>CAMCYK010000040.1 GCA_945883695.1 Akkermansia muciniphila | reverse complement strand
GACTACCGGGCGGCGGCCACCGGAGTCCGGCAATCCGCGGCCGGGCACCTTCATCGCCGAAAATGCGAGTGCGTAGGAGCCCGGCGGCATTTCAATCCTCACCGGATCCTCCGCACCCTGGCCGGCGTAATAAAGCTGCAGGGCCCGTCGCAACTTCGTGGCATGCACCCGCACGGTGGCGTTCGAGGAGGGATCAAAATCTTTCTTGAGGTCGAAAACATCAAACGCGATCGAATACTGGTTGATGAGCGAGCCACGCGCTGCCAGCGACTCGCTCAGCGTGTATTTGAACAGGCGGTTCAAGCGCGCCGAGGCACCGAAGGCACCGGACCGGGCGATCCGGTCCGCCTGGCGAATCACTGAGTCGCGGTGGTTTTCCAAATCGGGCCCTCGGCTGAGGAATGGCAGCGGATTGCGAAGGTCAAGTGGTCGGTGCCGGATTCGTTGATCCTCGCGTGCAGCAATTGCAAAAGTGCTTCGCCGTCGCCGGCCTGAGAGGCTGCGAGCGGTGGCCGGAGGGTCTGACCGGCGTCGCCAGGGGCTTCATCTTGGTGAAACAAGTTGCCGCGGGCGGAGAGAGGAAAGACCGGTTCGGGAAGCGGCAGTGCTTCCATTTTCCCGACCGCGGCGGTCTCAATTTTTCGGTCACCGCCCTTTTTTCACGGGAGAATCGGCAGTGTGGCCCTGAAGGCGGCTCGGAAGCATGCGGTTGGAAAAATTGCGCGACTTGGCCTTGCAATTTCCCGCTGCTTGCCACCGCTCCGGGGGAGGCTGTAGTTTCGCCGTCCGACCATGAGTGACGTCCCGAACGAAGCAGCCGCCCTGCACATTGCGACCATTTCCAAGGAGCTTGGCATTTCCGCCAGTTCCGCTGCCGCGACCGCCAAGCTGCTAGCAGAAGGCGCGACGGTGCCCTTCATTTCCCGCTACCGCAAGGAGGCCACCGGCTCGCTCGATGAAGTGCAGATCCAGGCCGTGCGCGACCGGATGGTGCAGCTTGCCGAACTCGATGGTCGTCGCGTTTCGATTCTCAAGTCGCTCGAAGAACGCAACCTGCTGACACCCGAGCTGAAGAAGAAGATCGATGCCGCGCTGACGATGACGGTGCTGGAGGACATCTTCGCGCCGTTCCGGCCGAAGCGCGTCACCCGGGCGACCAAGGCGAAGGAGAAGGGTCTCGAACCGCTTGCCGACTGGCTGCTCGCCCACCAGGCCGCGGATCCGGTGGATGAGGCGGCGAAGTATGTCGATGCGGAGAAGGAAGTCCCCGACGCCAAGGACGCGCTGGCCGGGGCCCGCGACATCATCGCCGAGCGGGTGGCCGACGATGCCGCGCTGCGCGGCCGGGTGCGGCGGATTTACGAGGAGGAGGCGACCGTGGCCTCGAAGGTGATGTATGGGAAAGACAGCGACCCCGAGGCGGCGAAATACCGCGACTACTTCGAGTGGAGCGAGCCGTTCAAAACGATCCCGTCCCACCGCATGCTCGCCATCCGTCGCGGCGAGAAGGAGAGCTTCCTGATCCTGCGGATCGAGGTCCCGCTCGACCGCGTCAGCCGCCTCGCCGAGCCCGAGTGGGTCACCGGCCGCGGCCCGGCCGCCGAGCAGGTCCGCCTCGCGGTGGAAGACGGCTGCAAGCGGCTCCTCATGCCCTCGATGGAAACCGAGATGCGCCTCGCCGGCAAGAAGGCGGCGGACGAGACCGCGATCCGAGTCTTCGCCGACAACTTCCGCGAACTGCTGCTGGCCTCGCCGCTCGGCCGCAAGCGCACGCTGGCGATCGACCCGGCCTTCCGCACCGGCTGCAAGACCGTGGTGCTGGATGCCCAGGGCGCGCTGCTCCACCACACGGTGCTTTACGCGACCGCCGGCTCGAACAACCAGATGTATGAAGCCGCGGTGGAACTCACCGGCTTGATCGGGAAGCATAAGATCGAGGCAATCGCCATCGGCAATGGCACCGCCAGCCGCGAGACCGAGGCCTTCGTGAAGAAACTCAATCTACCGTCCTCGATCCCGGTGATCATGGTCAACGAGTCGGGCGCGTCCGTTTACTCGGCCTCCGATGTCGCCCGCGAAGAGTTCCCGAATGAAGACGTCACGGTCCGCGGCGCGGTCAGCATCGGCCGCCGCCTGATGGACCCGCTGGCGGAACTGGTGAAGATCGACCCGAAGGCGATCGGGGTGGGGCAGTACCAGCACGATGTCGACCAGCGCGCGCTCAAGGCGAGCCTCGACGACACCGTGACCAACTCGGTGAACGCGGTCGGGGTCGAGCTCAACACCGCGTCGAAGCAGCTCCTCGCCTATGTTTCCGGCCTCAACGCCTCGCTGGCCGAGAACATCGTCGCCTTCCGTACCGAGAAGGGCGGCTTCACGTCGCGCGACGAGTTGAAGAAGGTCCCGCGGCTCGGCGAGAAGGCCTTCGAACAAGCGGCCGGCTTCCTGCGGATCCGCGACAGCAAGCACCCGCTCGATGCCTCGTCGGTCCACCCCGAGCGGTATCCATTGGTCGAGCGGATGGCGGCCGATGCCGGCTGCGCGGTCGCCGACCTGATGACCAACGAGGCGCTGCGCAAGAAGATCGACCTCAAGAAGTATGTCGACGGCGACGTCGGCTTGCCGACGCTGCAGGACATCCTTTCCGAGCTCGCCAAGCCGGGCCGCGACCCGCGCAAGCAGTTCGAGCTGTTCTCGTTCGCCGAGGGCGTCGAGAAGCCGACCGACTTGAAAGCGGGCATGAAATTGCCCGGCATCGTCACCAACGTCGCCGCCTTCGGGGCCTTCGTCGATGTCGGCGTCCATCAGGACGGACTGGTGCATGTCAGCCAATTGGCGGATCATTTCATCCGCGACGCCAGCGAGGTGGTGAAGGTCGGGCAGAAGGTGCAGGTCACGGTGATGGAGGTGGACCTCCCGCGGAACCGCATCTCGCTTTCGATGAAATCGAAGCCGGACCTCGAGCCGCGCCGCGCGCCGGCCGGTGGCGGTGGCGGTGGCGACAACCGGGGCTCGCGGCCGGAGCCGCGCCGCGATTCCCGGCCGCCGCAGGGCGGTGGGACCAACGACTGGTTCAGCCAGGCGCTGAATCAGGCGAAGAAAAAGTAGCCGCCGCTGGTCCGGAGCTCAACTGGCGGTCTTGTTCGAGCGGGTGGAGTTGTGATCCCCGCCCTTCGAGCCGCTGCTGCCGCCGCCGCCACCGGTGGCGGCGGCCTTGAGGACGGTGACGTGACCGCGGCGGCCGGTGGGGAGGCCGTGGGTGCGCTTGCCGGTGGCCATGCCGCCGGAGCCTTCTCCAAGACCCGGGGCAATCCCGAAGGGGCTGTGGCACCGTCTGCCGGTGGCCTGGCCGCTGGCAGGCTCGCCCTTGGCGGCAGCCTTGAGCACGGTGACGTGGCCGCCGCCCATGAGGGAGGACGCCGCGGACGCGAAGTCCGGGCAGAAGGTGCCGTCGGGGCAAAGGTAGAGCCCGGAGCCGGCTTCCCAGATGCTTTCCGGGGTCATCCAGCGGAGCGGGCCAATGGAGGTTCCGGAGGGCGTGGGCTGGCCGCTGCCGTCGAGGAAGACCGGCTTGCACGCGTCGTCATACGCGATGCGTTCGACCACCGCGCCGTTGGAGCCGGTCATCGCCGTGAAGCTGGCATCGCAGGGGCCGATGTAGGTGATGTCGCCGCCGCCCCCGTCTCCGTAGCGGTGGGAACCACCTGACGAGTGCGGGTAGTAGAGGCTGCCGTCGCGGGTGGAGATGCAGACTTTGAGACCGCCGGCGCTGACGAAGGTGAGGGCGGGCTCGAGCGGGCCGGTGCCGCCGGGATCGGTGAGTTCCTGAATGCAGAAGAGTCCGTCGTAAAGGAAACGGGTGGTGACCGCTGGCAGGCCGCCGCCGCGGTGAACGGTGAGACTGGAGGTGCGGCCGAGGGCATCGTAGGTGACCCTGCACACGGGCGTGCCGGTGAGCGGATTGTCGCACGCGACGAAGCGGCCCTCGGCATCATAGGAGGAAACCTGCATGACGGAACCGCGGTGGATCGATTTGAGATTGCCGGTGTCATCCCAAATCAGGTCACCGCCCGGCCAGGTGGAATACTGGCCCATCTGCTGGTCGCCCGGAGGGATCTTGCTGTTCTGCGAATAGGGGCCCGGATCCTGGCCGCCGGTGGCGAGCTGGCGGCGGCCTTCGAGGTCGAGGGTATAGGCGACATTGTCTTCCACAATCAGGGGGCCGCCGGTGACCTCGCGGCGCTCGGTGAGGCAGGAGAGGCGGCGTCCCAAGGCATCGTGGCTGAAGGTCTGGAAGCGGCCGGGGCCGTCGGCGGCGGAACTGAAGAGCGATTCGCAGCGGACCGGCGACTGGTCGGGCGAGCGGAAGACGGCGACATCGGACAGCACCGCCGAGGAGGCGTCGCGGGTGACGGTGCGGATGCAGCTGTCGAAGGAATGGTCCGTGGTGACGTCGGCATCGCCGCGATAGGTGTGGGTGGTGACGGTTCCATTGGCCTGGGTGGCGGTGTGGACGCGCTGGCCGACGTGGCTGTAGGCGACGACCGGCGGTTGCACGGGCGCGCCGACGGGATCGACGGCGGAGATGGCAAGCAACTCGCCCAGGGCACCCCGGCTTTCCACGAAGCGGCGGCCGTCGGGATAGGTGATGCCGGTGCGGCCGCGGTGGCTGAAGCTGCGCTGGACGGTGCGCTGGACGTTGAGAATATTCGACGTTTCGGTCAGCGGGTTGCCGCAGGAATCATAGGTGAAGGACAGGGTGGAGCCGTCCTGGGTGGTGCTGACAAGGCGGCCGAGCCCGTCGTGGACAAAGGTGGAAGGGCCCACCGGGAGGACGCCCGCGGGGAGGTCGCTCCAGGTGGAGGTGGTGATCCGGCCGAGGGCGTCGTGCCCGAGCTGGTGAACCCGCCGGTCCAGCAGCACGGCCTGCCGTTCGAAACCGCGGCTGTCGTAGCGGGTGGTGGAAAAGGTGCCGTCCGGCAAGTCGCAGCGGGTGAGGCGATGGAGGGCGTCGTAGGTGTAGAGGGTACTATGACCGTAGGAGTCGGTGGTGCGGCGGAGTTCGCCGTTGCGGACGAGCGAGCTGGAAAGAACTTCGGCGGTACCGGTGCCGGAAACGTCGCAGGTGACCAGCACGCTCACGGGATCTCCGGTGGCGGAGGTGCCGTCGTACGCGTGGTGGACCGTGGCGCGGCCGGGCCGGGTGAGGGAGGTGGTCCGGCCGAGGGAGTCGAAGGTGGCGAGGGTCGTATTGCCGGCGCCGTCGGTGCAGGCGGTGACACGGCCGAGGGCGTCGCGGACGCAGGTGGTGGTGAAGGCCTTGTCGGGAATTCCGGCGGCGCGGAAATGGTCGGTCCGGCCGCAGACCACCAGGCGGTCGTTTCCGTCGAGGGTGAAGGACAGGGTGCAGGAACCATCGGAGATGCCGACGAGGCGGAAGAGATCGTCGTATTCGTAGCTGCCCCGGGTGTCACCGTTGCAAACGATGTGGGTGACCAGTCCGGCGGGGGAGCGGTGGACGGTGGTGGTTTCAAGGACGGCGGGGGCGCTGGAGCCGGGAGTGAAACGCTCGACCATCTGGGTGTCGACGTGGGCGTAGTGGCGGGTGAAGAGCGCGCCGCTGTGGACCGGATCCCTATCGTCGCACTGCTCCCTTCCGCCGCGGGTGCGGACGGTGCTGCGGGCGAGCAGGATGTTGTTGCTATCGCCGGGTGCGTCGATCAGCTCGCCGAAATGCTCGGTGATGACCGAGCCGTCCTGAAGATACTCGAAGGTGCTTTGATTGCCCATCGGATCGGTGACCGATGCCAGTCGATTGAAGCCATCGTAAGCGTAGAGCGTTGGGGGGCTGGGAACCCCGGACGCGATGGTGGCGATGCGGGTGAGGGCCCCGCGCGGACTGTAGTCATGCTCGGTGGTGACCGCGTCGGGATTTCCGAGTCCGCCGTCGACACGGCGATGGAGCAGGCGGCGCTCGTCGAGGACGAAGGAAGTGACGGCGTCGGTCGTCTGGCCGCGGCAGGCGGCGGGGGTGGTGAGGGCGATGCAGGCCCCGGAGGCGTCGTAGGTGATATCGATGGCGCTGAAATTCTCGATGCCGAGGGTGGCGGGATCGAGGGTGGAGGAGCCATCGACCGGGCGTTCTTCCCGAGCGATCCGGAGCAGGCGGCCGCGGGTGTTGCGGACGATGAAGGTGGAGTAGGCCGGGTTTGCCGTGACGGGTGCGCCGGCGGCGTCGAGGTGGTCGAGGTCGCAGCGGGCGAGCTCGCCGGCGGGGTCGTAGGCGAGTTTCAGGACGATCGGCGCGGGTACGGGCGGGGAACTGACCTGGGTGCAGAGGCCCTCCGGGCTGTAGCTGAGGATCCACTGCCGGGAGAGCGGATCGGAGATGTGCGTGATCCGGTTGAGATCGTCGCGAACGAAGGTGGTGGTGAGAGAGGGGGCGCCGCCGCGCTGGCGGGTGACGCCGCTGATGCCGCCGGGGCCGTGGGCGATGGTCACTTCCATGGGGACTCCATTGCCATTGAGTTCGGTCACGGAGCGGCAACGGCCGTCGGGCAGATATTGGAAAAGCGTGCCTTGGCCGGGGATCGGGCTGCTGCGGCTGACGATGTCTCCACGCTCGTTGTGCGACCACGCGAAGGTCTGGCCGTGCGAGGTGAGAACGCGGGTGACGAAGCTGCAGCCGGACCTTGTCTGATAGTAGTCGTAGCCCTTCTTGCTCAGGAAGGCAACGATCGCGGAGGGGTCATCGCCATCGCAATCGTCGTCCACGGGATCAAGGAACGACGGTGCGGGCGGGGCGAGGAGGCAGGTGGCGGAGGATTTGAGATCGGATTGCGCCTGATAGTAGTCATAACCCTTCTTCGAGAGCAGAGCGGCATCCTCCGAAATGCCGTCGCAGTCCTGGTCGACGTTGCCGGACGACCGGACCACGGCAACGACGTCGCCGCCCGGGTTTCTGCCGCCTTTGATGATCATGCCTTTGATCGGATTGCCGGGGCGGTTCTGGTGAACAATGTCGCCGCCCGGGTTTCTGCCGCCTTTCACGGTCATGCCTTTGATCGGATTGCCGGGGCGGGCGGATTCGGTGGTGCCGAAGCGGGGCAGGTAGTCGCACGACACGCTGCGGACTTCGCCGAGCGGTGAGGTGAGGGTGAAGATGCGGGGATTCCCGCGCTCGGTGACGGGGCAGCCGGGGCGAAGTTCGCGGTCGTGGGTGATGGCTTCCTTGGTGCCGTCCGGGTGGGTGACGCGGGTGCAGAGGTGATCGGCATTCCAGGCGAAGGTGGTTTCGAAGAAATCCGGGTCGCCGGGGCGGATTTTCCCGCTGAGCGGGGCGGCGACGGGAAGCACGCCGGGAGGGGCGAAACCGGTGAACTGGCGGACGGATCGGGCGCGGTGGAGGCGGTCGAAGGTGGTGTGGGTGAGGCGGCCGACTTCATCGAGCTCGCTCATCAGGTAGTCGCCGGAAGGCAGGGTCTCGAAGTGAGTGCGGTGGTCGGGGCCTGCTTCACCGGCGATGCGATGGCGGTTGTTGCCGGTGCAGGTGTCGTAGGCGATGTCGGTGGGGTTGCTGCTGCCCGAATAGGTGTAGGCCTCGACCAGGCGGTTGGCCCCGGCGGTGATCGAAAGCAGGTTGTGGTTGAGCCGGGGGTCGGCGGAGCCGCTGGAGTAGGTGAAGGAGAGATCACCGACAAGGGACGGGATGCCGGGAAGCCGCGGACTGGAGATGGATTTCAGGTCGCCAGGGTTGCCGCCCGGTTCGCCGCCGAAGGCCGTGAACTGGACACTGCGGCCGGTTTGGTCGGAAACGCTGGAGATTTGCCCGGTGGGGGACCATCTGACGGAGAGTCGGCCGCCGGAGGAATCGCTGACCTGGCTGAGCAGGCCGGAGGTATCGTAAATGCAAGTGAGGGACAATCCGTGGCGGCTGGTGATGGTCGAGATCTTACCGGATGCGGGGGAGCCATCGAGCGGCAGGAAATTCCAGGTGCCGGTGTCGGCAAAGGTGAGGGTGAAAGTATTACCGGTGAAACGGCCTTCGCGGAACAGCCCGTCGCAACGGTAGCTGCCGTCGGGCTGGCGGTGGAAGACGTCGGCACGTCCGCCTCCATCGCGGATCAGCAGGCGCGGGGCCTGATTGCCGGAGTTGGCGGGGATCGGCGTGATCGAGATATTGTAAGAGAAATCCCAGCCGGGACCATGGCCCGAGGAGATGGGGACCATCGAGCGATAGGTGCAGACCCAGGCCAGCGAGGGACCGGCGGGGGAGACGACCTCGATCGGGCAGGTGTGGAAGGCGACTTCGCCGGGGAGGCTGGAGGCGGCGGGTGAAATCCTGCCGTGGGCGGCGCCGGTGCCCTTGGTTTTGATGGCCATCCGGGCGGCGGACGGCAGCGAGAGGCTGTCGTCGCCGTCGCCGTCGTCGTCTGGGCCTTGAGAGAAGACGCGGTTTGCGTCTGCCCCGGTGCCTTTGGTCTTGATGGCGAGGAAGTTCGCCGCGGGCATGAGACCCGAGAGGGGGAATTCGTCCCGGTCGTCGCAATCGTCACCCCCGCCGGAAGCGATGCGGCTCAAGCCCTTGTTTCTTTTCACCACGATGCCGATGCCCGGGATGGGGTTGGAGCTGTCGAGTGTCGGGATCACCGGGGCGGCGGGCGGGACGGATGACGGCGCGTCCGTGGCGCGTCCGGATTCGGTGACGGTGATGACTTGGCCGGCGGTGGCGAGGGCGAGACCGCTGCCGTCGGTGCAGGTGACGCTCGTGATATGCACTCCGGCGCTAAGGGGTGGCGTGAACGAGAACACGGCCCGCCAATGGCCGGGCGCAAGGAGTTCGAGCGGTGCCGAGACTTGCCCGAGTCCGGTGATTTCCAGCGTGAGCGAGCTGCCGGCCGGAAGTCGCTGGCCGGTGACGAGGAGGGTGCCGCCGGTGGTGGAAAGCAGCGGCGGGGAGAGTGAGAATATTTCCGCCCCGGGGACGGAGATGCGATAGAAAGCGCGGGTGGTCGTCGGCTCGGGATCGAGCCAGACGGCTTCCGAGGAAGTGGCCTCGACCAGGGCGACCGGGGCCCAAGGGCCGGCCGCGGTGCCATCGGCCGGGGCAAGCGAAGTGGACTTCTCAACGAGATAGCGGAGGCCTGCTTCGGCGGGCCATTCAAGGCGCACCTGCTGGCCGGGGAGGCCGGAGGAGATCTCCAGCAAGGGCGGCGGGACGGGGTCGGCGGCGAGCAAGTGAGGCACCGTGGCCAACAACAGCGCAATCGCGAGGAGACGGGTTTTCATGGGATTTGGGGAGAATCAACCGGGTAGGATGATGCCAAAGACATCGGAAGACGGCCACGGCAAGGTGAACCCTTTAAAAAGTGGAGATGTTCCTATCTTCTTTGCTTCCAACGGTCAATGAGGATCTCCGAGCGGCGCGCCGGGGGCTCTTCCTGCGGGGAACCGCACGCCGTCGGGACCCCTCCGGCATCGGAGCACGGAGAGCTGAGTGGTCTAGCGGACGAAATCGTCGTCGGTGTAAAGCTGCCGGTCGCGACCAGCGGAGCGGATCTCCATCTTGCGGCTGCTGAGCTGGTGGAAGAACCAGGGGGTTCCCCAGGGATCGCACAACTCCCCGGCGGGGTTCACGCTGGAGCCGGCCGGGAGATCGAGCTTGAGTTGCTTGAGATTGACGCCGCGGAGGGCGGCCGTGATTTCGGCGTTGGTGCCGACCGGGTTGCCTCCGACCGCCGTGGCGAAGTCGCGGAAGACGAATTCGAGGTTGTCGATCGCGTCGCGGACGGACTGGATCTCCTGGGGTGTCAGGCCTTTCGGCTCGGCCGGGGGGGCGACGGGTGGCGCTACTTCGGGTTCTTCGATGGGTAACCCGGCCTGGGGCGGGGATGGTGGCACGGCTACGGTCCTGACGGACGCCGCGGGTTGGCTTTCGTCAAGCGGAGCGGTCTCCCAGGGGCGCCAGAGCAGGAGCGCCACCAGCAGGATGGCGAGGAGGGCGGTGGCGAAGGCTCTCATCGGTCGGGAGGCTTTATGATGACCTCATGAATCCGATGTCGGGCTGTGCGAAGCGATCGAGATTCGGGAAGACGTCAGGCATGTAGGTGGGGGACACGCCGAACCATTTCGCCAGTGTGGCGCTGTATTCGTCGACGCTGGTCGACGGGATCCAGCGGCCGGTGCTGGTGTCGTCGGGCCCGTTGATCTGGTGGACCGGGAAGCGGCCGTAGGTTTTCTTGCCGATGACGGCACCGGTGGTGGGATTGCCATTGCCGCCGAAGACAACATGATGGCCGCCCCAGCCGTGGTCGCTGCCCTGACTGTTCGTCGGGAAAGTGCGGCCGAAGTCGGAGATGGTGAATCCGACCACGTTGTTGGCCACCTTGGTGTTGGTGGCCGGGCCGTCGCCGAGGACCGGATGAGCGGAGATTTGTTCAATAGCGGCTTGAAAGGCGCCGATGGCCTTGCTGAGGGTTCCAAGGAGGTTGGCGTGGGAGCCGGTCAAGGCATCGTTGTTGGCACCCATCTGCGACGTGTGGGTATCGTATCCGCCCACGGTGACGAAGAAGATCTGGCGCTTGATCTTGAGTTCCTTCCGTCCTGCGATGATTCGGGCCACCATTCTCAACTGGTCACCGAGCGAGCCGCTCGGGAACGGCGTGTTCCAGAACGAGTTTGGGTTTGTAGACACGGGGGGGGCTGTTTCACCGATCGCGTCGTTCAGAAAGGCACCGGCGGCGATGGCGTTGTCGATCACGTCGCCGAAGGCCTTGGCCTGGAGGTTGTTGCCCTGCAGGTTGGCGATGCTTTTGACGACATTCTCGCGGGCGGAGCCGGTGGCGGCGCCAGAGAGTACAACGGCACCGCTGGTGGAAACGTGGAACTGCTGGATGCTGTTTCCGACCTCGAACGTATTGGATCCGGCGATGCTGGTGCAGAGGGCGATCTTCGCACGATCAGCCGGGTCCATGAGCGGGTTGTCCTGCCAAGCATGCAGGTGGTCGGCGATGCGGCCGCCCCATCCGGAGCGCGGCAGTTGGTCGGGCAGGGAGGTCTGCCAATGGGTGACCTGGTCGGAGTGGGAGAAGAGCTGGGGCGGCAGGGCGATGGTCTTTTTCTGGTACTGCACCCGGGTGGTGGGGAAGAGCAGCGGGCCGACATTGAAGACCGTGGCCAGTTTCCCGGCCTGGAAGAGGTTCGCCATTTCCGTGCAGAGCGGATGGAAACCGTATTCATTGCCGTCGTTGTTGTCGGGCGTGATGGGAACCAGGGCGGATTCCGGGATGGTCAGGTTCCCGCGGATGGCAGCGTAGTTCGCATGGGCGGTGGCGCCGCGCGGCACGATCAGGTTGTTGCTGTCGTTGCCGCCGTTGAGGAAGATGCAGACGAGCGCCTTATAGTCGTTGAAGCCGCCAGCACCGGGACCTTGGGCGAGGGCGGAATTGATCAGCCGGAAATCCCGCAGAGCGCTGGAGATGGCGGCGGATCCCAGTGCGGCTCCGCCGACGGTGCGGAAGAAGCTGCGGCGGGTGCGGAGGAGGCGGGCGCGGTCCTGGTCGAGGTTGGACATGGCTTTGGTAGGGTTCAGCGTTGGATCGCGTGCTCGGGGGAAACGGCGATGAAGTAAAGGATGCCGCGGATACGGTTCCGTCTTTCGGAGTCGGTCGAAGTCGTGGCGTTGTACGCCACGTTCGCGGTGTTGGTGACGTGATTGTAGATTTGATCCTCCATGGCCTGGCTCATCTGGCCGGCCATGAGCAGTTTCGAGAATTCCCGGATCAAGTCGCGGAGATTGACGGTGTTCGTCCGGTAGTCGGTGCCGGTGGTCCGGGGTCCCATCCAGGGTGAGAAATCCATCATGATGTCGTGTGCGCCATCACGGAAGCTGCCGAAGCCGTTGGAGTATCCTCCCGAGGTCAAGCTGGACGAGCTGCTGTAGATTCCTCCAAACATGAAATTCGCCTGGCGAACGACATTCGTGTCGGAGCTGATCTGGAATTCGGGCGTGGTCAGGCCGGCATCCGCGAGCTCCCCGGGGAACTTGTAGGTCGGCTCGAAGAAGTTGAAGACCGTGGGGGCGCCCAGCGGGGTCTGGCCGAGGACGGTGTCGGTGTTTCCGACGTTCCAGTCCGAATAGCCCGAGGTGACATCACCACCGCGGTCGAGGATTGGAGTGTGGGGTGCGGCGTTGAAGGTGCCGGCCCTGCTGTTGAGCAAGGATTGAGTCCCGCTGTCCGGGGTGAGGGTGAAGCGCCGGGGTTCCGTGGCGCTGATCGTCGCGATCGTGTAGACACCATTCGGAGGCGTTGACAAGGTGTTGGACGAAATGAAGCTCATGGTCAGCTTGTTACCCACCACCTGGCCGGGCAGGGTGCCGCAGGTCACGGTCAGGACTGTAACCCCAGTCGTGCTGTTGTAGCTCTGGCTGTAGCTTCCGCGGAGCCAGGCGGCGTCGATCTCCCCGCTGCGGGCGAGGGGGTCGGCAGTGACGGCGAAGGTGAACTTGGTGGTACTGGTGACACCGTCAGTGACGAGGAGGGCGAGCGGATAGACGCCATCGGTCACGGGGCTGTTGCCGGTGCGGAATCGGAGATAGGCCGACTGTCCGTTCGCGGAGCCGTGGTTGGCGGCTGTCGTTACCGTCATCACCGTCGAGTCTGCAGGGATCGACCAAGTTCCACGCATGACATCGCGGGTGCGGACGGTGTAGGTGTTCGTGGTCGGTGGTGGGGTGTTGATCACCGTGTAGTCACCGCTATCGTGGGATTGGACTCCAGCCCCCGAGAAGCCGAGGAGCGCCTTCTGGTTGTTGTTCATGCGGTGGCTGAAGGCCCCCGTGTTGACGTTGATCAGGCCGCCGTCCTGGGTGTAAGTGCCTGCGAAGCTGTTGGCCGGCCGGAAGGCGCGGGCGAGCTGGGTCACGCGGAGGACCGGTTCGCGCTGCTTGCCGAAGCTTTCTTCGGTGTTCGCGACGACGGTGGAGCGTGCCTCGTAGTCCAGGAGGATGGCCTTGATGACGGCCTTCAAGTCGCCACGGACGCCGGAGCCGTTGTCGTTGAACTTGCTGACGACACGGTAGATGTAGCCCGGGCTCGGATGCGAGGTGACCAGGCGCTGGATCAACTGGTGGCAAAGGAATGGCCCGATGTTGGGGTGCTGGAAGATCTGGTCATGGACGGCATCCAGTTCGAGCGAGGGCAGCGCCTGGAACTCGGGATTGTCGGCGATGGTCGATCCGCTGTGATCGCCGTAAGGATTGAGCGGCGCGCCATTGAGCAACGGGATGCCAGGGAGGACGACGTTGTTGAGCAGGCGCTTCCTGCCGGTGTAGTGGCGGGCGGGGACTTCGCGCATGGGATCGATCCAGTTGGATCCGGCACCCAGGGTGGTGCGATAGTTTCCGGTGTAGAAGTAGTCCCAGCCGGTGAAGACATGGGCGTAGCCGATGATGGCCTCCTGGTCATACACGGGGATCAGCTCGCCTTTTGAGTTGAGCATCTGGGAACCGTCCGGGTTCATGCGGTAAAGTCCGAGCGAGAACAACTGGAGGATTTCGCGGGCATAGTTCTCGTTCGGGATGCGTCCGGCGGTCAGGCTGGGCTTGTCGTTGCGCAGCATGTCGAGGTAGCGGCCCATCGCCGGGTGCAGCGTGACGTTCTCGAGGAGGTCGCGGACATTGCCGAAAGCATTCGCCAGCAGCATGTCGTAGTAGTCCGAGACCGCGTCCGCGCGGTCATCCAGCGGAACGTTTCCGGAGACCACCATGATCTGGCTGAGCGCAAAGGCGACCCGCTGGCGGAGTTGGTCGTCGGACTGGATCGAGTGCTTCCACCAGGAGTTATAGGAGAGGGTCTCGGGGTAGGTCGGGCTGTTCGGATTGGTGACGGTTCGGAATTGCTCGACGTAGGGCAGGTGGTCCGTCGCGGGCTTCAGCAACTCGGCATCGATCCAGGCCTCGAAAGAAGGCATTGCCTGAAGGGCGGAGATGTCCGCCGGGCTGGCGCCGAAGGTCGCCTGTTGGAGGAAGCGGGCGGCGGCTTTGGCCTGGGTGTTGGAAGCGGCGGGATCCGTTGTCCAGTCCGGCGCTGGTGCGGGCGGCGTGAAGACCGGCCAGCTTCCCAGGGTGACATCTTCAAAGCGGGTCAGCACGTGTCCCGGCACGGTGGCGATGACCGGTGCGGGCTTGGCCATTTCGGAGGGCTTCAGCCAGCCGATGGCAAGGTGATCGCTGCCGCTGCCTTCCTTGTGCAAGACCTCGAGGTAGTAGCGTTTGCCGGCCTCCAGGCGAAGGAGGGGCGACGGGGCGGCGGTGGCCCAATCGGTGGAAGCGACCGGTGCGGTCAGTTCGGCCCGCTTCCAGGAATTCAAGGGTTCCGCGTCGTTGGAAAGGTAGAAGGCCGCCGCCTCGTCAGCCCGCAGGTAGAACCGGTAGTCCCCGGACTCCGGCGCGGTCAGGAAGCCGCGGAGGCGCACCCCGTAGTCATCGCCGGCATCGGCCGGCGCTTCCAGCGACGAAAGCAGGGAACTCGGGGCCGGTGGCTGGCTCAAAGGAATCTGGGCGAGACCGGAACCCGCGACGCCGGTCCACAACTCGCGGGTGATCCCGCCGCTGGTCTGGAGAATGGTGATGTCGAGGAAGGCGGAACCGGAGCCATACGCGTTGGTGGCGGTCACCATCACCCGCCATTCGCCCGGGGTGTAGGGCGCGCCGGTAATCTCGCCGGTGGACGGGTTGATCTGGAAATCAGGAGGCAGATTCAAGGCCGAGAAGGAAGTCGGGGATCCGCTGGTGAGGAGCGGGTAGCTGAAGACCGGTCCGCCGACAAAGGTCAAGGCCTCCGTGGCGGCATGGATTCGCGGCGGGGTGTTCGGGAAGAGGCGGGTCTGGGGGATGACCTGTTTCGCCTGGCTGGTCGATTGCCAGGAGAGGATCGCCCGGTGACCTCCGCTGTTGTTGTAATGCTCCAGCAGCACGGAGTAGCGCTTGCCGGCTTCGAAATTGAAGACCGCGGAGGCCTCGCCGGAAACCCCGTTGAGACGGTTCGGCCAGTTTTCATTCTCGGGGGTTTCCGGAAGGTCGGTAACGACGGGCCAGTTGTTGATCACGACCTGACCGTTGATCTTGAGGCGGAGGGTTTCGTTTCCATCCGCGTAGATCGTGTAGGTTTGGGAGAACTCCGGCAGGACCTCGCCAGTCCAGCGGGTGGAGAAGTAATCCGAGGCGGTGCCGACCGTGATCGGCGCGACACCCGGCCAAGCGACCACGGCGTTGTTGAAATTCACCTGGGGATCAATCCGGGTCAGCGTCGGCGGAAGCGGGGCGGCTCCGCCAAAGTAAGGGGCGTTGAGGGTGTTGTTCGGGTGATCCCAGTATTCGCCCCGGAGGCCGGTCCCGTTCGGCTGCACCAGGTCCTTGATCAGCACGCCCGCGATGGTGGACGAGGCCACGGTATAACCGGCACCCGGTGATACCGACAGAACCGCGAGTTCGTCGGACTCGGTCGCGAGGTCGGCCAGCGGCGTCAGTGGAATCAACACCTCGTTGACCGACAGGGGAAGCGTCACGGTGGTCGGCAGCCCGCTGTGATCGCTGGCGCTGGCACTGCCGTTCGCCGCGAGGTTGACGGTGATCCGGCTGATCCCGCCGCTGCGGCGCACCCGGAAGCTGCCGGTGTCGGCGGCGGGGTTGTTGACGGGTTCGGTGGCTTCGGCGTCGACCGCCGAGATCGATACCACCGATTCGCTTTGCAGCGCGGCGGTGAGTTTCGCCAGGTCGGCACCGCCGAGGGGATTGGATCCAGTTTGGATTTCCTCCCAATCGGTCAGCCCGTCGCCATCGCTGTCGACATCGGCCGCGATCACCCGGAAAAAGGCCGTGCCCGCGGCGGGTCGGGGAGTGGAAACCGTGAGATCCGCATCGTTCCCGGCATGCTGGCCCGGGATGTTCTGCCACGACGCGGGGACCCCCGGGGTTTCGGTCGTTTGAAGTTGGTAGCGTTTCCCGGCTTGGGATGACCACTTCAGTTCGAGGTCGCCGGCCGTTGGCTTCAACTCGCGAATGGCAAAGACATCGTCGGCCCGTAAAGGATCGGTTCCGGCCTCGAACTCCTCCCGGTTGGTCCTCCCGTCACCATCTTTGTCTTCGGACGGGACAAGTATCGCGGGTTTGAACTTGGCTTCCCAGACATCTCCCAAACCATTGGTGTCAAGGTCGAGGTCCGCCCGGGCCGGGGCGAGTAGGCAAGCGATGAGCGTGGCAGTACAAAAGGAACGGTGCATGGCGGCGGGTTGTAAGGGTAACCGCTCCGCGGGGGGGACGCGCGGAGGTGGGGGCGGCGCGACGGGTGAAACGACCTTCTGCCAGAATGATCCGCCAGTTGCGAGCGGAAAGTATGTTTGACCCGGAAAATCAACGGTTAAGGATTGACGTCGGTATCCGCCGGCAGGCGGGGCGATCCCCACCGGAGCCACCGAGTGAGGGCTTTATCTCCGGTGCCCTGTCTTGCCTGCCTTAGGGTGAAAGCCACACCCGCAGCCGATATAAAGCCCGCGGCGCGCCGCCCGCGGCGAGGTGGGTCACGAGCTGGTTGTTCCCCGCGATATCCTCGAAGCCGGTGACCGGTGTCCAGCCGCCCGTGACCAGGTCGGTTCTCGATTCCAAGGCATAGCGGCGGGATTTCCCCGCATAGCCCGCGCCGCTGGCCAGCTTGGCCGTGAAAGCCAGCGACACCGGGCTGCCGGGGGTGACGGTGATCGCCAGCGGTGCCGGCTCGCGGTTGAGAGGGAGGGTGCCGAAGACATACTCGTCTTGGTTGGGCCTCCCGTCGCCGTCCGGATCGGCGGTCGCGCCGGAAATCGCGGGATTGGCAAGCTGGGCGGAATTGAATTGCGCGGTCCGCCACTCCTCGAAGGGATCGGCGGTGACCGTGACGACGGCCGCGTTCGAATTGACGAAGCCGGCCGGATTGGTGGCGCGGGCCCAGAAAGAGGTGGTGGTGGCGAGCGCCGGGGTGGTGATGATGGCGGAGGTCGCGCCGGCAACCGGGTCGGTGGTGATACCCGAGGCTCCGCGATACCACTGGATCGACGGCGCGTTGCCGGAGACGCCGACGCTCAGTTGCGCGGAGCCGCCGCTGGGGATGCTGGTGGAAACCGGTTGATCGGTGATGGCCGGCGCGGTGGCGATGGTCACCGTGGCGGTGTTGGAGTTCTGGGTGATGCCGCCTTGGGTGACGCGGACCCAGTAGCGCGTGGTGGTGCTCAGGTTGGAAATCGACAAGGTGGATTTGTTTCCTTGGTTGCCGCCGATCTCGGTGCCGAACCCGGAAGTTCCTTGGAACCACCGGTAGCTGAGCGTGCCCCCGGCGGGATTGCCGGCGACGCTCAAGATGGTGTTGCCGCCGCTCGCGATCACCACGGAAGCGGGTTGGGTCGTGATGATTCCCGGGGCGACGATGATCAGGAACTCCTGCGAGAACGAGGAACCGGTCTGGTTGGGTTTTTCCCACGCCGTGATGTTGACGGTGGTTTGACCCACTTCGGTCGGAGTTCCACTGATCACATGAACCGCCGGGGTCGTCGTGGCGCTGTTCGTCAGGCCGGGAGGAAGTCCGTCAACGCTCCAGCTCACCTGATCGTCAGTCGGGGTTCCCGTGATCTGGACCACGAAATTGAGAAACCCGCCGGTCCATGCGGGAACCTCGCCTTCCAAGGGCTCCGGCTGCACCTGCACGATTTCGGTCGCCCCCGTCACGGAATCGAAAGTGCCCAGCCCCACCACTGCCTTGACGGTCCACTTGGTGAGCTCGCCGAGCCCGGCACCGCCCGCCACCCGCGCCTCCGGCAGCAGCATCTGAACCAGCGGCGAGCGCTGGAACAGCATCAGCAAGGAACCGAGCTTCGAAGGCAGGCCGCGGCGTGCCACGACGTGACGGAGCGTTTGAAAGGTGTTCGAACGGGTCATCGGAAATTCAATTGCAGCCGCAGCCGCCGCCGCCCACGCCACCGCCGCCGAAGCTGGCTTCGCGGGAAAAGTAGGCGTGGTCGGTCATCGCGGTGCCCAGCGGGTCGAGGCTGTCCGCCATCACCGGCCGGGCGAGAGTGCCCCGTTCGTAGGGTTTGACCCGCACCAGGGCGGGCGAGCAGGCCGGCAGCAGCAGGGCGGCGGCGATGGCCGCGATTACAGGCTTCAGGAGTTTCATGCGGCTTTCACAAGGTATTGGCCGAAGGCGCGGCTGCCTTCGATGCCGGATTCCGTCTGGGCGCAAACCTCCACGCCGCGGGCCAGGGACGCAAGGTGAAGCCCCTCGCGGACTCCGAGCACGAACACGGTGGTGCTGTGGATCCCGGCCTCGAGGCAGGTCGGCGCGACCACGGTCACCGCCCGCATGCCGTTCGCGACCGGCCAGCCGGTCCGCGGATCGAGGATGTGCCCGTAGCGGATGCCGCCGTGGGTGAAGTGGCGGGCATAATCGCCGGACGAGGAAACCCCCTGGCCGCTCACCGCGAGACCGCCCCAGCAGGTTCCGGGATGGCAGCCGTCCTCGATCCCGACGTGCCAGAACGGATGCCGGCCGTTCCCGCCGAGCGCGAATAGGTCGCGGCCGAGATCGACGAGGGCATCGCGGATCCCGTGGTCGCGGGCCAGCCGGGCCAGTTGATCGACCGCGTGTTCTTTCCCGAAGCCGCCAAAATCCAAGCCCATCCCGGCTTCCGGCAAACGCACCGCGCCGGGCCGCCGCTCGACCTTTCGCCACCCCGTCAAGGCCAGCGCCCGCTTCACGTCGGCCGTTTCGGGAAGCCGGAGATGGACGGTTTTCCAATCCCAGATCCGCTGGAGCGGCAACAAGGTCGGATCGAGGATGCCATCGCTGCGCCGCCAGATGTCTTCCGCGAGGTCGAGCAGGTGCTCCAGTTCCGGATCGGTCGCGACCCAGTCCAAGCCCGCGCCGCGGTTGATGCGGGAGATCATCGAATCCGGACGGTAGCGCGAGAATTTCGCTTCGAAGTCCTGCAGCCAGCCGAGCGCCCGGGCGGCGAACTCCAGCGACGTCCGCTCGTCTTCGTGGCGGAACTTGAGCGAGCAGTTGGTCCCCAGCGCCCGGAACTCCACGCTGCGGACACCCCAAGGGTCCGGCGGCAGGGCAAGGAGACTTGCCGCCGTTGCGTTTTCAGGCGGTTTGACGGGGATCATCTGCGCGATGTGGGGCGGGTCGGGGTGATGCAGGGCGTGCGGTCTTGAAATGGCGCTGGCGGGAACGCGGCGCGGCGGACATGACCCGGCCGACGGCGTTTGAATACCATGGGCACAGCGCTGTGAAAACCCTCTTTCGTCGACCACCCGCTGGATCGACGGGCCGGAAATCGGTCAGGGCATCGACTTGCGGATTTCCTCCAATAGCCCGCCGCAGGCATCCTCCACCAGGTCGGCCACTTCTTCGAAGCCGCGCTGTCCGCCGTAGTAGGGGTCCGGGACATGGGTCGCCTGCTTTTCAACACAGTAGTCGACCAGCAGGCGGACCTTTCCGCGGTGCACGCCGCTGCGGTCGAGTCGGTGGAGGTCGGCGAGATTCTCCTGGTCGGCGGCGAGCACCAGGTCGAAGTCCGCCAGATCATGTCCCGTGACCTGTCGGGAGCGCCCGGCGATCGGGTAGCCGCGGCGGCGCAGGGTGTCGGCCATGCGGGGGTCGGGGCCCTTGCCGGCGTGGTAGCCGATGGTGCCGGCGGAATCGATCTCGATGGCCCCGGCCAGCCCGGCCTCGGCGACCTGCCGGCGGAACACGATTTCGGCGGCGGGGGAGCGGCAGATGTTCCCCATGCAGATGAAGAGGACGCGGAAGGGCTTGCGGTCGGCGGGCATCGGGTGGAGAAGCTTGCCCATGCTCCGTTCAATCGCGCTGGTGGCAATCGCAAAGGTCATGCTCGGACCCGTCCTCGCGGCGGGGCCGAACGTGGTGGTGGTGATCACCGACGACCAGGGCTACGGGGATCTAACAGCGCACGGCAGCACCAAAGTAAAGACCCCGGCGCTCGACAAGTTCCGCGGTGAGTCGACCTCGCTCGACCGCTTTTTCGCCAGCCCGACCTGCGCGCCGACGCGGGCGGCGCTGATGACCGGTTTGCACGAGTTCCGCTGCGGGATCAGCCACACCATCATGGGGCGCAGCCTGTTGAAACCGGGACTCCCGACAATGCCGGAAATGTTCCGCGCGGCGGGCTACCGGACGGGGATTATCGGCAAGTGGCACCTCGGCGACGCCTATCCGTGCCGGCCGGAGGACCGGGGTTTCGACGACGTGTTCGTGCACGGCGGCGGCGGGATCGGCCAGACGCCGGACCACTGGGGGAACGGCTATTTCGACCCGATGATCCGCCGCCGCGACGGCTGGGAAAAGACCGAGGGTTACTGCACCGATGTCTTTTTCGGCGAGGCGATCCGCTGGATGGGCGAGCGGGTGGCGGAGCGGCAGCCGTTCTTCCTGCATCTGGCGACCAACGCGCCGCACGGACCTTATATCCCGCCGGTCCGCGGCGCGAAGATGGCGGCCGAAGACGCCTTCCACGCGATGATCGACAACATCGACGCGAACTTTGCGAAGTTGATGGAAGCTTTGGAAAAGAGCGGGGCGGCGGAAAATACCATCGTGGTTTTCACGACCGACAACGGGTCGGCCGTGGGTGCCGCGAATGCCGGGATGAAAGGCACGAAGGGCAGCCCCGACGAGGGCGGGGTGCGGGTGCCGTGTTTCGTCCGCTGGCCGGGGAAAATCGCCGCGGGCAAGGTGGTGCCGGAGATTGCCGCCCATTTCGACCTGCTGCCGACCCTGACCTCGCTGTGCGGCGTCGCGCGGCCGTTCGGCTGGCGCGGCGACGGGATGGACCTCGCGCAGCCCTTGCTGGGCAAGGCGGGGTTCCCGCAAGAGCGCGTCCTGTTCACCCAGGTCGGCCGCTGGCACGGGGACGAGGCGGCGGGGCGCTTCCGCGGCCAGAATTTCTCGGTGCGGGACGCGCGCTGGCGGCTGGTCGGGCTGGAGCTGTTCGACATGGTCGCCGATCCCGGACAGACCCGGAATCTTTTCGCCGATCAAGCGGCGGAGGCCCAGCGGCTGTTGACCGAATACGGCAAGTGGTGGGAGGGCGTGCTGCCCGTGCTCCGGGAACCGGTCCGCTACGTGATCGGCTCGGAGGCCTGTCCGCTGGTCCGCCTGACGGCGCACGACTGGTGGCCCTCGAAGGAGACCGAGGCGAGCGGAGCCGAGGGAAAGTTCGCCCACTCGCAGATCCGGGATTTCCTGAAAAAAGCGCAGGTCGCCGCGACCCGCAACGCGTTGCCCTCCACCTCCGGCCATTGGAAGCTGCAGGTCGAGCGCGAGGGGAACTACGAGGTGGGTTTTTCCCTGATGCCGCCGGAGGCAAGCGCCGAGGAGCGCCGCGAGCTCGGGCAATTGCGGCCGGGGCTGGTCCATATCCGGGCCGGGCAGGAGGAACAGCGGATGGAGGTCAAGCAGGGCGCGACCTCGTTCCGGGTGCCGGTGGATCTTGACGCCGGACCGGTCGATCTGGAAATCTGGTTCGACCGGCAACTGCTCAACGACCGGATCCTCGGGGCCTTTTTCGCAACGTTGGAACGCAAGGGCGAACGGACGGCTCCGAAACCGGAATTCCGGGTCAAACCATCTAAGTGACGGGTCGGACGCAACCTTCCTTTCAACGGCGGGTTTCCCGGCTCTGGAGATCGAAATCATGAAAAACACCGCCACCATTGGAATCGCAGCCCTGCTCGCCGGAGCTGCCGGAGGATATCTCGCCGGCAAGGCCGGCGGCCCGTCGCCCGAGGAAGTCGCCAAGACCGAATCGATGTCCGACACCAAGAGCCAGCGCCGCGCCGGTTCGGCCGCAAGCTCCGAGTCCGGCAAGGGACGCGAGAAGAAGGTCGACGACATCCTCCGCGAGCCCGGCCAGATGGCCCGCATGCAGTCGCTGCTCGACCTCTACGCCGGCATGGATGCCGCCCAGTTGGAATCCGAAGCGGGCAAGCTCGACGGCCTGCCGATGGCGGAGCGGATCATGGCCTCGTTCCTGTTGTTCGGCCGCTGGGCGGAGGTGGATCCGACCGGCGCGCTCGCGTATTCCAATACCATGGGGATGGGCGGCATGTTCGTCCGGCCGACCATTCTCCAGAGCTGGGCCAGCGTGGACCCGGAGAACGCGGCGAGATATTTCGGCGAGAACCCGCGCGAGTTCGCCCAGATGGGCGGATTCGGCGGTCGCGGACCCGGCGGCGGGGAGAGCGGAGTCTCGGTGATCGCCGCGGAATGGGCCAAGCTCGATCCCGAGGCGGCCCTCGCCTGGGCCAACGGCCTCGAAGGTCGCGACAAGGGCGGCGCGCTCAATTCAGTCATCAGCGAGATGGCATCGAAGGACCCGGTCAAGGCCGCCCAGGTCGCCGCCACCCTGACCGGCGACGACCAGGCCCGTGCCTACGGCGAGATCGCCGGCAAGTGGGCCAGCACCGATTTCGCCGCCGCCGAAGCGTGGATCCAAGGCCTCCCGGCCGAGTCCCGCGACCGCGCGATGTCGGAAGCGATCGAGAGCATGGCCGCGACCGATCCGCAGGGCGCGGCCGCCAAGGTGGCCAGCATCCCGGTCGGACGCGACCGTGACCGCGCCATCGAAGACGTCGCTGAATCCTGGGCCCGCAAGGACCCCGCCGGAGCCGCCGCTTGGGTGACCCAGCAGGAGATTGAAGATCCGGACGATGCGATCCGCAGCGTCATCTCGACCTGGGCGACCCAGGATAGCGCCGGCGCGCTTGCCTTCATCCAGCAGCAGCCCGCGGGCGAATTGCGCGACGAGGCGACCTCCACGTATATCTGGTCGAACCGCGACTCGACTCCCCAGCAAACGATCCAACTCGCCGAGTCGATCTCCGACGAGGGTGCCCGCAGCCGCACCGTAGGCATGGCCGCGATGCGTTGGATGCAGGAAGACAAGGAAGCGGCCACCACTTACATCCAGCAGTCCACCGTCCTCGACGACGAGGCCAAGCAGCGCCTGATCGAGAGTGAAGGTCGCGGCTGGGGAGGTCGTGGCGGTCCGGGCGGCGGGCGTGGCCGCGGCAACTGATCTTTACGGTTCAGGCATGAATGGGCCGCGCGGGATGATCCCGCGCGGCCTTTTCTTGTCCGGATGCGGCGGCCCCGGAGCCGCGCCCGCCCGTGAGGAACTTGGAGCGCTTCAACGCCAGCGCACCGTGGGACGTCCGCGCTGCTGGCCGGGTGCCAGGCCTCATCCCGAACCACTGCGCTCAGTCCCGGTCGGCGACGAACAGGGTGTGGGTGATTTTCTTCGCCTGCGGGTAGGCCTTGGCGCCGACGCACTCGACCCGCTTGAAGACCCGGCCGAGGGAATCCGCGAAGTGCTTGTCGCGGTTGGCGGACCAGAAGACGACGCGGCCTTGCGGGTGGAGGGCGGACTTGGTGCGGGTGATGCCGCCGCGGTTGTAGAGGCGGGCGTTGCCCTGCTGGACGAGCGGGTCGGGGCTGTTGTCGACGTCTAACAGGATGGCGTGGTAGCGGTCCTGGCCGCAGCGGTCGATGAGTTCGCCGACGTCGCGGACGTGGATGCGGACGCGCGGGTCGTCGAGCAGGCCGCCGTTGACGGATTGGAGGAACTCGCGGTTCCAGGCGATGACCTCGGGGAGCAGCTCGGCGACATCGACGACGGCGTCGGGCGGCGAGAGTTCGAGCACGCGGCGCAGGGTGAAGCCGAAGCCGAGTCCGCCGATCAGGACGCGCGGCTTCGCGGGGAGGGCGGAGCAGGCGAGCTCCGCCATCTGCTGCTCCGAGTAAGAGGCGGTGGTGCTCATGAGCGGCACGCCGCCGATTTTCAGGTAATGCTGGCCGTCGTGCTCCTGGAGCACCATCAGGGCGCCGTCGGGCGTGCGGCAGGAGGCGAGCGTGGTGGTGACCTTCATCCGCGGCGGGTATCGTGGCTGGCGGGCGGGCTGTCGAAAGGAATCCGGTTCAGAGGGTGCTGGAGGTCCGTTCGAATTTCACGTCGGGTAGCGGGGGCAGCGGGGTCTTGACGAGCCAACCGTGGGTCTGGAGAAAGCGGGTGCCGAGGCCGAGCACGGCTTGCAGATGCGGGTCGGCGGGCTGGCGGGTGAACAGGGCGTGGCCCCTGCCGGGGAAGGTGAAGAGATCGGCGTCGCGGCTTGCGGCGGCCATCGCGCGGACGAAGCGCCGGTTGCTCTCGGCGGACGAGATCGGGTCGTCGGCGCCGGCCAGGATCAAGGTCGGAGGCATGGCGGCGAGCGGCGCGAGGGCGGGGGAGAACTCCGCGGGATCGAGCCCGGCCTTGCGGCATTTGGCGGCTCCGTCTTTCCAGGCATCGACGAGATCGATGACCGGGTAGTCAAGCAAGAGGAGTCCGGGCTTGCAGGAAACCGCGAGGTCGTCCTGCGGATCGTCATGACCCTCGATCGTGGCAAGCGCCGCGGCGAGGTGGCCGCCGGCCGAACCGCCGCCCGCGGCAATGCGCCGCGGGTCGATGCCGAGCTCGGCGGCATGGGCGCGGAGATGGCGCATCGCCGACTTCGCATCGGCCAGGCAATCGGCGGGCGAGGATGCGGTGCGGTTGCCTAACAGACGGTAGCGGATGGTGGCGGTGACGAGGCCCTGGCTCGCGTAGTGGACGCAATGCATCGCCATCGCGGAGGGCTGGCCGCCTGACCAGCCGCCGCCGTGGATGAAGAGGATGGCCGGGCGGGAGTCGCCGGGTTTGAGGCCGGCGGGTTGGAAGAGATAAAGGTCGAGATCGAGGTTGCCGACGCGCTTGTAGGTGATCTTGCGGGTGGCTTGCGCGAGGGCGGCGGTTTCGTCGGCAGGCAGCGGGAAGCCGGCTTCCTTGTCGGGCAGCAGCGGTTTGAGGGCTCGGAACCAGCACTCGGCCATCTTTTGGGCACCCTGTGCGTTCGGGTGGACGAGGTCGGCGACCGCGTCGGTCTTCCAATTGAAGCCGGTGGCCTGGTCGACGAGGATGACCGGCTGTTCCGGGCGGTGGAGTTTTGCGGCGAGTTCGGCGAGTTGTTGGTCAAGCTCGGGAAGATAACTGTATTTCGGCAGCTTGCCGCTGGTGATGACCTGGGCGAGGAGGACGGTGACCTTCGGGTTGGCCTTGCGGGCGGTGGCGATCATCGAGTCGGTCGCGCGGAGGATGCCGGGGATCGGTTGCTCGTCGGCGAAGTGATTGTGGCCGGCGTGGATCAGCACGATGTCGGCGGGCGTGGCGGCATGGAAGCCGGCGTAGAGCTCCGCGATCTGTCCGGCGTTTTTTCCGCCGTAGCCGCCATGGCGGAGGCCGGCGGGGGCTTCTTTCGGGCCGACGAAGGTGACCTCGTGCCCCGCGTCCTTCAGCAGCTTGGCAAGGGCGGGACGGTAGCAAAGCTGGCCGCCACCTTCCGTGATCGAGTCGCCGAGCGGCAGGATTCTCACCGGCTCCGCGCGGGCGGCGGAGAGGAAGGCGAGCAGCAGGAGCAGGCGGAAGGAGAGGGCGTGGATCATGCGGAACCGGAGGAGCGTGTTCGGAAGAAAGCTCAACGGGAGGCGGCGTCGTGAAAGATGCGGCGGACTTCGGAGCCGTCGGAGTTCGGGAAGTTCGCGCGCTGGACCATGAGCAGGTGGACGCGCTTTTTGACGGGATCGATCCACGCCTGGGTTCCGTAGGCCCCGCCGTGGCCGTGGGTGCCGGGAGACAAGGCGGCACTGACGCCCTGCGGTTCGCGAATCACGCACCAGCCGAGGCCCCAGCCGTTGCCGGGGGTGAAACCGGTGACGAGGTCGCCGCTCTGGACGGTGGTCATCTGTTGGACGGACTTTTCGGAGAGGTAGCGTTTTCCATCGAGCTCGCCGCCGCGGAGGATCATCCGGGCGAACTTCGCGTAGTCGGCGGCGGTGGAGAACAGTCCGCCGTTGGCCCGCGGGTAGCGCTCGCGGCTGGTGACCGGGGCGCGGCCGAGGAACATCAGGCCGGACTTCTCCAGTTCGCCGGCGTCGGTCCGGGCGTAGGAGACGGCGATGCGCCTCGCCTGGGCATCGGTCGGGTAGAAGGTGGTGTCCTTCATGCCGAGGGGCGTGAACAGGTGCTGGTCGAGAAAAGTGGCGAAGTCCTGGCCGGAGACGACTTCGACCACGCGAGCGGCGGTGTTGATGCCGGATTGGGAATACTGCCACTTCGACCCGGGCGCGAACTGGACCGGTTTGGCGACGATGAGCGGCATGAGTTCCTTCAAGGTCGTGAGGTCGCCGGATTCGAGCGGGGTGGCCTCGCTCAAGCCGCTGCTGTGGACGAGGCACTGCTTGAGGGTGATGACGACCTCCTTGCCGCTGGCGTCCTTGAGATCCTTGAACTCGGGAAGATACTTCGAGACCGGATCATCCACCGACAATTTGCCGGCGTTTTGCATCATCATGACCGCAGTGCCGGTGACGGGCTTGGTCATCGAGGCGATCCAGAAGATCGAGTCCGTCTTCATCGGAATCTTTTTCTCAAGGTCGGCGAAGCCCTGGGCGGCGAGGTGCAGGGTCTTGCCGTTTTCGGTGACGAGGGTCACGGAACCGGCGATCTCCTTGGCGGCGATGGCACCATCCATGGATTGCACGACCCGGGGAAGGGTCTGGGCGGCGGCGAGGGCGGTGAAGGTGAGGAGGAGAGGGATGGGATGCATGGGAGATTGATGATTTCTGATTGCTGATTTGTGATTTTTGATTGGGTGAGGCGAGTGGAGGGATCGCGGTTCGCGGCTTTCAATCGGCAATCGGCAATCGTCCATTCCCGGACCTACTTCTTCGTCGGATCGTAAAAGATGCGGACTTCGGCCTTGGCGCCGCCGAGGAGTTGCTGGGCGCGTTTGAGGGCGTCGCGGGTGGAGAGGTTGGGATTGCTGGGTCGATTGAGGAAGAGGTTGCTCTCGCCCTTCCTGCGGTCGGCTCCCTGCTGGATGGTGGTGAGGACGCCGGAGTTCTTGAGCACCCGGTAAACGTCCCGTGTGGCACCGGAAATCAGGACGTGGCGCTCGTTGGCACGCATGAACTTGATCAGGTCCTCGAGCGCGAGCACCGAGGTGGCGTCGAGGTGGCGGGCGTTCTTGAGGCGGAGGATGAGGATGCTCAGCGATGGATCGGCGGCGGTGCGCTGGATCTGGGTGCGGAAAAGTTCGGCGGCCCCGAAGAACAGGTCGCCCTCGACGTGGACGATCGAGATCGCGGGGTTCGGCCGCTGGCGCTTCTCGCCCATCTGCCGGAGTTCGCCGGCGTCGCTGAATTCGTATTCGACCAGGTGAGGTCGGCTGGCCTTCCGCAGGAAAAGGGTGATCGAGATGGCGACCCCGATGAAAATCGCGACGTGAAGCGGGGCGATCAAGGTGGCGATGAAGGTAATGACCAGCACCGCCGCGTCATCCGGGGTGGAGCGCAGGCAGACCCGGATGTTGTGCCGGTTGATCAGGGCGAGAGCGATCCCGATGACCAGCGCGGCGAGGGCGGCCTTGGGGACATGGCCGATCAGGTCGATGCCGAATTTCGGCAGCCATGCGATCAGCAGGGCGGTGGACAGGACGAGGGTGCCGGAATACACCGATGACATCCGGGTGCGCGCGCCGGAGCTGAAATTCAGCGACGAACGGAGCAGGGAGCCGGAGGCGGGCATGCCCCCGGCGATCGCGGAGGCGACGTTGGCGGCACCCACCGCGAACATGTCCTGGTTGACGTCGGCGCGGTCGCCGGAGCGCGAGGCGATGGTTTTCGCCATCAGGCTGTTCTCGAGGCAGGCGAGGAAGGCGATGGCAAGGGCGACGCCGAGCAGCATCGAGATGTCCTCGAAGATCCCGGCGCGGGCGAGCGAGGGAAAGGAAGGGATCAGGTCCTGCGGTGAGAAAGTGCTGAAGCGGGCGGCGCTGGCGAAGGGTTCCACGCCGCGCAGGATGAGGGTTCCGAAGACGGCGGAGACGAGGACGAGAACCAGGGCGAGATTCGGCCAGCGGGGTTTCCATCGCTTCAGCCCGAGGAACAGGGCGAAGGTGACGGTGCCGATGATGAGCGGGCCCCAATCAACGGCGTGCAACGAGCGGGCCAGCGCTTCCACCAGGCTGGCGAAGCTGCGCGGCCGGAGTTCGTCCACCTCGTGGGCGACGCCGAGCAGGTGCTTGAGCTGGTTGGTCATGATCAGCACCGCGGCACCGGAGACGTAGCCGACGAGGACGGAGCGGGAAATGTACTGGAGCAGGTCGGCGATGCGGAGGATCGAGCCGATCAGGCAGAGGATGCCGACCATCATCACCAGCAGCGGCACCAGCTGGGTTTCGCGGGCGGCCAGGGCGGGCTCCACGGCGAAGAAGCCGAACAGCATGAACGCGGTGGCGTTGGTCGGTCCCAGGATGGTGTGGCGTGAGCCGGCGAACAGCGGGGCGATGATCGAGGCGGTGGCGGAACAGGCGATGCCGAAGACGATCGGCAGTTCGGCGATCGCGGCGTAGGCGATGCCCTGCGGGATATCGAGCAGCGAGACGTTGAGGGCGGCCTTGCCGTCGGCGCGGAATTTCTCGCGGCTGTATTTCCGGACGGTGTGGCGAATCGGCAGCGGGTCGAGTTGACCGCTGCGGAAGAACGCGACGAGATTGCGGAGGATCCGGCGGGGCTGGAAATGCGGGATCATGCTGACGATCTTCAGCGGAAGCGCGCCCGACGGAGCAAGAAAAGACCGAGGATCACGCAGATGACATTCGGGGCCCAGGCGGCGATCATCACGCCGCGCTGGGTGCTGCCGCCCAACATGCCGCAGACGAAATAGGCGGCGCCGATCAGCAGGGCGAGGATCAAGCCGGTGGAAGTGTCCTTGCGGCGGGTTTTGATGCCGAGCGGAATGCCGATGAAGGCGAAGGCGAAGCACGCCACCGACGAGGCGTAGCGGCGCTGGATCTCCGCCTCGTAGTTCGGAATGTAGGTCCTCGCGCGCGGGCCCCGCTCACGGAGCACCTCGATGAACTCGCGGAGTTCCCGGTTGGTCTTCGAGGCGGGGCGTTCTTTGCGCAAGGCGATTTCGAAGGGCAGGACCATCGGCACCGCTTCGCCCGATTGGACGAACTGCGGCTTGCCATCCTTGTCGGTGGTTTCGAACAGGGCATCGTAGAGGTGGAAGCGGAACTCCCGCTTGGCCTCGTCGACGACCGCTTCCGCGCGCATCGCATGGACATAGATGTCGGGGGCGTCGGGCTTGTCGCGTTCGTGGATCTTGAAGAGGTGAAGTCCCTCCATCTTCGATTCGTCGGATTTCTCGATGTAGGCGCGGACTCCCTTCAAGCTGTCTTCGAGGCGTTCCAGCCCGTCCTGTTCGGCGGCGGCGCTGAGCATGCTGCGGGGGTCCTTGAAGAAGGCCCGCAGGGCGATCTCGTCGGCTCCGCGGTTGGACCTCGGGGCGACCTCGATATTGAGCCAAAGGCACAAGGCGGAAAGGGCGGCACCTAGGACGAAAACCGGAGCGGCGAGCCGGGACAGGCTGATTCCGGCGACCCTGAAGCCGGTGAGCTCGTGGTCGGACGAGAGCCGGCCGAAGACCAGCAGCACGGCGGAGAGGAAGGCCCAGGGGATGGTGTAGATCAGCGAGAACGGGATGATGCTGAGCAGGAACTCCCCGATGATCGAGGGCGGCGCGCCGAAGTCCACCAACAGCGGCCGGATCTTCTGGAACAGGCTGCCCATGATCAGGATGGTGCTGAGCAGGAGAATCGCGAACACCGTTCCGACAAGGACTTGGCGGCCGATGTAGCGGTCGGAGAGACGCATCATTTTGAGGACTTTGGTCGGCGGCGGGGGCGCTGTCGAGAGAGACCTGAGGGCCGGGGCTTGAGACCCGAGGCTTGAAGGCGCCACTTTCTAACGGTTAGCGAATGCGGCAGAAAATCCTTGCGGGGTCCGGGTCGGCTGCTTTTCTCGTCTGCAATTCGTTCGGGGAGACCCGGCGGAGAGAACATCAATCACGGCGGCACGGAGCTTGCTCACGTGCCATCCCAACCAGCCATACGCTCACGACATGCTTTGCTTTCAATCTTCCGCCGAGTCCCCCAGCTCTCAATTTCAATCCCGGCGCGGTGCCCTTGGCACGCTCGGGGCTGGTGCCCTGGCCCTGATCGGCAGTTCGCTGCCCGCATCGGCGCTGTTCTCCCGGAAGCCCAGGACCCCGCGGGTTCTTGTCAACGGCGGCGGCGGAGGCGGAGCGGTCGATTTTTCGGATCTGCCCGCCGATTGGGTGGCCCTGCAGGGTTCGAATCTCAAGGCTTATGCCGGTTATCTCGCCAGCATCAAGTTCCAGCGCTTGACGGTCAAACAGGTGCTCGTGGCCCATGCCAAGCAGCGTGGCTCGGTCTGGAATTCCCTGCCGCCGCGCACCTTGTGGCGCCAAATGGTTCCGACCTTGATGGTGATCGACCGGGTTTCGCTGGAACTGGAGCAACCGGTGAAGGAAATTATTTCCGCTTACCGCAGTCCGGCCTACAATGCCCGCTGTCCCGGTGCCCGCAGCGGTTCGTGGCACCAGGCGAACGTGGCGGTGGACGTCAAGTTTCCGGTCCATGCCTCGACGGTCGCACAGACCGCCCGCACCCTGCGCTCCCGCGGCATGTTCCGCGGCGGGGTCGGTCGTTATTCCGGTTTTACCCACGTCGACACGCGGGGTCAGAACGTGGATTGGTGATTTCACGGCGCAACGAACAGCGCCGACCTGCGGTAGGCGAGCCAGGCGCAGGAGGCGGCGGTGAGGAGAAACATCGCGGCGAGGGCGGCGATCCAGCCGAGGGTGACCAGCAGGCCGGTCTTGGGCAGGGCGGGAAGGATCGAGACGATGGCGGCGACGAGGCCGATGCCGACGGCCCACAAGATGAACTGGCGGGTCTCGCGGAAGACCAGCGAGCGGATGATCTTGCGGGAAATGCCGAGCTGATGGAGCTGGGTGAACTCGTTCCGGCGCTCGGCGAGGTTGCGGGCGGTGACGAGGCCGAGGCCGGCGGCGCCGAGGATCACGCCGAGACCGCCGAGGACGTTGAAGATCGAGATGTAGGTGTTCTCGACACTGTGGAAGGCGGCGAGGCGGTCGGAGGTGGAAGTGACGGTGGCTCCGAGGTCGGTCAGGGACTTCTGGAGGATGCCGCGCGTTGCTGTTAGATCGCCGGCCGTGTCGGCAAGGAAGAGCTGGTAGCCGCCGGTGGAGGGAAAGCGCTCGAGGAAGCGTTGCTCGTCGACGATGAAGCTGCCTTGGAAGACGGTGCCATCGAGCGTGCCGGCGATCTCGACGGGGAAGGTGTTGCCCTGCTCGTCGGTGTAGTCGATCCGGTCGCCGGGCTTTTTCTTGAGAACCCACAGCAAGGTGGTTTCGTCGATGAAGGCGCGGAGCTCATCACCCTCGCGCAGGGATTTCCACGAGGGCTCGATGCCGGGGGCGGTGGACTTGATGGTGAAGGACCCGCGTTGTTCGAGGGCGGCGGTGTCGGTAGCGAGCAGGCGCGGGCGGGCGACGGAGTTGAGGTTGAAGCAGGAGGCATCGTCACCGGTGCCGATGCGGAAGGGCAGGATATCGCCGAGCTGGCCGCGCTGGTCACCGAGCTTGAGGATGTCTTCAGTGGAGTCGCTGTTCGAGCCGCGGTGGACGGGTGTGGTGGTCTCGATCCAGAACGCGAAGCCGCCGGAGCCGCGGGAGCGCTCCTGCCACTCGCCGCCGCCATGCTTTTGGAAAGCGGTGACCGAGACGACGAGGAAGAGACCGGCGGCGAGGCTGCCGACGACGACCAGCGAGCGGGTCGGGCGGCGGGCACCGTTGAGAGTGGCGAGGCGGGCGGGGGAGAGGCTGCTGGAGTGGCTGTTCCGCGAGCGGTTGAGGACGGCGAGGAAGGTGGCGAGGCCGGCGACGAGGAAGGAGAAGCCGGCGAGGAAGAAAGCGCCTTGCGGGCCCATGGCTTTCGATCCGGCGAGGGCGGCGAGGCCCGTGAGAGCGGCGGCGGGGGCGATCCAGCGGGCGCGGGATTTCCCGTGGCGGATGACTTCCTCGCTGCCGGACTCGAGGCGCAGGTTGGCGGAACGCTTGGCCTGGCGGCGGGTGACGAACCAGATGGTGATCATCATCAGCACGATGAAGCCTAACAGCCCGCCGGCGATCGAGGCGGGGGCGGCGTGGAAGCGGAACAGGCTATCACCGCCCCGGTTCCAGATCGATTCGAGGAAAAGCAGCAGGCCGCGGGTGTAGGCGAAGGCGAGGTAAGTTCCAAGAATGCTGCCGAGGGTGACGACAATGAGTCCTTCTAACAAACGCCAGCGAAGGATCATCTTCGGCGGGATGCCGAGGGCGGCGAGCAGGCCGGACTCGTGGTTGCGCTGCTCGACATTGAAGCGGAACAGCATCGCGGTGAGGGCCACGGCGGCGAGGATGAGGAAGAACGACATGCTCAGGAACAGGCTGGCGATGTCGACCGGCGAAGCGGCGGCGGTCCGGGATTCGCGGC
The DNA here is from genome assembly GCA_945883695.1 of Akkermansia muciniphila. Classification (GTDB taxonomy): domain Bacteria; phylum Verrucomicrobiota; class Verrucomicrobiia; order Verrucomicrobiales; family Akkermansiaceae; genus Haloferula; species Haloferula muciniphila_A. Next base: position 1,021 of record CAMCYK010000040.1, on the reverse strand, counting down.
CGAGGTCGCGGATGAGCAGGCCGGCGTCGGCGGGGGTGAGGGTGTCGAGGATGCGGCGTTCGAGATCGGCTTCGCCCGCGGGCATGCGGAGCGAGGTCGCGTTGCCCCAGCGGTTGCTCCACATGGCGCGGGCGGCTTCGTAGGGGATGAAGGCTTTCGGGGTGCCCCGGTGATCGTCCCAGTAGGTTTCGTCCTTCTCGCGGATGCGGGTCAGGTCGAGTGGCAGGCCGGGGGTCCAGTCGGCGTTGCTGTCGGCCTCGGCGATGCCGGGAAACTCGGGCATCCAGAGTTTGTCGGCGGCGGCACCTTCGAGCGGGACAATGCCGTGGACGGTGAAGTCGGTGGATTTTTCGACGAGGCGGTTGCCACTACCAAGGGTGTAGTAGCTCACGGTGACGGTGTCGCCGGGTTTGGCGGCGAGGTCTTCGGCTTCCCAGGAGTTGAGGAGGATCTCGTTCGGGGCGAGGTCGGCGGGGATGAAGGAGGGAATCGGGGGAGGGGAAGTGACGGGCGGGCCGCCCGAGCCCCTTTTGTCGGGGGTGAAGCCGGTGACCATCGAGTAGGGCGTGGCCTTGCCGTTGGCGGCGATGGTGTTGGCGAGGTAGGTGACGACGGGGCGGGCGGTGGGGAGGAGTGCGCTGAGCTTTTCCTCGATCAGGGTGGGCAGGAAAATCCGGTCGGTGCGGATTTCGGTGGCGGCGGAGAGCGGGATGTCCTGGAGCGAGAGCCCGTAGTCGGCGAGTTGCGCGTGCTGGCGGACCAGCGCGGTGGCTTGGTCGGCGGTGAGCGGGTCGCGGAAGAGCAGGAGGTTGGCGCGGTCGCCGCGGTCGATGGCTTCGGCGAGGGTCTCGATGGGCAGGAAGACGGCGGGGGCGGGGAGTTGGGTGGCTTCGAGATTGAAGCGGCCCATGGCATCATCCTCGCGGATCTGGTGGACGGTGCCGCGGACGGTGATCAATTCCTCGGGCTCGCCGGAGAGAGGGGCATCGCGGGAGGCGAGGCCGGGCTTGCCGAGGCGGAG
>CAMCYK010000039.1 GCA_945883695.1 Akkermansia muciniphila | reverse complement strand
GCCCGGCCGTCCATCGTCATGTCGCCTTGAAGGCGACACTCCGCTCCGTCATGTCGCCTTGAAGGCGACACTCCGCTCCGTCATGTCGCCTTGAAGGCGACACTCCTTACGGCTTCGCCTGCCGGTGCCTAAGGAGTGTCGACCTGTGGTCGACACTCCCCGTGTTGACCACAGGCCAACACTCCTAACGGCTTCGCCACTACCCGTCCGACTCCAAAACCGGGCCCGGCCCGGTCCGCTTGAACGAGCCGCGCCGGAGGTCCCGCGTGATGTCCATCGTGTTGCGGTGGATGATCCGTTTCAGCACGACGTCCAACAGCACGGTCGCGTGCGGCCGGATGATGCCGCCGAGGATCAACGGCGACGATTTGACATACGCGGGATGATAACGCGCGAATCCCGTGTCGGGGAAGGCCTCGACCGTCATGCCAAGACCATCGATCCCCTCCAGCCGCTCGCGGAACTTGTGCCGTTTGCCATCGACCTCCCGGATCACCGCGGGGCAGCCGTGGATGATGTCGTGGTTGAAGAAAAAGGTGATCGTCCCGCGGTGGCGGCCGTTGCGCTGGGTGTCGATCAGGAAGCCCTTCGGCAGCTTGTTCGGGTCGTTGTTGCCGGCCGTGAAGGTAACCCGCAGGTCATCCGGCACGTGGCCGTGGTCGTCGGTCACCCGCACGATCACCATCGAGCAGGAGTCGTGGAAAAACACCCGGTCCTTGAACAGCAGCCGGTCCTCGATCTCGACCCGCTCCTCCTCGACGACCTCCCGGGTCTCGGCCTCGAACTCCTCCGCCAGCGTGCGGTAGCCGTCCCCGTCGGCGACCTCGAGACAGCGTCGGATCAGCCGGACCACCTCGGGCACCGGTCCGCTGTCCCGGACGCTGTTCATGATGCCCATCCGCTCCCCGCTGTGGGATACCCCGCTCACCAGGCGGAAGGGAACGCGCGCGGACTCCCTGCTCCCCGCGTCGTCGGGCACCAGCGCCGAGGCCGAACCGCGCTCCAATTGCCCGGCGGTCGGCATGCGCTGAAGCAGCCGGACGGCGGAAGCGTTCAAGTTGCTGGCGGCGACCCGCACCACGCCGTCCGATCCCGTTTCGCCGGTGTAAGTGTTGAGGTTGTCGTAGAGCTTCCGGTCGATCTGCTGGCCGATCAGCGAGAAGCTGAAGACCGGCGGGCCGGCGTGCGCGGTGCCGCCGCCCGCGATCCAGCGCCGGTTGAGCTGCCAGGACTCCGGGCTGCCGAGCTCCAGCCAGTCGAGCACGCCTTTCCCCGGCTCGACGCCCTGGAAGTAGCCCTTGATCCGCGACAGCCGGCCCTTTCCCAACTGGGCGAGGGCGGATCCGAACTGCGCCGCGGCCAGATGGATGACATGGCTCAGCGGGCACTCCCGCGCCGGGTCCGCGTGGAAGCGGTCGAGCCACGCCCGCAGCACCGGTCCCCCGGTGGAGTGGGTGACCGCCGCGAAGCGCTCGCCGGGAGCGAGCGCCAGCTCCCGGCGGACCGCCTCCTCCATCGCGCAGGCGATATCCGGCAGACGGACCTCGTCGTGGAAGCTGATGTATTTCCCGAGATAGAGGTGATGGACGGCGATCCCGAGTTCCGCGGCGATGCGCTCCGGCAACTGGCCGTAGGTTCCGGTGTCGGTGACACTCCAGCCGTGGATGAAGAGAAGATATTTCATGCCATGCTTGAAAATTCCGAGAGCGCCTCGCGGATGTTGTTTTCCCGGCCGACCATCAGCGGGCTGCCGGCGTGCACATAACTTGTTTCCGCCATCATTTCAGAAAGCCGGCGCCCGTTCCGGTAGCCGTCGAGCAAGCGGGACAGCGGCACCTTGCCGTCGCGGTAGGTGCCCCGGTAGAAATACCCGTGGACGACCCCGGCCAGCAGCACCGCCTCCCGCGCGGGGTTGCCGGAGATGCCCGCTTCGAGGAACAGGTCGCGATACAGCCGGCGCTTGCCCGCGGTGGCGACCGGCTTGTTTTTCAACTGGCCGAGATAGAGGCAAAAGTGCTCCAGATTGCGGGTGAGCGGCATCGGCCGGTCCCAGCGCGGGGCCTTGCCGCCGTTCCAGTCGCGGATGTTTCCGGGCAGCGGCAGCAGCCCGCGTTCGCCCGCGGAGTGGCGGTGGCCGGGATCGACCTGGTCGCCGCGCAGGCCCGCCTCGCAATGGACGAGCACCCACACGTCGTGGCGGGTGAGCGGCTTGAACCCGCCGCCGTGTTGCCGTTCCAGCCACGTGTTGACCGCGCCGATCAGCCGGCAGAGTTCGCCCGCGTTGCGCTGCAGGAACCCCTTTTTTGTCAGACCCTCCGCCACGAACTCGAAGGGTGCCGAACGCGGGGCGAGGGCGCTGGGGGTGATCCTCGCGCGGACCGCCCTGGTGGGCGGATGGGCAAGGCGGCCGGCGTAGGCGTCGATGGCCGCCGCGTAGGCCGCCGCCAGCGCATCGATCCCGCGGGTGCCGATCCGCAGGTCCTCGGGATGGGTGATGAAGAACGGTTCACCGATGACCATCGGCACCCGGACCTCGCGCAACAACGAGCCGCCGCGCTGGCTGGCGGTCCGCGGCCGCAATCCGCGGTCGGGCAGACCCAGCGCGGCGAGGAGGCGCGCGAGCAGCAGTGCGGCAAGCTTCCGGCCTTCCGCCGAGCCGTGCCAGTAGAGCACCTCGGTGCCGCGCGCGGTCCCGCTGCCGTCATCGCCATTGGCGTGCAGGCTGATCGCGAAGTTCGGGTTCAGGGCGTTGATCTTGGCCGGCAGCGCGCGGTAGCCGGACGGCGGGTCGTCGCGCGACGTGATCACGATCTCGGCCTGCGTGACTTTTTCGCGGATCCTCTCCGCCAGCCCGCGGTTGAAGGCGAACTCGCAGATCTTCCTGCCGTCGAGCCTTCCGCAGGCACCCGGCGCGCGCGTGCTGTGGCCGATGTCGATCACGCACAGCGGCCGCGGTCCCGACGGTAGCACCGCCAGCCCGAGCTCGTCCACCGGTACCGCCGCCGGGATACCGGTCAGCTCGTCCCGCGCTTCCCGGGCGATCGCCAGCACCCGCTCGCGGATCCCCTGGTCCGCTTCGATCAGCTTCGACAGCACGAACGACGAAAGCGGCGGCGCGACTTCCTCAAGCGTGCAGCCGAAGATCGCCTGGCCGGCCCGGGTCCCGCGGACCGCCACGAAATGGTCCTCCAATTCGCGGACCTCCGCGAAGGGCCGGTCAAGCCGAACGCCATCCGGATCGCGGGCGGACGAAAGGAAGAACTCCCCGTCCGAAGTCATCAGCCGGCAACCGGCGAGCACGCGGCCAAAATGCAGGGGGGGTCTCATGATCCGTTGGATGCATCGAAGAGCGTGCCATGAATTTCGCGACGCGTCCCGGGCGGCAACTCGCCTAACAGGGCGGCCGCGGCTTGCGGATCCTCCTTGGCGAGGGCGTTCAAGGAGCGGCCCAACACGAACTCGACCTTGTAGTCCGGCATCAGGCGCAGCTCGCGCCACTCCCAGTCCGTGCCGGGCCCCTGGATCCATTGCCGCGCGAGAAGCGCGAGCCGGTTGGGGTCGTCGCCGACGACGCTCAACCAGAGCGCAGCATCCTCCACCCGGGCGTGGTTGGCGGCATTCTCAAGCAAGCCTTTCGCCTCGTCGGCCCCGAGGCGGGCAAGCAAGGCCGGAAGCTCCGACGCGTTCTCCCTCCCGACCCGCTCCGCGATGGCCGACAGGGCCCGATTCCGGTTGACCTGTAGCCAACCGTCCATCAGCCCGATCAACTCCAAGGGCGGCAAGGCCCCCGCGAAGGCATTGAAGGGATCGCCCCAGCCGACGCGCGAGTTCATCCGCCCGAGCCATGCCGCGCAGGCCGCCGCATCCTCCTTCATCCAGCGAAAAATCAAGGCCATCGCGAGTTGGTAGTCGTAGGCCTTGCCGGCATTCACCGACTCGAGTTCCTGTTGCAGCGCGCCGGGGATGTCCGCGATCTCCGCCGCCCGTTCCTCCGGTGTATTGAAAACGGGGGACGCTGCGCTGGCCGGCGGCTCCTCCTCCGCCGCGCTCCGGCGCTGTTGGGCCTCCATCCAGAAATCCGAATTGTTGTAGGCCGCCAGTAGCTCCGCGGTGTCGCCCCGGCGCTCCTGCCGCGGCGATCGCTCGGTCTTCCCCGCCAGCGCGGGCAGCGGATCGGCGGCTACCGCTGAATCCCGCAACGCCCACCACCCGGCACCGAGCGCGAGGAGATGAGTGCCGATCAAAATGGCGGAGTGCCGTGTCTTCATCGAAGTCATTCCGACGCTTTCCCACCCGGGGTGATTCGACAATCCTGAAAACGGTGAAGCGGAGGGCGGGGGACGCTTCGGGGATGAAGGGGGAGAGCGCTGCCGGGGACCGTTCGAGCCGGTCTGAAGACCAGCGGTCCCGGGGTCCGCCCGCAGGGGACGCCGCGGGTGGCGGTTCGACGACCGGGATTTGAACGCCCCGACGGGTGAAAGGTAGCCCGAATTCAACTGCGACCCGTCGGCGTTGCGGAGGGGACCTCCCCGTCTTCTTCCTCCTCGTCTTTTTCCTCCTCGTCTTTTTCCCCCACGCTTTCGTCGTCCTCAGCCGCTTCAGCCACGTCGTCCCGATCCGCCGCTTGCGATTCCGTCGCTGCGGTGCCCGGGTCCGGGTCGCTTGTGGCGGCACCGGCGCGGCTTTCCTCCGTGGCAATGGACTCTTCCAAGGCTGCCGGCTCCGGCTGCCGGCCGCCGGATTCGAGCAGCTCGAAAATTTCCTGCTGCACCTGGTCGATCTGGTCGAGCGGCAGGTTCGGATCGCGGACGATGAAGACGTCGCCCAGCTTGCGGTGTTCGTAAACGCGGATGATGCCCGAAGGCGTGCGCTGGGTGTCGGTCTCGCGCAGGACTTTCTTGCGCTCCAGCATCACGGCCAGGATGTAGCGGACGTTCTCGGTATGGTCTTCCTCCTCGTCGACCAGCCGCCGCAGCAGGTCCTCGGGGCTTTCCTTTTTGAAGGCGTTGGGCTTCTCGTCCACCGGCGTGACGTGGAAGACGGCTTTCCAAAAGGAAAACGGCTTCTCGTCGTCATCCCCGCGGCCTTGCCAGGCCTCGAGGGCGAAGTCCTTGCGCAGGTAGCCGGAGGACTCGGGGTCGGGGAAGAGCGCGGTGACGATGGCCTCACCCTCCTCGAAAGGTCGTTCGGTGGCGGCGCAAGCGCGGGCGCGGGAGCGGATGTGCCAGGATTCGGGTAGGGCCATGGTTTGAAAGCTGAAACGCTGAAACGCGAAATGCTGAAATCCCGTGCGGGACTTCAAGCTTCCGCCGGCATGAACTTGCGCAGGGTCTGATAGATCGGGCGGCCGGCGAGGCGGCGTTGGAAAAGATAGATCGCGACGATCCCGAACATCAGGTTGGGCAGCCACGCGGCGAGGGGTGGCCGCAGGTGGCCGGAATCGCCGAGGCTGAGGAAGACATTCGAAACGAACAGCATGCCGGCGGAGAGGAAGACCGCCATCGCGACACCGCCACTGGTCCCGCGGCGGGAAAACACGATCCCGAGCGGGGTGGCGAGCAGGACGACAATCAAGCAGTTGACCGGTTGGGCCCAGCGGTAGTGCCACTGGGTCAGGTGACCGCCGCGGGTGGCCCAGGTGCCGGGCGGATTGGCCTCGAGCCAGTCGTTGAGGTCGGGAATGCCAAGCTGGGTGGCGGGCAGGCCGGGACGGATGATCTGGGCCGGGGTCTCATCCCACCCCTGAACCAGCAAGGGATCGCTCAAGCCCTGCTCGAACACCGCCGGCATGCCGGTCTGGCACTTCCGCCGCCGCGGCTCGGTGAAGCTCCAGATGCGGGTCATCGGCGACCAGGAGGCGGTCTTCGCGGTCAGGATGGTTTCGAGCGAGCCGTCGCCGCGTTCCTGGATGACCGTCACGCCGCGCAGCGGCACGCCGCGCTGGTAGTCGGGCGGGAAGCCGCCGACCATCCACAGGCGGCGGTCGGCCGGATTGCGGTAGCGGACGTATTCCGCCTCCATCCGGTCGAGACCCTTCGCCTCGTCGATGATCGCGGTCTCCGCGGCGACGGCGCGCGGGGCCCACTGGTAGTTCAGGCCGGCGCAGAGCAGCGCGGACAGGACGCCGGCGATCATGAACGGGGTCGTCAGCCGGGCCAGTCCGCGGCCGGTCTGGATCATCGCCACGATCTCGCGCGAGCGGGACAGCTTGCCGAGGCAGTAGAGGATCGAAAGCAACAGCGAGTAGGGCAGCAGCATCACCACGATTTCCGGCAGCCGCGCCAAGTAGAGCTTCACCGCGTAGGCCGCGGGGTCGCCGCTGAGCTTGAGGTCGTCGAGATTGTCGCCGAGGTCGGCGATCAGCCAGACCACGAAAAGCCCGCAGAGGCAGATGAAGAAAATCGCCAGGAATTGCCGCGCCACGTAGCGGGCCAGGGTGCCGCCCCAGGCGTAGCACAGGCCGCCGAGCGCGGGCAGGAAGCACAGCGCGACCGCGATCAGCGGCCGCAGCAGGTGGGCGCCGGCCTGGGTGTCCGGGAAGCTGGCCAGCTGGAGGCGGACGGCTTCCTGCTCCGCCGGGCCGATCCGGAGGGCCAGAAGCGCGCCACCGAGGGCGAGGAGCAGGGGGACGAGGATGCGCGGCATGGCGGAAGTGGCGGCAAGCATGCGGCGGCCATCCGGTTTGTAAAGATCGCCGGTTTGGTCCCTGGCCCGTGGCGGTGCGGAATAGCCTGCGGGTGCAGACTTTGGTCCAAGCGACAAACGGTCTCGGGATTCGCGGGTTTTCGAACTCGACGGCTGCGACAAAGGGCCAATAGCCTGCGGTGTCCTTCCACGGACGAGCTGTGAATCGCCTTTCATCAAGCGGTTAGCATCGACCGCAACGATGCCGCCAAACTGGCCAGGCGGCCGGGGAGGCGGCGGCGCATGTCCGGGCCGCTTCTTCGGGAGTGGCTAAGCGCCGTTGCGGCTGTCTCGTGGCAGCTTGTCCACTCCCCGTCCACCTGGAAGGACCCAGATCTCAAAACTTCGATGAACATTCCAGTTTCTCTTTCCCTTTGCTGGTTCTGTTTGACTTACCCTACTTCAACGTTGGGAGGTGATTGGGTTGCTAATGATTCCACGAGCGCCGTCACCGCGAGTCCTGTCTCCTCGGAAGCCTCCATCGGGAATCCTACTGTCGCCAAGGAACTGATTATCGCGCCGGAAGAAATTCTTGAATCCCGTGTCCACGACCTCGGCGACCGGAAAATCACCACGGAAAAAATTTCTCCCATCGAGCTTCCTCCGATCCCCGCTCCGCCGCCGCCGCCCGACCCGCTGGATCCCGCCGTCCACGCACGGATGCAGGCATTGCGGGAAAAGCATGCCCACACGGCCTTCGTCCTCATCGGAGCCACGGTCTACAATTCGACCGCTTTCGCGGACGGGCCGCGGACGCGGGTCACGCTTCGCGGCAAGAACGGAGAAGTTGTCACCTGCTGGTCGTCGGCGGACTGGGATTTGTTCACCGGCACCGGCAGCTTCATGGATTCGAGCGGCCGGGCCTACGCTCTGATCATGAGCCATAGCAGCCTGGATATGGATCGGTGGACCGAATTCGTTGCCCGGCGCGGTGGCACGTTTCAACCGCCGGTGATACCCTCGATCCCCGCGGGCAAGGCCACATTTGTCGTCACCGATGGCGCGCCATCTCCGGACTCTTTGGCCGCTCTGGGGGCACTTCACGATTTTTACAATGGCGAACTTGAGACCTTGAAGAGCCGGCGGAAAGCAATGCATGCGGAGCAGTTGGCCCGCGAGGAAGAACTGCGGGCCAATCCTCCGCAACCGAAGGACATCGTTATCCGGCACTGGCGCATCGACAAAGCCGGCCAGAACGGCGCCACCGCCAAGCCTGCCCTCACCCGATGAAGGCACTCTGCTTCATACGGCTCTCCTTGGCGATCCTCGGAGTTGGCCTGCTTTCATCTCGCGCCGCAGCCCTGACTGTGCCGGATGCGGATGGGGACGAAATGAGCGACGTTTGGGAAACCCGGCACGGCTTTTCCATTACCTCCGGCACGGTTCCCGCCCACCAAGCCCCGGCCGCCGATCCTGATCAAGATGGCTGGACCAACCGGGAGGAATCCGAAGCGGGTTCTGATCCGAACTCTGCCGACGCACCCGACGGGATGCTAAAGCCGACGTTGCTCCGGCATCCGCAGTTTGAGAACGTGATGATCGTCTCCTGGCCGTCGCTGGCCGGGAAGCAGTACACCTTGCTGACCTCGCCGGATCTGGCATCGGGCACTTGGACGGCTGTGGACGCGCCTGCCATGGGGACGGATGCCCTCATTCAGGTCGGGATCGATATCCGGTATCACGACGGCACCGTTCCGGAGAAGAGTTTTTGGAGGGTCGCGGTGACCGATGTTGATAGCGATGGAGACAACGTCGCCGATTGGGATGAAATCCAACTCGGACTTGACCCGGCACTGGCCGACACCGACGGCGACACGCTCGCGGACGGTGCTGAAATCCAGCAGGGACTCAACCCCGCCCACCCTGACACCGATCTCGACGGCATCCGGGACAACCTTGACGCCGCACCTCTCGAGAACGCGGCCCTTGCCGACCGCGATGGAGCGAATCTTTCCCCAAGTCTGAACGAAGGCCTGCTCGGCCGCTGGGACTTCGAGGGAAGCGGCCCCTCGGGGACCCTGCTGGTATCGACCCCGGAAACGGTGCCCGCATCCAAAGGTGCGATCGACATTTCCAATACCGGGGTATTCTGGGACGGGCTGGACGGTTGGCCGAAGGCGGCCAGCGGCATGCCTTGGAAATGCCTTCACCTCACGGAAATCGGTTCGCACGCCAAGCTTCCGATGGATCTGGTCGGAACCGGTGGCAGCTCGTTCCGTTTCAACCATGACGTGCAGACCTGGGCGATGTGGATCAGGTTCGAGCGGCCCACCGGTGCCCCACCAACCACGCCAGGTGTGCTCGACACCTCGAGCGGGCGGCGCACGCTCTTCAGCATCGGGCGGGACGAGACGCTATCCAGCAACGACCCGGCCTCCCGTCCGCTCGTTCAATGCTACTTCGACGGGAAAGGCACTCTCGCCAACGCGGCGGACAACAAGCTCGTCTTTTCCACCTGGACGGGCGGCGCCGAGACCGTCCGTGCCTCGTGGGCCACCCCCGTGAATTTGGATGACGGCCAGTGGCACCACATCGCCGTTTATTTTGACGATAACAACGGAGGGTTCGGCCGCTACCAGGCGTGGCTAAACGGCGCGGCCTACGATCCTGTCCTGGCTGGAGTCATTGCAGGCGGAGCCTTCACCTACACTTTAAACTCCGCTCCCCATCCATGGTGCTATCTGGGGCGCTTCATGAAGAATTTCGACCCGACCGGGCATGAGGTTCTCGGTGCTCGAATCGACCGCCTGCGCGTTTACAACAAACCGCTCACCGCGACTGATACCGCCGGCCTTTACAACCAAGACATCGATCGCGACGGGCTGTTCGACCGGACGGAAGCCCGGACCCGGTTTTGGCGGGACCACAATCAGGACCGGATCGACCAGCAGTCGGAAACCACTTTCCCGATCGATCCCTTTCGTTGGGACGAGGAAGGCACCGACCACGATGGCGAAGGGTTGAATTCACACGAGGAGCAAGCGCTTGGCACCGATCCTTGGAAAGCGGACACTGACGGCGACGGAATTCCCGACGGTTGGGAAGTCCTTCACGGGCTCAATCCGAAGAATCCCTCGGATGGACTGCTCGACAACGAACCCGCTTCCGCCGGCGGCCCCGACGGATTGAATAACCTCAACGAATACCGGTGGGGAACCGATCCGAGGCTTTCCGATACGGACGGAGACGGCACGAGTGACGGTAACGAAGTAGGGACGGGTCCCGTGCCACCTTCTCATCCGAACGACGCGAGCGACGGTGGCCAGCCGGTGCCAGTCGAGCGGCGACTGACGATCCGCATCGGGGTTGGTGATCAGAGTGGAAGTGCGTCTGAAGACTATGTCGTCGAGTGCCGGCGCATCGACCGCGAAACCGGCGCGGAAGTGCATTTCTACACCGTGCGAAGCGGAGGGTTCGGTCACTATATCGAGCAGGACTGCTCGATGTTCCGAAAGGGAGAGACATACACCTTCCAGCTCAAGTGGCAGGGGACGAAGGACACCGTCAGCGGCAGCGGGAGCCCGAGCGATGGGCCGGACTACGACTACACCTTTAAAATCGAGCCGCAGGGCGACCACGGCGGAATCCTGATCGACTCGTGGCACAAGAAGAAAGGGACCGTCGATGTTTCAAAAGTCCTCCGGGGCCAGAATCTCAACAACGTCGCCACCGACGAAACTGATTTCGGGACGAAGATCGAGGAGCGCCGCGTGGTTTTCTACACCATCAACCCGCATTCCGAGGACCGGATGTTCGGAGCCTCGGCGATGATTCTGCCCGGCTTTGAAGGGATGGAGCTTACAATCACCAATCCTGAGTCAGGCAAGAACTTCGGGACCTTCGGCTACCTGCTTGGAGGCGGATCCACGAAAATCTACGGCTCGTATAACGGGATGCTCGGAAGCGAGGACGAGCAAGGCACCAACGTGGACAATCCGTCCGTCTGGTTCTTGCGGGATCTGGTGAATTACCGGCGAACGGAGTTCTATCTGGTTTCGGGTCAAGAGGGTGAAGCACTCGGAAGCATCCAGATCGAGGCGAAGCTGCAAGGCCAAACGCTGGGGACGATCGTGCGCCCCCTAACCCCGAATCCAGAATTTGGCGAAGCCATTGCTCTCGCCACGGGCTGGGCTGCGGGCGATGGGTTCGGGTTCGGAGTGGAGGGAACGCCATCCTTGCCTGTGCTGGCCGAAGGTGATGCCCCTCCCGCAGCAGGTCTTGATGTTCCAGAGTCCTGGGCCACGCCCATCCTCATGCCTTTGTTCGCGATGGCGCACGGGGTGGAGAACGTCACCATCATTTTCAAGGGCATTGGAGAAGGGGTGGTGGCAGGGTTTAACGACGACCTCCTTCTTATCCAGCTGATCGGAAAGGGCCTGGTTGCGGCGAACGGGTGGGTTTACCACACTACTATCGCTGAACTGCGGCGCTGGCAGGATGACCCGTTGGTCAGGATGGTCGAACTCAAGTTCATAGTGGACAGGTTTCTCAAGGATTCGGTCTACGATCCTCTCTCGGAACTGGGGGCGGATTTGGCAAGTTTTGAGGGTATGAAGAGCCGCTTCTGGAGAGTCGTCATCTTCGGGTTGAACGTTTCGACTTCGAGCTTGGACATATGGAACAAGACAGTCGATGGCTTGGAGAGCTGGCTCCATGGTTTTGGCGAGCGGATGACAGAAAGTGCCGAGCGGGCTGCATGGCTCGAGACACCGCTTTCGAAAAACGTGTTGTACCAAAAAGACACTGAGATGGCCCGTGCTCAGTGCTATACTTTTGGATACACCTTCGGTTACCTTGGCGAGCAGGTTGCGATGGGGATTGCAACAGGCGGGGTCTTCAAAATTGGCCAGGTTGTGGCGAAAACAGGGGCGGTTCTTGCCGCCCAGCTTACGAAGCGAGCGGTTGCCACCGTCGCGGCCCGCGGTGCCCTTTTGAAGAAGTGGGTGGCCGGAGCCGCGATGAGCACCGAACTGCGTCTCGCCCTGGAGGAAAGCCTTACGCTTGCCGCGCGAACTCCAATCGGCATTGGTGAAAATAAGGCGATATTGGACGTGATTGAGGAAGGCTTGGGTTCGCTAGGCGAGAACAGGGCGAGTTACGTGTGGAAAGAGGTTCTTGAAGATCTGACGCCTCAAAGGAATCCGGCGGTCGCAGGCCTTTTGGGGAACCAGTCGACTCGGGCAATACCGTTGCTACGCCTTGGGGAGCTCTTCACCTTCCTGGGACAGGCCTCGGATGTTCAAACAGTCTCCCGGTTCTTGGACTTTTTTGACCAGCGTCTTATCACTGTCCCATCAAGTCCAGGAGCACCTGCGGGTGACTGGTTTCTAGATCTGATTAGAGCAACTGAGGGTATCCCAGGCCGCTTCAATACCATGCCTCCACTGCCCACGCCACTCGCCCAATTTCGAGTGGATATTCTAAAAGAGCTTTTCAAACCTGGGGGATCGATCTGGAAAAGTCCTCCCGTCGGGTCGACACCGCGCGGCACGATTATCGAGGTTCACTTGGCCCGAACTGAATACAAAGATTTCGCGTGGGGCCCCACGACCGCAGCGGTCGATTTCTTGAGTGCCAGCACAGCGGTTCAGCTCAAGACTCTTGATAGCGTTGCTATGTCTACGGCTTCCACTTACAGAAATGCACTTGACGATCTAATTGATGCTGCGGAACACACGCGCCCTAATCTCATCTTGGACATCCGGAAACGGCCTGGGTTGGATACCGATCCCTTGGAGAATGAATTGAGGCAGTATATCGAAGGTTTGGAGCTGGCCAACAACAATCTTGAGAATCGAATTACGGTAATTGTCTCCGAGTATGAACTTGCTAATCCGTGATTAATCTAACAAATCAATTTTCATATGATTCACGCGAAAATAATTTCTAGAATGGCTGGTCTTACAATGCTTGACGTGTTTGATCGGATGATGTGCTTGATTAGCTGTCAGTGGAATGTGGATCACTTTGATCGGTTTTCTTACACCTATGGTGGACGCAAGAAGGGGTTTGGAGAACCTTGCTCTTTCGATTTTGCACGGAAAGTTATTGAAATGGATCCAGATGGCGCGTTGCGATTTGAAATTGGCGGTGACGGAGATTCAAATGCCTTCCGAGGATCCTGCCCCGCTTGCACTAGGTCGGATTTGAAGCCTGTGGTACTCGCTTTCCCGTCTTGCTATCATGGTCACGTAGCAGCCGCACATTATATCGAAGAGGCTTTTGATGCATGGGATCCAGTATTTGGTCATGCTGACGATATGTCGTACGGTTTGTGGCAGGTTTGCAGTGATCCTCGATCCTATCCGACCCGATACGGAACCATTGATGGGTTTCCGATTTTAAAGCAGCGACTTGAACCACCATTCGGAATCATTGAACGAATTGATGTAACCAAGAACCCCGGAAAAAGTCGAATGGTAAACGGATTTTACCGGCATGTAGCATCAGAAATGTGGCTGGGCTCCGAGTTTTGGGAACACGCAAGCTGCTCTAAGGAAGATGTGCTGGCTGCGGATTGGATTCTTGAGAAGAAAGAGACGTCTCAGTTTCTCTACATCAAGACCTGGCACGAGCTGTTCACTCGTCCTGATGGTGAGCAAGGGCGTCAACAAGCTCGACTTTGGCGACTTCTGTTTGACGAGGACTGCGAATGGCCGCCCGGTAGCGGGGGAATCTCGGACAGCCCGGTAGGCGGTCCACCGGACCTTTTGTAAGCGGTGTTGTTGAATGGCAATGGGGCGACCGGTCAACGCCAGCGCGGTCGTGAACGGGCGGTCTGGCGATCACGATTCGGCGCTTGGCTTTGCGGCCGTGGACCGGCGGAATGGGCGCGCCATGATTTCCTCGCTCGACGGCCAGCCGCTCCCCGACGCTTTCGTCGAGGAGATCGGCCTCGCGTTCTCGAACGCGGGCAGTCTGGCGAAGTCGCGCGACTTCGAATTCCGGGCCGAACAGCAGCAGCTCGCGGTGGCGGTGGCGCAGGCGCTGGTTGACAAGCGCTGCCTGGTCGCCGAGGCCGGCACCGGGGTCGGCAAATCGCTGGCCTACCTGATTCCCGCGGCCCGTTTCGCGCTGCAATCCGGCCGCAAGGCGATCATTTCGACCCACACGATCAATCTCCAGGAGCAGTTGATCCGCAAGGACATCCCGATCGTCCGCAAGCTGCTCGGCGAGGAGCTGCCGGCGGTGCTGCTGAAAGGCCGCCAGAACTACCTGTGCCCGTCGCGGCTGAGCCGCGCGTTCGAGCAGTCGGGCGACCTGTTCACTTCGACCGAGAGCGATGAGCTCGAGCAGATCCGGCGCTGGGCCGAGGGGACGCGCGACGGCACCCTGAGCGACCTCGAATTCCAGCCCTCGATGAAAGTCTGGCTGCAAGTCTGCTCGGAAGCCCACATCTGCACCGCCCGCCACTGCGGGCCGCGCGGGAATTGTTTCTTCCAGGAAGCGCGCAAGGCGGCCGCGGATGCCAAGCTGATCGTGGTCAACCACACGCTGTTCTTCGCGCTGATGGACACCGGCGAGAACCCGGAGGAGAAGCCCTCGGGATTCCTCTATCCGAACGATTTCGTGGTGCTCGATGAAGCGCATACCATCGAACAGGTCGCCGCCGTCCAGCTCGGCCTGCGGGTCAGCCAGTCGGGCATGCGCTTCGATCTCCAGCGGCTCTACAACCCGCGGACCAAGAAGGGCTTGCTGCGGGCCTTCCGCAAGTCTTCGGTGCTGTTCGCGGTCGAGGAAGCGCTCAAGGCGGCGGACGATTTCTTCGGCAACCTGGGCCACGCCGCGCATTTCGGCGAATATTCGAAGGAGTGGCGCGTCCGCCAGCCCGAGCTGGTCCCCAACAGCGCCGCCGAACCGCTGCGCAAGCTGTGGCAGGAAATCGACACGCTGGCCGCCGACGTCGAAAGCGAGACCACCAAGTCCGAACTCCAGGACGCCTCCCGCAAGCTGCGCGAGGCCCACGGCGCGATCGGCTGCTTCCTCGACCAGAGCGGCGAGGACACGGTCCACTGGATCGAGCGCTCGGGCCGCGACGAGAGCCTGTTTTCGCTCCACGCCGCGCCGATCCATGTCGCCGACAAGCTGCGGCCGCTGCTGTTCGGGGAAGGCAAGAGCTGCATCATGACCAGCGCCACCCTCGGCGTCGGCGATCCCCAGCTCGGCTGGTTCCGCGGCCGGGTGGGGGCGGAGGAGGTGCCCGCGTTGTGCATCGGCAGTCCCTTCGACTTCAAGCGGCAGATGAAGATCCGGATCTGGAAAAACATGCCGGAACCCAACACCCCGCCCTATGCCAAGGCGCTGGTCGAAGCGATCCGGGCGGCGGTGGAGGCGAGCGAAGGCAAGGCCTTCGTGCTGTTCACGAGTTATCGCGTGATGAGGGATGCCGCCGACAAGTTACGCCGTCATTTCGAAGAGCGCGGCTGGCGGCTTTTCATGCAAGGCGACGGGATGCCGCGCCACCGGATGGTCGAGGAATTCCGCCGCGACACCCACAGCGTGCTGTTCGGCACCGACAGCTTCTGGACCGGCGTCGACGTCCCGGGGGAGACGCTGTCGAACGTGGTGGTCACCCGCCTGCCCTTCGCCGTGCCGGATCACCCGCTGACCCAGTCGCGGCTGGAAGCGCTTGAAGCGGAGGGCGGGAATCCGTTCATGGATTACTCCGTGCCGGAGGCCATCCTCAAGCTGCGCCAGGGCGTCGGCCGGCTGATCCGGACCGCCAAGGACAGCGGGCTGGTGTGCATTCTCGACAACCGGATCCTCACCAAACGCTACGGCCGGCTGTTCCTCGACGCGCTGCCGGACGCACCGGTCGAGATCGTCACCGGCTCAGCGGACCAGCGCTGAAATGCCGGCCTTCAATTCCGCCGCGCTGCATTGCCCGGGTGCCGTCGGCGCATCTCCGAGATATCCGTAATTCAGCGCCGATCCCGCGGCGGCGCATCTCAGGCGTGACTCCTTGGCCAGCGGCCCCATGCCCATCAGGGACAGCGGCAGGGCGTCCACCCGGGCGAACAGCTCCACCAGCCGCTCCACGTCTTCCGCCGCGTGCAGGCGCACCGCCGCCTTGAAACAGGCGGCGCCGGCCCGCGCCGCCTGTTCCGCCATCGCCGGAATGCGCGCGAACGAGTCCGCGCGGCCTTCGAAATCGTGCCACGAGGCGATCCACGGGACGCCGAGCGCCTTCATCCGGGCCAGCGTTGCGGCCATTTCCTCCGCCGACACCAGCTCGATGTCGATCAAGGCCGCCTCCTCCAGCAGCGGATCCAGCAACTCCATGCGCCGCCGGGCGTCCAAGTCGCCCGCGCCGCCTTCGTCGCCGCGGCGGGCGGTGAACAAGCGCGGGATCGCCCCGAGATGCGACCACGGCCGCCACCCGTCGCCCGATTTCCCGGCCTCCAGCAGGTCGAGGCGGACCTCCACCACGTCGCAGGCCGCCGCGACCACCGGCAATCGCGATTCGGAAAGGCTGTTTGCATTCCCGAAACTCCCCACCACCCGCGGATGTGCGGGTTCCAGAACGACTTGCGACCGGCTCACCGGCGCAGCAGAAACGCCGCATCGCCGTACTGTCAACCCCGCTGGTCGATGCACCGCGTCTCCGATGTAAATACCGCAGGGATTTTTCTCCGGCGATGCGTGGATTTCTCTGGCCAATCCGGGGACGCTTTCCCTAGTTCTCAAAAAACCGAAACCCGCCATGAAACAACGTCTTCGTCCCCTTCGTAGGATGGCGCTCTCCGCCATTGCCGCCACTTCCGCCGCTCTGACCTTCCTCGCCGCCCCGGCAAACGCCCAGGGCAAGGCGGATGTCGGAAACCTGATTTTCGACAACATCCCGTCGCCCGAAGTCCCGACCGGCAAAGCCAAGAGCTTCAAGCCGAAGGACTGGCTCGAGGTCGAAGCGGGAATGAAAATCCCCGCCACCAACGCCGACCAGAAGAAGGCCGGCTTCATCAATCAGGTGACCGTCAAGTGGTATGTCGCCGTCAAGAATCCCGACGGCAAGGGCGTGATCAAGCTGTCCAAGGCGATCAACCACCTCAACGTCCCGGTCGACGAGGAGATCTTCAGCTCGGTCTACATGTCGCCGAGCACGCTCAAGCGGCTGACGGGTAGCGACCGCGCCGGCAAGGGTGCCGTCGAGGCCGTCGGCGTCGAAGTGCTGGTCGACGGCGTGAAAGTCGGCGAAGCCGCCGTCAAGCAGAAGGAAGGCTGGTGGAACGCCGGCAGCCTCTCCGACCAGAGCGACAAATTCCCGCTCCTCAACAAGGACGAAACCCCCTTCGCGATGCTCTGGTGGGACCGCTACGCCGAGATCCAGAAGGAGCGCTGAATTCCTTCCTCCCGGCCGGCCCCCGTTCGATCCAAAATCCCGATTCTCCTCAACTAGCCCGTCATGGCTGATAACCAGTCCTCCATCGCACTCAACATCGGCTCCCAGCGGGTCAGTATGGCCGTGTTCGAACCGTCGAAATCCGGCGGTCTCGTCCTCAAGGCCTACGACAGCGAGACCATTCTCGCCGACCCCGCCACGGAAGCCTCCCGCCCGGCCCAGATCGGTTACGCGATCGGCCAGCTCGCCCAACGTCTCAAAACGGGCCGCTCCAAGGTCCGCTACGCGATTTCGGGCCAGTCGGTCTTCACCCGCTTTGTCAAGCTGCCGCCGCTCGATGACGACAACGTCGAGCAGCTGGTTACTTTCGAAGCCCAGCAGCACGTGCCCTTCCCGCTGGATGAAGTGGTCTGGGATTACGAGATCCTGGAAAGCGCCGGCGAAAAGGAAGTCGTGATCGTCGCCATCAAAGGCGAGGCGCTCGACGAGCTGAACGAATCCGTCACCTCGACCGGCCTCGCGACCACCGAAGTGGATATCGCGCCGATGGCCCTCTACAACGCCTTCCGCGCCGCCTATCCGGGGGTCAGCGAGCCGGTGTTGCTGATCGACATCGGGGCCAAGGCGACCGACCTGCTCTACATCGAGGGCAAGCGCTTCTTCACCCGCAGCGTCAACCGCGGCGGCGTCTCGATCACCTCGGCGATCGCCAAGGAGTACGGGATCCCCTTCGGCGAGGCCGAGGGCCACAAGACCCAGACCGGCCTGGTCGCCCTCGGCGGCGGCCACACCGAGCAGCTCGATGAAACCACCGCCGCCCTGGCGAGCACCATCCGCAACGCCCTCGGCCAGCTGCCCGCGGAAATTTCCCGCACCACCAACTACGACCGCAGCCAGCACGGCGGCAACGCGCCGAAGCGGATCATCCTGGCCGGCGGCGGTGCCAACCTGCCCTACACCAAGGAATTCTTCGAAGAGAAGCTCCACCTGCCGGTCGAATACTTCAATCCGGTCGGCGCCATCTCGGTCGGCAAGGGGATCGATACCGACAAGCTGGGTCGCGAGGCCCACCTGATGGGTGAACTCATCGGCCTCGGCCTGCGCGGCATCGGCAAGTCGGCGATCAACATCGACCTGGTTCCGACCAAGGTCCAGGCCACCCGCACCGCGGACAAGCAGAAGCCGTTCTTCATCGCTGCGGCCGCGCTGTTCCTCGCCGGACTCGCCCTGTGGGGCGTGATGAACACCCTCGCCGCCGGCAAGGCCCGGACGGAAGCCCACAGCATGGCGGAGCAGCAGGCGAACCTTGAAAGCATCGACGGCCCGATCAAGGCGCAGTTCAAAAAGCAAGCCCAACTGGTCACCCTCGCCAGCCAATACACCCAGGCCGAGGACGACCGCACCTTCTGGCTCGACGCCATGCAGGAACTGAAGGCCGGCTTCGCCAGCGATGCGGTGTGGATCATCGACATGGAACCGCTCCACGCCTTCGACCCGCTCGGCGGCGACGACAAGACCAAGAGCGGCAAATCGGTCGTCAAAAGCGAGTTCCCGTCCGCCCAGTACGGTGCCCCGGGACTTACCGGGATCAAAGTCGACGCCCCCTTGCTCAAAGGAGGAAAGCCGGACCCCAAGGCCGCCAATCTGGTGCCGACCGCCAACGCGGTCCGCGTCCGGGGCTTCTGGCGCGCCAACCCGCGCAGCAGCAACGTCGTCCTCGACCTGCTCAAGCGCCTTCAGGAAAAGCCCGAACACTTCAAGTTCACCGCGCTGTCGACCCCCGAAAAGGGCAAGCCGGTCGAAGTGGAGCTGACGGTCGATCAACTCGTCAAGCAGCTCGACAGTGCTCCGGCCGAGGAAGATTTCGCCGCGTCCTTCGAACTGATCATCCCGCTTTCCCGCGCGGTCGCCATCCAGTGATTTTCCAAACCCATTTACTACCGTCCCGACCATGAGTTGGATCCAGGAAAACCGTTTCGCCGCCGGACTTGGTGGCATCACCGCCGTCGCCGCCGTGGGCCTCATCGCCTGGGGCGTCTCGGCCGGCAAAAAATACAACCAGGCGAAGGACGACTTCGCCGCATCCGCCGGAGCCGTCGCCGCGATGGAAGGCGGTCCGCTCTACCCGAGCGAAGAAAACCGGCAGGAGAAAGAGAAGACCGTCGAGGAATACGAGAAGTCCGTCCAGGATCTCCAGGCCCTCTTCAAGCCCTTCGCGAACCCGACCCCGCCGAACATCGAGCCGGATGCCTTCACCGAATCCCTGGCCACCGCCAAGGAGGCGGTCGCCAAGGCGTTCGCCGATGCCGGGACCGAGATCCCGCCGGAATTCTTCCTCGGTTACGAGACCTTCACCGCCTCGCCGGTGAGGAAGGAAGCGACCGGCATCCTGAGCTACCAGATGGAGGCGATCGGCGAGCTTTTGACCAAACTGGCGGCCGCCGCTCCGGTCAAGCTGATCAACCTCCATCGCCCGCCGCTCGAAGAGGAGGAAGGCAAGACCTTCGATCCGAAGGGCAGGACCTACCGCGCGCTGCCGGTCGAGCTTTCCTTCAACGGGACCGAGACCTCCCTGCGCAAGTTCCTGTCGTCGCTCGATGACTCCGGCAAATTCTACTTCGTCGTCCGTTCGATGCGGGTGATGAACGAGAAGCCCAAGGCTCCGACCGCGGCGGACGGCAACTTCAAGACCGAGGAAGAGGAAGCCGCGCCGGACGCGGCGGCCGATCCGTTCGGCGGCGGCTTTGTCCTGCCGGGCGAAGATGAGGCACCCGCGGCTCCCGTGGCACCGGCGGAAGGCGAGGTCCCCGCCGAAGGCGAAGTCCCGGCCGAAGAACCGGCCGCGGAGGCCACCTCCGAGGAAAAAATCCTCCAGGACGTGCTGGGTGCGGAAAAGATCAACGTCTTCCTCCGCATCGACGTCCTCCAGTTCATCGAGCCCGCGGCCTGAGCCGCGCGGGCGCAACCACCTACTGCCATGTCCAAGCTTCCCAAAAACTTCGAAAAAACCCTGCTCGGCATCGCCGGGGTCGTCGCCCTTGGCTTCGCGGCCCTGGGCTTCATGAAATCCAGCGCGGTCGCGGAGGATTTCCCCGCGCCGGTCGCCGGCACGCCCAAGAACGACCCGACCATCCCTGAAGCCGAGGCCACCGCCGCCGCTTCCAGTTCGCTCAAGCTCAACCGGGCCTTCGAACCCGCGGAACCCGACGGCCGCCCGGTCGACCTGTTCGTCGGCGTCCGCCTGTTCGCCGACAAGAACAATCCGAACGAGCCGGTCGACATCGTCGGCTCCGGCCAGAAGGCGATCCACGAGGGAATCCCCAACAAGTGGTGGGTCGAAACCGGCGCCGATCCCACCTTCGCCAACTCGCCCGAGCGCGACGACGACGGCGACGGTTTCACCAACCGCGACGAATTCGAGGCGAAGACCGACCCGGTCAACAGCAAGAGCATCCCGCCCCTGCTCAACAAGCTGGCCTACCTCAAGGACGAGTCCACCATGTGGTATGTCCCGTTCGGTTTGGAATCCAACGGCAAGTGGGCGCCGAAGTTCACCGGATTGAGCCATGACGGCACCAAGCTCGCCAACCGGGTGAGCGCCGTCGAGATGATCGAGCCGGGTGCCACCTTCTTCAAGGATGGGGCCATGGCAGGTCGTTTCAAATTCACCGGAATGGTCGAAAAGGAGATTACCAGTGAACGGACCAAACTGACCCAGAGGGTGAAGTTCGGCCAGTACGAGGACCTCAAGCCCAACAAGCTGGGTGAAAAGTATGAGTCCCAGTATGGCTTGCCGGACGCCCAGTTGGAGGCATCGGCCTACCACGACCGGACCGCCGTCCTCGAACTCCGCGCCATCGACAACGACGGCAAGGAATTCAAGGTCGAAGAGCGCACCAAGTTCGCGCTGCCGCCGGATGCTCCGGAAAAGAACTACTTCCTGAAGAAAGTGACTCCGGACGCCATCGAGGTGGAATACACCGATGCCGAAGGAGCCACCCAAACCCTTGAAATCAAAAAGGGCGGCACACCTTAATTCGAAATCAAACCGTTCTTGAAAAAATCGCTTCCCAACCGCCGGTCCTCCCGGCAAAACAACGCACCAACCATGCAAAAAACGCCAACGCATCGTACCTGCAGCACCGTCGCGACCCTTCTGGCCGTGGCCGCCGTGATGCCGGTCACCCTAACAGTCGCCAATGCCCAAGGCGGCGGCTTCAGCAGCCTCGCCCAGAAGGAGATGATCCGCCGTCAAGGCTCGGTCGCCCAGTCCGACGCGCTGCGTGACGAAGGTCGCGAGGCCTACGCCAAGGGCGAATTCAAGCTGGCCGTGGACAAATACAAGGAGGCCTTGCAGGTGCTCCCCGATGCGCCCGCGGTTCAGGACCGCCGGACCTTCTTGAAGCAACTTCTCGCCGATGGCTCGAGCGCCCTGGGCGAGCAGTACCGCAAGCTTGGCAAGTATGAGGAAGCCCGCACGCTGGCCAACGACGTGCTCGCGGTCGACGCGAACAACGCGGATGCCAAGCGCCTCAACGATTGGCTCGACGACCCGATCCGCACCAACCCGGCGCTGACCTACGAGCACACCGAGAACGTCAACGAGGTCCGCCGCAAACTCTACACCGCCGAAGGTGCCTTCGACCTCGGCAAGTTCGACGAGGCCCACCGGGTTTACGAGGACGTCCTTCGCCTCGATCCCTACAACAAGGCCGCCCGCCGCGGCATGGAGCAGGTCGCCCAGGCCCGCGCCGATTACTATCGCGCCGCTTACGACCAGACCCGCGCCCAGTTGCTGGCCGACGTCGACAAAGCCTGGGAACTCTCGGTGCCGCCCATCATCACCGGCGAGATCGACCTCGGAAATCAAGACACCGGAATCACCGGCGGCTCGACCTATATCCTCAACAAGCTGAAGAACATCATCATCCCGATGATCGATTTCGAGGACACCTCGGTCGAGGAAGCGATCGACTTCCTCCGCCTCCGCTCGATCGAGCTGGACGTCAGCGAACTCGACCCGAACAAGAAGGGCATCAACTTCGTGATCCGCAAGCCGCGCGGCGGTGCCGGCGGTGACGCCGGACTGGATGCCGATGCGGCCGCCGGCCTGGGTGCCGCTCCCGACCCGGGATCGCTGCGGATCCGCGAGCTTCGCTTGCGCAACGTGCCGTTGGCCGAGGCGTTGAAATACATCACCGAGCAGACCCGCCTCCGCTACAAGGTGGACGATTTCGCGGTGACCCTGGTCCCCGGAACCGAGACCGACGAGGATCTGTTCACCCGCAATTTCCGCGTTCCGCCGAACCTTCTCAGCCTGCTGGGTGGTGGTGCTCCCGGTGCGGACGAAGGCGGTGGCGACGATCCCTTCGCACCGGGTGCCGGTGCCGGCGGGACCCGGACCCTCACTCCCCGCCGCAGCGAGACCGAGTTGCTCAAGGACAACGGCGTGACTTTCCCGGAAGGCGCTTCCGCGAAGTTCTTCGCCGGCAGCAGCACCCTGAACGTCCGCAATACCCCGACCAACCTGGACTTGGTCGAACAAATTGTCGGCACGCTCGTCGAGCAGACGCCGAAGCAGGTGAAGATCTCGACCAAGTTCGTCGAAATCTCCCAGGAGAACACCGACGAGCTCGGTTTCGACTGGATCGTTTCTCCCTTCGGTCTTTCCGCCAACCAGGTCTTCCTCGGCGGCGGCACGGTCGGCAGCGGCCAGGCCCGCACCAATGCCGACTTCATCGGCACGGTCGCCGGCGTCAACCTGCCCGGTGTTCCCGCGGCGACCGGGACCGAGGTGACGGACATCATCACCGGCGGCACCCGCTCCGGTGATGGCGCAATCAACCGCAACAGCATCGACGCCGTCCTCAACAACCCGAACCGCACCGCCCAGCGCGCCAGTCCGGCACCGGGGATTGCGGCGCTCACCGGCCTGTTCTCCGACGGCCAGGTCCAGCTCATCATGCGCGGCCTCGCCCAGAAAAAGGGCACCGACCTGATGACCGCGCCGAGCATCACCGCCCGCTCCGGTGAGAAGGCGCTGATCGAAATCATCCGCGAATTCATCTACCCGACCGAATACGAGCCCCCCGAACTGCCGAACTCGATCGGCGGCGGCGTCGGTGGCGGCGACGGCGGACTGGGCGGCGGCAACGCCGGGATCTTCCCGGTCACCCCGGCGACCCCGACTTCGTTCGAAACCCGCAACACCGGTGTCACCCTCGAGATCGAGCCGACCATCGGCAGCAACGACATGGTGATCGACCTGCGTTTCGCGCCCGACATCGTCGAGTTCGAAGGCTTCGTGAACTACGGCAGCCCGATCCAGTCGCCGGCCACCGACTTCCTCGGCAACCCGACGACCGTGACCATCACGGAAAACCGGATCGAAATGCCGGTGTTCTCCAGCCGCCGCGTGACCACGGCGCTGACCATTTTCGACGGTTACACCGTCGCGGTCGGTGGCCTGATGCGCGAGGACGTGCAGACGGTCGAGGACAAGGTGCCGATCCTCGGGGACATCCCGATCGTCGGCCGCCTGTTCCAGACCAAGGCCGAGAACCGGATCAAGAGCAACCTGATCATCTTCGTCACCGCGCAGATCATCGATGCGACCGGTCGTCCGCTCCGCGAACCGGGTGGTGGCGATGCCCTGCCTCCGATCACGGATCCCGGCATGACCGGCGAAGTGTTGCCGACCATCCCGGTGGGCAACTGAGCCAACACGGAACCATCATTGCCAGCGGGCGGGAGGGCAACCTCCCGCCCGTTTGTTGTTCCCCGGGGCGCGGAGGCTCCGCCCTGCGGAAGCACGGGGTATCCAGGTTTCGGCGATGCGGACTTGAACGGGCGGCGGGCTTTTTGGGGACCGCTCTGCGGGGTGGGCTCCCACTGGGGGCGCGGAGCCTCCGGCCCGCCGCAGCACGGGGACGGCTGGTCTTGGCGCTGCGGGCGGGAACGGGAGGCAGGGCGCGAGGGACCGCTCGGCGAGCCGGTGGCACGCGGGCCCAGGGGCCTTCGCGGCGCTCGTTGGATTTCAAGGTTGCCCGGGACGGTTCCCGCGCCGCAAGCTCGCGCGTGCTCGCTTTCGGTCTCAGCGGCGGAATCGCCAGCGGGAAATCCACCGCCTGCAGGATCCTCGCTGGAATCTGCCCGGGCGCGGCGATTTTTGATGCCGACGCCTGCGTCCACCGCTTGTTCGCCAGTTGTCCGCCGATCGCGGAAGCGATTGCCGCCCGCTTCGGTCCGGCGGCGATCGATCCCGCGGGCCGGGTCGACCGGGGCTACCTGCGCGGCCAGGTGTTCGCCGATCCCGCCGCCCGCCGCGACCTGGAGGCCATCGTCCATCCCCGGGTGCGCGAGGAATGTCTTGATTCGATGGCCGCCGCCCGCAATCGTGGCGCGTCTTTGTTCGTGGCGGACATTCCGCTCCTGTTCGAAAACGAGTTCGACTTCGGGCAAAACGGCAACCTGTTGGTGGCCGCCGCTTTGCCGACCCGCCGCCAGCGCCTTCGCGAACGGAGCGGTCTCGACGACCCGACCGCCGAGGCGATCCTCGCGGCCCAGATGCCCCAGGAGGAGAAACTCCGCCGGGCGGACCATGTTTTCTGGAACGAAGGGCCACCCCTCGTTCTCGCGGCGCAACTGACGCGCTTCCTTCACTCCCACGCCATCATGAGCGACACTCCCGACCTCCCTGACACTCCCGCCGCCGCCGTCCCCGCCGCCGTCCGTGAAGCCGCCCCGGTGCCCCAGACCATCGACATCAACGCCTTCCGGCTCAAGCCTTTGGCCGAGTTGCTGGCGATGGCCGAAGTGGTGCCGACCCGGATCAGCGTCGGGGTTCCCAAGACCCAGTTGATCTTCGAGCTCCTGAGCTTCTACGCCAACGAGGGCGCGGTGCTGATCGGGGAGGGCATCCTCGAACAGGCCAAGGAGAACTACGCCATGCTGCGGGACCCCGCCCGCAGTTTCCGGACCTCCCCGGATGACCTTTACATCAACGGCCACCTGCTGCGCGACCACGGTTTGCGTGCCGGTCACCGGGTGAAAGTGCGGATCCGCGCGCCCCGGGACCGCGACAAATACCTTTCGGCCGTCGAGATCCTCGAAATCGAAGGCGTGCCGGCGGCTGAGTTCAAGGCTCCCACCGATTTCGACAAACTGACCCCCCTGTTTCCCGATCGCCGGATCGTGTTGGAAGGGGAGGGGTCGGACGCCGTCAGCGTCCGGGTGCTCGATCTGGTCGCCCCGCTCGGCAAGGGCCAGCGCGGGCTGATCGTCGCACCGCCCCGCGGCGGCAAGACGATCCTGCTGAAACAAATCGCCAAGGCGATCCGCCGCAATCACCCGGAGATCGAGCTGATCGTGGTGCTGCTCGACGAACGGCCGGAAGAAGTCACCGACTTCGAGGAGACCGTCGGCTCGACCGTTTACGCCTCCACCTTCGACGAAGCGCCGAAACGCCACGCCCAGGTGGCCGATCTGGTGATCGAGCGCGCGCGGCGCCTGGTCGAGCAGGGCAAGGACGTGGTGCTGCTGCTGGACAGCCTGACCCGGTTGGCCCGCGGCCACAATTCCGCCTCCCAAGGCGGGCCGATCGGCAGCGGCGGGATCAGCCCGGTGGCCCTCCAGAAGTCCCGCAAGTTCTTCGGCAACGCCCGCAATGTCGAGGAAGGCGGCAGCCTGACCATCCTCGCGACCGCCCTGATCGAAACCGAGAGCCGGATGGATGACGTGATTTTCGAGGAGTTCAAGGGGACCGGCAACATGGAAGTCCGGCTCGACCGCGAACTCGCCGAGCGCCGGGTCTTTCCCGCGATCCACATTCCGCAGAGCGGCACCCGCAACGACGACCGGCTTTATCACCCGGACGAATTCGTCAAGGTTTTGGAGATCCGCCGCCAGTTGGCCGCGTTGCCGATCGGTGACGCGATCGAGACGCTCTTGAAGAACCTGCGCGCGACCAAAACCAACGCCGAGTTGCTGCTCAGGGGCTTGCGTTGAGCCGTTGGAACGGGTCACGAGGCTTGGTATGACAGCAATTCTTGCGTTTCGCCGACGGGTATTCCCGGCGGCTCCCCGCTTCCGAGAAATCTGCTTGTCAAACCGAATACCAACCGGAAGGTTTCGGGCATGGAAACCCGTTGGATTTGTGCCTCAGTCGCCTCGCTTCTTTCGCTCGCAGCGGCCCAGGCAGATGTGTTCATGGGCCTCGCGGCCAATAAATCTTACTACCAGCGCAATGCTTTCAATCTCGATTTCAATCGGGGTGAACTGGTGCTTCAGCTCCGCGACGGGCTTGTGATTCTGGACGGGGCCTGCGCCGTCGACCCCCAGCTTTTCTTCTTCGGTCCCAGCATCGCCTGCCCGATCGGCGCCACCGGTTTCATCGCCGCGGGCGATGTCGATCGCGACGGGATCCGCGATGACAACCAGTATTGGTCGGTCCAGAGCGTGATCCCCGCTTTCGTGATCGAGCCCTCGCGGCCGGAACTGGCCCAGCTCTACTCGGCTCCGCCTTCCAAATTGCCGCGGCCCTTGCCCAACTTCCGCGACGACTCGGTGGTGACATTCTACGACATCAGCACGGCGGCGGTCAGGCAATACGATCAATCGCGCTACGAACTGATCCTGCGCTACGGATCGATCCCGCAGGTCGAGACCGCCGTGACCCTCGGCAGCATCGAGGTGACCGGTGTGCTGAACGTGGTGGTCACGGGACAAGATATCGTGGGCTCGCCGTTGGTGGTTCCGGTCCCGGTCACGGCCCTCGATATCGGTTCGGAAGTCGCGGAAAACATCCGCGTTGCCTTGGCCGCGACTCCCGCGGTTTCCAATGCTTACACCGTGAGCGGCACCGGCTCGAATGTCGTTCTCACCGAGGTCGACCCCGATGGCAACGATCCCACTTTGAACGTGGCCGTGTTGCCCGGGACCGCTTTCGGGATCGGCCTGCCGGTGCCCTTCAGCCTGAACACCGTGGCAGGCTCGTTCACGCCCCCCGCGGCCGCGGCCAAACAGATGCGGGAGGAGTTGGTCATTGGCACCTATACCTTCGTCTACCCCCGCTTGAACGCGCCGGATACCTCGACTCCGGTGGCCATCCCGGTGACGATCACCCCGATGGTCGAAGGCTTGGATCGCAGCAGCCGCAGCCGCGCCGGCTTCCGCTTCACGACCGGGACTTGGGACGAGGATGTGTATCAGCTCGACCCGCGCCTGATCAATGTCGTCAAGTGGACCGGCAACGACCGTTCGAACATCCGCCCGAATGACCAGATTTTCTTCTCGATCCTGAATCCGGCCGAGAGCTTCATCACCTTCCCGCCGACCGTGCCTCAAAATCCGGTGCTGCTTTCGGATCCAACGGTCCAGGAGTATACGCTGCCACCGTTTTTCTACGAAGTCGGTGATGAGGGGGTGATTAATCTCGTTTACCAGCGGTTCCTGCCAAGCAACGGCGTCGCCTTCGATGTTTCCTCGCGTGATTTCCGCGCCAAGGTCCGGATGGTCGACAGCTACGCGGGCTATGCCCAGGTGACCATGCCGCTGGGCACGTCGAAGAACGATGCGTCGCCCACCGGCAACGTCGACCGCGATTCGATGTCGAACATCTACGAATTCGCCTATCAGTATCCGACCAACGAGGACCTCAATGCCAGCGCCAACGAGCAGTTCGTTCCGAACCAGACGCCGTTTCCCGGGATCGTGGAAGAGTTCAGCCGCGTCGTCACCAAGGTGAACAATCCGATTATCGACGGGAACGCCGTTCCCGACGCCCCGGCCGCCCCTTTCCTCGATGCGGAAAACCACATCGTGTTCGAGGTGCCCCTCCGGCCACGCGTCGGGAGCAGCCTCCGCTACGATTTCACCATTCAGGAGCCCGGCAAGAAGAGGCCGAAAAAGATCAGGCTCGGCAACGAGTGGGCCTTGTCGACCCGGGAAGAGCCGAGGCTCGGAGCCGGCATCATCGAAGTCAGGCTGGTTACCGCCGACACCCGCGAAACCGTGGGATTCGCCCAGCGGCCGCAGCCGAACGTCATCAACCTGACCCGGGAGGTCCTGGTGCTGCGCAGCACCACCCCGGTCGACCCCGCCGATCCGCTTCCCGCCCTCGGGGTGCTGATCACCTCGGTTACGTTGAAATAACCCGCCAGAACTCCAGCGGGGGTCGTGGGTCGCGGTGACCAACGCGCCCCCGGTGCTTTCCGGCATATCGTTTTCCTGCCCGCCGCACCTGCCGGATAGCTGCCGGCTCCCTCCAGAAAATGTCTTCCACCTCTTTGGTTCGCACCTCACAGGAGCTCGTCTCGTTGCTTTCCTGCCCCGGCACCGGATCCGTGTGCGCCATCGATACCGAGGCCGACAGCCTGCACCGCTACCGCGAGTCGCTGTGTCTGGTGCAGTTCGCTTGTGAGGATCTGAATGTCCTGATCGATCCCTTGGAGATCGAGGACCTCGCGCCGCTCGGGGGATTTCTGGGAGAACGGCCGGTGTGGATGCACGGGGCCGACTACGACATGACGATGCTGCGCCGCAGCTTCGGCACGCTCCCGCCGGCGGTGTTTGATACCCAGATCGGCGCCCGCTTGTTGGGCGTGCGGCGATTCGGACTCGCCGACCTGGTGGAACTTTATTTCGGCGTGGTCCTCTCCAAGTCGTCCCAGAAGGCCGACTGGGGCAAGCGGCCCTTGTCGCCGAAAATGATGGAATATGCCCTCAACGACGTGCGCTATCTGCTGCCGATGGGCGAGAAGATCTGCGACGAGCTGAAGGCCAAGGGTCGCTTTGAGTGGTTCGTCGAGAGTTGCGAGGCGGCCCGGCTCAAGGTTCTCGACCGCGATGAGGGGCGGGGCGAACCGTGGCGGATCCAAGGCTCCGGCCGTCTGGATCGCGCGGGCCTGAATTTTCTCAAGTTCCTCTGGGAATGGCGGGACACGGAAGCCGCGTCGTGGGACCGACCGTCGTTCATGGTGGTCACCAACCGCCAGCTGATCGACTGGAGCCTGGCGCTCGCCGCCGGCAAGAAGATCGAGATTCCGAACCATTACCGACCCGAGCGCCGCAAACGGCTGACCGAGGTGCTCGACGCCGCGCGCGCCGTGGCGGCGGCGGAGTGGCCGGAGAAGCCCCGCGGACTGCGGCGCCGCCGGGATTCGGAGTTCGACGCCCGGGTCGCGCGGCTGATCGCCACCCGCGACAGCAAAGGGGCCGAACTGGACATCGACCCGTCATTGATCGCCCCGCGCTCGATCATCGAATCGATCGCCGACGGCGAGGCCGATCCCGCGGAGGTTCTCCTCGGCTGGCAAAAGTCGTGTCTGGCACTCGATTGAGCGGATTTTTCGCTTTCCCGCAAATTATTGGAAATCAGGCGATTGGGTCCTGATTTGAGACGCGATTTTTGAGCCCGATTTTCAACAATCGGCCTTGTCTCCCCGCCCCGTATTTCAGACCTTTCGCGGGCCCATGTCTGAAGAGCAACACGAGTACGAGAAGGCCGATACCAACGTCAGCGGGGAGCAGGCGTACGACGCCGCCCAGATCGACAAACTCGAGGGTTTGGAAGCCGTCCGCAAGCGCCCCGGGATGTATATCGGCGACCCCGACGAGCGCGGCCTGCACCATTGCGTGTTCGAGGTCCTCGACAATTCGATCGACGAGCATCTCGCCGGTTACTGCGACCGGATCAAGGTCGCCATCCACGTGGATGGCTCCATTTCGGTGGGCGACAACGGCCGCGGCATTCCGGTCGACATGCATCCGAAGTTCGGGATCCCGGCGGTCGAGCTGGTGCTGACCAACCTCCATGCCGGCGGCAAGTTCGGCCAGGGCGCCTACAAATACTCCGGCGGCCTCCACGGGGTGGGCGCGAAATGCGTCAACGCCTTGTCCGATTGGTTCAAGGCCGAGGTCTACCGCAACGGCAACGTCTATGCCATCGGCTTCGAACGCGGCAAGACGACCCAACCTCTCCACATCGTCGGCGAGGTCGACGCGAAGCGCACCGGCACCTCCATCACCTTCTTCCCGGACGCGACGATTTTCGTCGATACCATCGAGTTCAAGTTCGACCGGCTCTCCACCCGCTTGAAGGAGCTGGCCTTCCTCAACCCCGGCTTGACCATCGATCTGGAGGACGAGCGCCCGGAATCCGCCCGCAAGACCTCGTTCCTCTACGCCAGGGGGATCGTCGAGTTCGTGACCGAACTCGGACTCACCAAAACGCTGGTTCACGAGGACCCGGTGGTGCTCAACGGCAAGCGCCAGATCGACATCGACTACGATGGCAAGCAGTCGCAGGAAGATGTCTTCGCCGACGTGGTGTTCCAGTACAACGACTCCTACAACGACCAGATCCTCTGCTTCGCCAACTCGATTCCGAACGCGGACGGCGGCACCCACCTGACCGGCTTCCGCACCGCGCTGACCCGCGGGATCAACCAGTACGCCAAGGCCAACAAGATCCTCAAGGACAAGGATGCCGCCCTCACCGGCGACGACGTCCGCGAGGGCCTCGTCTGCGTGATCTCGGTCAAGATGCCGAGCCCGCGCTTCTCGTCGCAAACCAAGGGCAAGCTGGTGAACTCGGAGATCGAAGGGGTGGTCTCGTCGATCGTCTACGAGGGTCTGGTCCAGTTCTTCGACGAGAACCCGGCGATCGCCAAGCGGATCATCGAGAAGTCGCTCAACGCCGCCCGCGCCCGCGAGGCCGCGCGCAAGGCCCGCGAGACGGTCCGCAAGTCCGCGCTGTCCGGCGGCGGCCTGCCCGGCAAGCTGGCCGACTGCTCGGAGCGCGACCCCGCGAAGTCCGAGCTCTATATTGTCGAAGGTGACTCCGCCGGCGGTTCCGCCAAGCAGGGCCGCGACCGCCGGACCCAGGCGATCCTTCCCTTGCGCGGCAAATTGATCAACGTCGAGAAGGCCCGCCTCCATCGCGCGCTCCAGAACAAGGAAATCCAGAACCTGATCACCGCCATCGGCGCGGGCATCGGCGACGGCGAACAGGAGGGCTCGTTCACCATCGAGAAAGTCCGCTACCACAAGGTGGTCATCATGACCGATGCCGACGTCGACGGCTCCCACATCCGGACCCTGCTGCTGACCTTCTTCTGCCGCCACATGCCGGAGCTGGTGAAACGCGGCTACCTCTACATCGCCCAGCCGCCGCTCTATCTGGTCACCCGCAAGAAGCGCTCGGAATACGTCCAGGACAACGACCAGCTCAACCGCATCCTGATCGAACTCGGTTCGAGCGAGGTGGAGGTCCGGACCCATGACCAGTCCCGGCTTTTCTCGGCGGACGAATTGAAGGTCATCCTCGAAAATCTCTCGGCACTTTCCCGCTATTCGAACTCGATCGAAGGCAACGGCGGCAGTTTCAAGGCCTACCTGGCCGCCCGCCGCGACGGACAGCTTCCGCAGTACATGGTCCGCGTCCGCATCGGCAACGACGAGAACATCCTCTACTTCTCCGACGAGGAATCCCTCCGCACCTACTCCTCGGCCAACCGCGACCTGCGGCTGTTCGACGAACCCTTGGAAGAAGGCGACGCCGCGGCCCACGGCGGGCCGTCCCGCCGCGCCAACCTGCACGAGCTTCACGAGTCCCACGCGATCGCCAAAATTTTCTCGCGCCTCAACGAGTGCGGCATCGACACCGCGAAATTCTCCGATGAGGACACGCCGCTGTTCGATCTGCTCGAAGGCGACGGTGAGAAGCAGAAGGTCCACCCGGTGTTCTCCTTGCCGGAAGTGCTGGTCCGCGTGCTCGAGATCGCCAGCCGCGGCGTCCAGATCAAGCGCTTCAAGGGTCTCGGTGAAATGAACGCGAAGCAGCTGTTCGAAACCACCATGGACCCGGAGACCCGCCAGTTCCTCCGCGTCCGCCTCGACGAGGACAACGCGGTCGAGGCCGACAAGATGTTCGACGTCCTGATGGGCGACATCGTCGAGCCGCGGAAGCGCTTCATCGAAGACAACGCGCTGAACGTGCGGAATTTGGACGTTTGATCGATGGAGGCGGATCGCATCCCTCATGCCGGCATCACCACCATGGACCCCTCCGACATCCTAACCAAGGAAACGATTCTAGCCGCCTTGCGACGGCTGGACGAACTCCTGCGTGAGAAAGGCATCATCGGAGAAATCTGCATCTTCGGCGGAGCCGCAATGGTCCTCGCCTTCGACGCGCGCGAATCAACCCGCGATGTCGATGCAGTCTTCGTTCCCAAGGATCAAGTCCTGGCCTGCGCGAGACTTGTCGCCTCCGAATTCGGAATTGATGACGATTGGATGAACAACGGGGTTAAAGGCTTCATTTCGGATAAAGCCGAAGTCACCCACGAGGGAATGCCCGTGTTCGATAACCTTCGTGTCATGCGCCCGACCACGGAGTACCTCCTCGCCATGAAATGCCTGGCGAGCCGCGTCGGCCCTAAAGGTGACAGGGCCGATGTCATCACCCTCCTGCACAAGCTGAAGATGTATGACGCGGGGGCGGTATGTGACCTCGTTTGTCAGTATTACAGCGAGCGTCTTCTGGCCCCCAAAATCCGCTTCTTTATCGAGGAGATCGTCGAGGAGATCCGCCCATGAACACACTGACCCAACGCAAGACCCTCGCGGACAGCCTGCGGCTGGTGAACGAACCTGACGGTTTTCACTACGCCATGGCCAACTTTCTCGATCGATTCAAAAGCGATCCGACCTCTGAAATGGTTTCCGAAGAACCCCCGATTCTTCGCGGGTTGCTCAAAGACAAGGGCTTTGCGGACGCATACGCCGCCGCCGCCGCTGCCCATCTTTGTCAGCTTCATGGCATTGCCTTTCCATCCTGGGTGGACCAAAAATCACGCAGGATGGAAACCCCATGGTTCGCCGCCAGAACCCACAACCTTAGAATGATCCTCCTCCAGGAAAGCCCCGCCGCTTTCCGGGTCCGCAATCTCTTCGTCTCCGCCAACGCGCTCTCCCGCGCCTGATTTTTTTCCCGCATGTCCCAAGACTCGATCAAGCCCATCAACGTCGCCGAGGAACTTTCGAACTCCTTCCTGGAGTATTCGATGTCGGTCATCATCTCGCGCGCGCTGCCCGACGTCCGCGACGGCCTCAAGCCCTCCCAGCGCCGCGTGTTGTATGCCATGCGCCAGCTCGGCGTGACTCCCGGCAAGGCCCACGTCAAGTGCGCCAAGATCGTCGGTGAAACGATGGGTAACTTCCACCCGCACGGCGACTCGTCGATTTACTCGACCCTCGTCAACATGGGCCAGCCGTGGTCGATGCGCGAGATGCTGGTCGACGGCCAGGGCAACTTCGGCTCGGTCGAAGGCGACGCCGCGGCCTCGATGCGGTACACCGAGGCCCGCCTCCACCACCTCGGCATGGCGATGATGGAAGACCTCGACAAGGACACCGTCGACTTCCAGCCGAACTACGACGGCTCGCAGGAGGAGCCGACCGTCCTGCCATCCGCCTTCCCGAACTTCCTGGTCAACGGCGGCACCGGCATCGCGGTCGGGATGGCCACCAACCTCGCGCCGCACAACCTCGGCGAAGTCATCGACGGCATCTGCGCCCAGATCGACAACCCCCAGATCACGCTGCCCGAGCTGATGCAGCACATCAAGGGCCCCGACTTTCCCGTGTCCTGCGAGATCCGCGGGATCCGCGGGATCGAGGAATACTTCCGCACCGGCCGCGG
>CAMCYK010000038.1 GCA_945883695.1 Akkermansia muciniphila | reverse complement strand
GTCCCTACCTCGCGCGACGCGCGGGGTCCCACCCCGCAGGAATCTCCGCCGACTCCGCCCCATGACCGCGGCGCAGCCGCTCTCGGACTGCTGCGATGATTCGCAGCTCTCGAGTGCGGGGCGAGGCCCGCCGCTCCCGTGGATCGAGGCGATCCTGAACGATCGCTGCATCCGCCCGAACCTCCCGCCGCTCCCGTGGACCGGGGCGGCCTTGCCGGATCGCCCCATCCCGCCCCAACCGACCGCCCCACCCTTCATTCCCAAAGCTGCGAATCATCGCAGCAGTCCAAGAGCCGCCGGCAGTAACTTCCGTCGATCTCCCGAATCTCCCCGCTCTTGCATCCGGTCCGGCGGCATGGCATGGGCAGCCCCATGCATCGGACGCTCGGAATCGTTCTGGCTTCTTTCCTCGCGGCGACCAGCCTGCGTGCGAACTTCAATCCCGCAGGCTGGCACAGCGAACCGCTGGCGACTTCAGGGAGCAACAACGGCGAATGGTACTTTTACCCGGACGGATTCGCGAACCCAAGGATCCTGACCAAGGCCACCGGCAGCACCGCCGCCGCCAACGCCGCACGCAGGATCCTTTTCGGCGGCCCGCCCACCTGGCTCGAAAGCCCCTCCGTCAACCTCGCCCTCAGCCGCCAAGGTGCCTTCGTGCCGACCCTCGGAGGAGGCGGCT
This sequence comes from Akkermansia muciniphila, assembly GCA_945883695.1. GTDB lineage: Bacteria > Verrucomicrobiota > Verrucomicrobiia > Verrucomicrobiales > Akkermansiaceae > Haloferula > Haloferula muciniphila_A. The sequence goes on along the minus strand of CAMCYK010000038.1, from coordinate 33,863 downwards.
TCCTGGTCGCACCCCATAATCTGACCCTCAGGATGGCGGTCTTCGACAGCGGCGGCACCGCGACGATCGAAACCATCGATTCCGCCTCCGGCGCCTATACCGGAATCAGCGCGGAACTCGATGCCACCGGCATTCTCCATGTCGGCTACATCTGGAATGGCAACACCATCTGCTACGCGCGGCGGAATGGACCCGGCAACTGGCGGATCGCGGTCCAAACGCTCCCCTCCCTCGACCTTCACGAAACCGCCGTGGTGCCCACCACGACCACCGCGGTGAGCCTCTATTACACCGCCACCAACATCACCCCCAGCCCTTTCGTAAGATCCCTGTGGGAAGCCACCCCCAGGGTGGAGGCGAACGGGCAGCTCTTCATCACCTCCGGCAACAATCCGATGCAGCGCCGCGAGGACTTCGTGGCCACCATCCTGCGGGGATCCCGGGTGGGGCTGGTGGGGCGGGTCTTTTACTTCGGCGCGGACCTGACCACCTCGTGGAAACTCCGCCGGCGGACCGGAGCCGCTTCCACCGACCTCGAGGTCGCCGGCAATGTCGAACCGAGAAGCATCCGGGTGGCGTTCGGGCCCGATGGCAACCAGCGGGTCGCCTGGTACAACCTGACCAACCGGCGGATCCATTACCTGAGACCGGTCGCCGCGAACGTGGATCTCCCGGTCCTCGCCGGCTTTCCGGTCGTGACCACCGGCAACCAGGCGAACGCCGACCTCCTCGGCCTCCATTTCGGCCCGGACGGCCTGCCCTACCTCCTCTACCGCACGACCAACGCCACCGGCTTCGCCGCCTTTCCCAACGACGAGTTCGACTTCAGCGGCAACGGCCGGCCGGATCTCCTGGACACGGCGTTCAACTCGACCACGGCCGGCCTGGAAGTCCTGCCGGTAGGACCGGCCGTCCCCGGCGTGGCCAACTCGGCGAATCGCTTCAAGATCCGCTTCCCGACGATCGGGTCGGCGCTGACCACCGGCACCGGCGGAATCCAAACCAACAGCGAAAACCTGCTTTACCAGGTCGAGCTGTCCCCGGACCTGACCACGTGGACCCTGTTGACCACCGGCGCGGGCATCACCTACACCCCCACCGTACTGGACGGCGCCCTCAGAACCTTCGTCGGCGTCGTCAACGAGCCCGCCCCGGGCGCTTTCCGCAACCGCTTCGCCCGGATGACGGTGACCCGCTTGACCTATCCGTATTAAAAAAACCCGGAAATCCTTTGTCCCGGGCTGATTTGATTGAACGGCAGCTCCCGCCCGATTGTCGGTATCGGCAGGCGCGGAGGAGGCCCGAACGGACTCGAACTCTGGGGGGAGAAACGGTTCAAGAGGGCTTCCGCCTACCCATTCCATCCTCCACCGCCGGGAGCGTTGCCGCTTCGGAGGCCCGCCCCGGCGGGTGGAACCCACCCCCCGCCGAGATCCAGCGGCAGTCAAAACGCACGAAAAAGCCCCCATCCGGCGGACCGGAGGAGGGCGGGGGAAGGCAGACGGACGCTCCGGGATTCAGTTCCCGTCATTTTTGAGCACTTCGACTTTCACGGACACGATGCCGTTTGAATAAAAGCCGAGACGCTGGGCGACTCCTTCGGTCACATCAATCACCCGGCCCTTGGTGTAGGGGCCACGGTCGTTGATGCGGACCACTTCGTTCTTGCCGTTGGCAAGGTTGGTGACGCGCACTTTGGTCCCCATGGGGAGGGTCTTGTGAGCGGCGGTCGCGGCATGATTGCTGAGACGCTCGCCACTCGCGGTGCGGGTTCCGCCATTGCAGCGGATGCCATACCAGGAAGCCTTGCCGTGCTGGACGGCAGAGACTTTCCAGTCGGTCGGCGCCGGCTTGGACCGGCTCGACGTGGTGGCCTGCGTGGCGCAGGATGGCAGTAACAAGGCTCCGGCGATGGCCAGGGCCACGGACTTTGGATTCCGGGTCATGGTTGCTTGTCGGTGGTTAAACCCTCCGCGCACGGCGCGGAGAGCGGCCGACATAGGGGGCTTCAAAGCGGGCCGCAAGCCCGAACGGAAACAAGTCCCCAATGCGTTTTTCCAAGAAAATCAAGGTTTTCCCGGGATCTTGTTTGGAAAAGTTTAATTTTTTATCGCCATTTCGGCCCCGGATTTGCTATCCCGAACGACAGGATGAGCACCTGGATCCCATCGAGTCGCGACCGCTTCACCCCGCCCGATTTCTCTTTCCTGAGCGCCGTGCTGGCGCCGGGCGGCGAGCGGCGGCACCTGTGGACCCTCTGGGAAGACCCGGACGCCTTGCGGGAAATGCTGGATTTGAAGGAAGTGCTGCGGGCCTTGCTCGACTCGACCTCCGCCTTGAGCGTCTCGCCGGCCTTCTATTTTTACGTGCTGGTCCGGCATTCTTTTCTCGAAGCCGGCATCACCGACCCTGGAATGGCGGACTACGTCGCCGGGGTGATGGTCCAGCGGCTGGCCAGCGATACCGGCGATCCGCTGCGCAGCCTGCCGGCCGGCCTGACCCACGCGGCGGACTTCGTGGCGATCTTGGAATCGGCCCAGGGCCGGATGCGCTTCCACTTGCAACTGGAAGCCGCCAACCAGTTCCTGGTGCTGACCGGAATGTTCCCCGGTTTTCTCACCCGCCGCTGCCAGCGCCGCGGCGCGCCGGGCGTCGAATTCTACGAGGACTTCGCCCGCCGTGCCTTCCGCGACGCCGCCGACAACCGCAGCGCCCCGCAGGACGCGCCGCGCCGGCTGTTCGGCGAACTGGCCGAATCCCTGCCGACCGCCCGCCTGTCGCTCAACAAGATGGCCGAGGAGTTCGTGTTCCTGGGGGATTGAAAAAATCGGAAATCAAAAATCCTCAATCGACAATCCTCAATCCCCCGTGGAAGTCCGCGCCCTTCAGCAGCAGCCTCCCTTCACGACCAAAGACGGCTCGACCATCCGCAGCATTCTCGACCTCTCGAACGCCCCGGTATCGAACCAAAGCCTGGCCGAGGCCACCCTCCCCGCCGGCGGCTCGACCCAGCGCCACTGGCACCAGGACAGCGAGGAATTCTACTTCCTGCTCGAGGGCCGCGGCGTGATGGAGATCGATGGGCTCGAACGCGAGGTCGGGCCCGGCGATGCGATCCTGATCCCCGCCGGCGCCTGGCACCCACCAGATCACCGCCACCGAGCCCCTCCGTTTCCTCTGCTGCTGCGCTCCGCCCTACCGGCACGAGGACACGTTCTTTGAGTGAGAAAAGGTAGGATTCGACGCTCCACCCTCATGGCGGTCGGTCGCCGGAAAACCATCCCCATGACCGCGGCGCAGCCGCCCTCGGACTGCTGCGATGATTCGCAGCTTTCGGATGCACGGTAAAGCCCGCGACTCCCGTGGATCGAGGCGACCTGCCAGGATCGCTGCGTCCCGCTTGAACTGCCGGCCCCACCCTCCATTCCGAGAGCTGCGAATCATCGCAGCAGTCCAAGAGCCTCCGGCGGCCATCCGTCGGCCCGGAACCCACCAACCTCAGGCCTTGCCCCGCTCTTGCAGCATCCCGCGAGACCTGCCATCCGTGACATCGGCCGTGGGCACAAATTCCCTCACCTCCCTCGCTTCCGCAGCCGCCCTCTTCGGCGGGGCCTTGCTCGTCGGCTGGATTTGCAAGCAAGCGGAGAACCGAACGACTGCGGCTCCCCCGGCAACGGCCGACCTTTTCCTTACCTCCATCGACGCTCCATTCCCGGACCAGCCCGACGACCTCGAAGTCCGGATCTGGCTCGCATCGGCCCTCGTCGAGGCCGATTCGAACCGTCTCGGAGAGATCGCCGCCCGGCTCGCCGAAATCCCGGAGCTCGACGAAAAAGCCTGGCACGGCCTGTTTTCCTGCTGGTTCGAGCAGGATCCCGCCGCCGCCTGGGCCTTCGTCGGAGAGCGCGGCACGCTCCGCCGGATCGCCCTGGAAGAATGGGCGGCGCTCGATCCCGCCGCGGCCCGCGCGGCGCTGGAGTCGCCGTCCGCGGGCCAGTGGCTCCGGCTCGTCCGGGGCGCGGCCCGGACCGACGTCGTCGTGGCCTTCCACTTCCTCGGGGAGGCGCTCGGCGCGGGCCTGGAGATCGATTTCGATTCCTCCGTTCCTCTCTACCCGCTCGGCATGGAGCCCCTCCAACTCGCGGAACTCGCCCGCACCGATCCTTTGCTCGCCGTGGAGTGGGCGGAACGATTCAAGCAATCGTCACTCCTCGGCGCGGTCCTTTCCGGCTGGCACGAACACGACCCGGCGGAAGCGCTCGCTTGGCTGGAACAGCGGCCGGATCGCGACCGGATCCTGTTCGATCTCGCCGATTACCTGGACGACATCGACGTCCCCTACCGGCCGGCATTGGCGGATCTCCTCTTGAATTCCCTGCCGCCTGGCAACGATCGCCTCGAAGCCCTCCAACAGGTTCTCGAATCGCTCGGCCGGGTTGATCCCGAACTTGCCGCCAAGGAAGCCGCCCGGGTCTTCCCCGATCCCGAACTCCGCGCCGAAGCCATCGGCAAGATCGCCAGCATCGTCGCCGAGACGGACTTCGACAAGGCGTGGCGGATTCTCGATCAACTCGACCCGTCCGTGCAGGGCATCCGCCGGGTGGACCTGCCCGCCATCGAAGTCATCGACGGTGAACGGACCCGCAGCGTGACCGCCTTCTCGTCCTACGAGTGGGATCTCACCAGCATGCGCGGGCTGGTTTCTCCGGCGGAGGTTCGCTCGGATCTGCTACAGAGCCTGCTGGACGTCGACAAGGAGGCGGCGATCCGGCTGATGGAGAAGATTCCGGCGGAGGATTTCGCCGGAGTCGGCGAGGACGCCTTCGATACTTGGCAAGCGCGCGATCCCGAGGCTCCGCCATCGGTGTGGGCCCGGATTGCCGGAGATGCGCTGCAAGAAGCGCCGGAGGAGTTCGCCCGTGTCGTCGGGGACCTCCCCGACGGTGCCGCGCGCGACGCCGCGGCGAGGAAGGTCGTCGAGCTTGCCAGCCGCTCGGATGATCCGCTGCCCGCGGCCGGATGGGCCCTCGCCATCCGCGGCGAAGCGGAGCGCCAGGCGGCGTTGGAGGAGGTCTTCCAGCGTCTCGGCGCGGACCTGCGGCTCGCCCGCGATGAGGTCACGGCGGAATCGCTGCGCGAGCTCGTGGCGAGCTCCGGCGTCATGCCTGAGCCGGAAAAGGCCCGTTGGTTGGAACGCATTGACCAGGAGTTCACGTCCCCATGAAACGGAACTGCGTCATCCTGCTGACCCTCGCCGGACTCACCGCCGGCTGGTGGCTGCCGCTCGGCCGAACCGGGCGGTCGGCGGCGCACGATCCGGCCGCGCATTTGAGCCCGGAGCAGGAAGAAGTCCGGCGCGCCACGAGGAAGCGGGAATTGCTCCAGCGGCTGCTCGATGAAGACGAGTGGTCCCGACACGCGCGAAGCAACGCCACCTCGCTGGCGGCGCTCCTTCCCTTGGTTCAGCGGGACTACCCGGATGACCGCGACATCGACCGCATCGTCGGGATGGACCCGCTCGCGGCCATCGATTACTTCCTGGGCAACCCCGTTGCGGACGTCCAGGTCGGCGAGCGGATCGCCGAGGCCTGGGCCCGCAAGGACCCCGAAAAGGCGATCCACCATCTCTCGGGCAAGTCCGGCTACCGCGCGGACGACTATCTTGCCGTCGCTCTAACAGGCGCTTATCCCGCGCGTCCGGACCTGGTCGGGGAAGTTCTCCGTTCGAAGCCGCGGCGCTGGCAGGAACGGTATCTGGAGACCTTGTTCAGCGGCAGCTATTCCGTCCGGAAACCGGGTGCCCCGCCCGAAATTGAATCCGACGATCCCTTCGCCGACGACGGACACTGGATCACCCGCAAGTCCGGCGAAGACCTCCTCCACTGCCTCGCCGACGACGACTTGCGCGAGCAAGCCCGGAAGTTCTGGGAAGACGAGACGCCCGCGGCGGAACCCGCGGAACCCGACAAAAACCCGCTCGATCTCGCCCGCTACGATCCCGGGGACTGGGAACAGCGCGACGACCTCTTCGACGCGCTGCGGGAGAAACCGGAGGAAACGGTGGATGCCATTGTCGAGCAGGGCGGCTACCACGCGAGGAAGGCGGCGATCCTCCATGTGATGAATGACTTCGCCCCCGATCCCGAGTCCTGGCCCGCCGCTCTAGCAGAACTCGAGGGCTGGATGGATCGGCTCGGGGTGATTCCCGACCACCCGCCCAGCAAATTCGGCACGGGCCAATTCCTCCGCGGCCCCGAGGTCGCCGCCTGGATCGACCGCCAGCCGCTCGCCCTGCGCCGTGCTTGGGCCCGGACCTTCGTCCAAACCTGGGTCATCAGCGAGCCCGCGGCCGCGCTCGACTGGGCGAGTTCGCTGCCGGAGGTCGCGGCCCGCGACGAGGCCTTCCACAGCGGCCTGATCATCTGGACCCACCGCGATCCGCCGGCCGCCATCGCCGCGGTCGAAGCCCTGCCGCCCGGCGAACTCCGCGAGTCGGCGATCTCGAATGCCGCCGCCACCTGGGCTACCCTCGACCGCGCCGGCACCACCGCCTGGCTCGACTCGTTGCCTGAAAGCTCCGGGAAAACACGGGCCATCGAGCGGATGAACCCGGTGGGAGATTAGTCAAGCAGAACCGGATGACTCCATCTGTTGGAAAATCCGACGATTCTCCCATGCCCGGCGCACTTGCTTGCAGCGCGCCATCCCGCTAGACGGGGAGGCGTGGAAAGAAAACGACCGAATTTCATCCCGAAGTCCTGGGACCTCCCGGAATCGATCCTCAAGCGCCTCGGCGACTCCGCCGGCCGCCAGCGCATGATGGACGAGGACGGCCACCTGCTGCTGATCCTCCACCAGGCCCCGGAGCCCGAGGACGCCGAGGTCCGCAAGCCGGCGCTGTTCTGGTGCCAGCCGTCCGGCGAATGGAAGAGCTCGCCCGAAGGCGGCGGGCTGGCCGCTCTCGATGCCCACATTGAAAGCTACCGCAAGAACATCCTCGCCCAGGACGCCGCGGTCGAAGCCGCCACCACCCCGCGCCACTACTTCGACGTGAAAAAGCACGTCAACCCGCTGCAACGCTCGACCCGCAACCTGATGACGGTAATGCAGGAAGCCCGCGAGGTCCGCCCCGAGGACCGCCGCCTGATCAATTTCCGCGACCGCACGTGCGAACTCGAGCGGGCGATCGAACTGGTGGCCAACGACGCCAAATCCGGCATGGACTTTGCCCTCGCCGAGAACACCGAGGAACAATCGCGCTTCGCCCACCAAGCCAACCTCGAAGCCCGCAAGCTCAACCGCCTGGTCGCCTTCTTCTTCCCGCTGGCCACCCTGGTCGCGGTCTTCGGCATGAACCCGCCGGCCGAGGTGTTCACGATGCCCGGCTTCTGGCTCGTCATCCTCGCCGGCATCCTCGCCGGTTTGTTCATCCAGATCGTGGCACGGGTCAGCAAACGCTGAGCCGGCTCTCCCCCTACCTGATCCCATCGCCATGAAACGCATCGCCCTGTTGTTGTTGATCCTCCCCTGCCACGCGGAAACTCCCGCGGATCCCGCCACCCTCGGCCCGAAGATCGTCGCCGAAGCTTCCGCGAAGCTGCTGGCCGAACTCACCGCGGCCATCGCCAAGGACGGCCCGCAGGGAGCCATCGCCGTCTGCTCGGAAAAAGCCCCGCAAATCGCCGCGGAGACCGGCAAGACCCACGGCGTCACCCTCCGCCGCGCCAGCTCGAAGCCGCGCAATCCCAAGAACGCCGCCGATCCCAGCGAACTCGAGTCGCTGGCGGGCTTTGCCGCGGCGATCGAAGCCAGGCAAGCCCCGCAGCCGCGGGTCATCGCCGCGGCCAAGGGCGGCAAGACCTTCCACGCGCCGATCCTGCTCGCCAGCCCGCTTTGCCTCCAATGCCACGGCAACCCGGAGCGCGACATCGTCCCCGCGACCCGGGCAGCCCTGCGCAAGGCCTACCCCGCGGACCAAGCCACCGGCTATACCGTCGGCCAGCTCCGCGGCCTCTGGAGCGTGACGTTTCCGAACCGGTAGGATTGACCGCCCCTCCGTCGCTGAAGCTATGGAGGGCTGGCGGGCCCGCCCACTTCATCCGCGAGGGCAGCACGCCAGAGAAATCGAAAATGCATCCGCCTCCCCAGTCATGCCCCTGCATTGACGATTTAGGAGCGACGATTCTTGATTGTTGATTTCTGCAAGCGAGGGAAAGCGATGGAGGGCGGACTTCTCTGCCTTCGATCAACAATCAACAATCAACAATCAACAATCAACAATCAACAATCAACAATCAACAATCGGCAATCGGCAATCCCATCTCGCCCTCGAGGGCCAGCGGCCCGTCCCTACCGGGTGATGCTCCGCCGAAAACAACCGCTGCCTGCACCTTTCCGCAAGCCAATCCCGGCATCCATGCCATCCTCCGCCGTGCACCTCCTCCTTACCGGCGCGAACGGCTACATCGGTCTGCGCCTGCTGCCCGCCCTGCTCGACGCCGGACACCGGGTCACCGCCGTGGTCCGCGACCGCCGGCGCTTCCCCCAAGGCGACTTCGCCGCGGCCGGCGAACGGCTGCGGGTCGTCGAAGGCGATTTCCTCAAGCCCGACTCGCTGCCCGCTTTTCCCGCGGACCTCGATGCCGCCTATTACCTGCTCCACTCGATGGGCAGCGCCGGCGATTTCGCGGCAAGCGAGGAAGCCACCGCGACGAACTTCACGGCCGCCCTCAAGGGCACGGGCTGCCGGCGGGTCATCTACCTCGGCGGACTGGTCGACGAGTCGCGGCCGCTGTCCCCCCACCTGCAATCCCGCCTGCATGTCGAAAACGTGCTGCGCGGGGGTGGCATCCCGCTCACCGTGCTCCGGGCGTCGATCATCGTCGGCTCGGGCTCCGCGTCGTTCGAGATCGTCCGCGACCTCGCCGAGAAGCTGCCGGTCATGGTCTGCCCGCGCTGGGTCAACACCCGCTGCCAGCCGATCGCCATCCGCAACGTGATCGACTACCTGACCGGCGTCCTCGATCGCCCGCAAACCGCCGGCCGCACCTTCGACATCGGCGGGCCGGAAGTACTACGCTACCGTGACTTGTTGGAAGGCTACGCGGCGGTCCGCGGCTTGAAGCGCTGGTTCGTGCCGGTGCCCTTCCTCAGCCCGAAGCTCTCATCCTGGTGGCTCTACCTGATGACTTCCACCAGTTTCCCGCTGGCCCGGACCCTGGTGAATTCCATGAAGAACGAGACCGTCTGCCACGACCAGGCGATCCGCGAATTCCTCGCGCCCCCGCTGCTCGGCTACCGCGAGGCGGTCGACAAGGCGCTCGCGCGGATCGCCCAGAACCGGGTGCCGTCGAGCTGGTTCGACGCCCTCAACGCCGGCTCGCTCGACCCGCGCTTCGTCGATGCGATCAAGGTGCCGGAGCACGGCGTGCTGCATGACCAACAACGGGTGCCGCTGGCCGCCCCGCGCGCGGCGGTACTCGACGCGGTCTGGTCGCTCGGCGGGCAGCGCGGATGGCCGGCGATGAAGTGGGCCTGGCGGCTGCGCGGCCGGATCGACCGTCTGGCCGGCGGCGCCGGCTTGCGCCGCGGACGACGGCATCCGACCGACCTGCGGCCCGGCGATGCCCTCGATTTCTGGCGCGTGCTGGTCGCCGACCGCGAGCGCGGCCGGCTGATGCTATACGCCGAAATGAAGCTCCCGGGCGAGGCCTGGCTGGAATTCGAGATCGAAGGCGGATTCCTCCGCCAGACCGCGACCTTCCGTCCGCAAGGCCTGTTAGGCCGGGCCTATTGGTACTCCGTGCTGCCCTTCCACTGGCTGCTCTTCCCGCGCATGGCACAGCGTCTGGCGGAGGGCGGTTGATGGCACGTGACAGGGAGGATGGCAGCACATGAAATCCTCAACCCGGGATCGCTCGTTCGTCGGAATCCCGGGCTTCGGGATTCCGTGCCGTCGGGACAGCGGGACTCAACGGCCACAGGACTTCGACCGTCAACTCACCCCGCGGCGAGAGCCGGGCCCGGCACTCGCCGCCCAACAGGGTCGCGCAGGCCTTGACGATCGACATTCCCAGGCCCGAGTGGTCGTGACCGCCATGCGATTCGTCCTTGCGCCAGAAGCGCTCGAACAACCGCCCCAGATCCTCCGCGCTGAGTTCCGGAGCGGGATTCGTCACCGCCAGACGCCCGTCCGACGCTTCGACCGCGATCCCGGATCCTTCCGGCGCGTGCGACACGGCATTGCCTAACAGGTTTTGCAGGATCGTCCCCCACAGCACCGGGTCGGTGACGATCCCGCCGCCGTCCACCCTCGTTTCGAAACGGATCCCGCGCTGCTCCGCCTTCGCTTCAAGCCGCGAGACCGCCGCGGCGAGGGTCGACGCCAAATCGACCGCCTCGCGCCGGACCGGCTGGCGGCCGGCATCGGCGCGGGCCAGCAGCGACAGCTTGTCGAGCAAGGCCTCGAGCTCGTTGGCCACCGTCACCATCTCCGCGCAGCGCCCGGCCGTCGCTTCCTCCGGCCAGGTCGCGCCGAGTTCGGCGATGCTTTTCAGCTCGGCCAGCGGCGTCCGCAGCTCGTGGGCCGCATGACTGCTGAAACGCCGCTCGCGGTCGAACGAGGCCTCCAGCCGGCCGAGCCAGTCATTGAGGCTTTCGGCAACCGGCAACAGCTCCGCCGGCAATCTCGCGGTGTCGAGCCGCTGGTGCAGTTCCTCCGTGCGGATCCGCCCGATGTCCGCGGCGAGCCGGTCGAGCGGCCGCAGCCCGCGGCCGAGCCCGAGCCGGATCACCGGGACCATCAGCAGCAAGGCGGCGGCGCCCGCGATGCCGAGCACCGTCGCGAGCAGCGCGAGTTGGAGTTGCATGCTCCGCGTCGGACTGGCCACCACCAGGTAGAGATCCTGGAAGCGCCCTTTCTTGTCATCCTTCGGATAGAAGCGCGCGATGTAGAAGCGCGCCGGACGGCCGTCGCCAAGCTTGCCATCACGGATCCTCACCCGGTCGTCGTCGGGAACCGGGAAGGCGGCGAATCCTCCGGTCTCCCCCTCGTCGTCGATCAGCGAAGGCGACCGGAGGAAGGTCTTGCCGTTGGTCCGCCGGATCTCGAAGTAGTCGTTCCCGTCCTTCCCGAAACCCGCGAAATCCTGCACCGTCAGGTCGATCTCGAAATCGCCGCCGTCGATCTCCGACGCCGTGATCAGCGCCCGGGCCTTGGCGGTCAGGGTCTCGTCGAACTGCGAGCCCAGCAGCGATTTCATCGCCACGAACACACCCACCCCGGTCGCGATGAACAAGGCGCCGACCGCGAGGCAGAGCAGGATCGTCAGCCGCCAGCGGATCGAGATCATGCTTCGAGCACGTATCCCAGCCCGCGCCGGGTGTGGATGAGCGGGGGCGTGCCCGGCGGACAGACCTTCCGCCGCAGCGAGCAGATCGCGGAGTCGACCGCGTTGCTCAGCGGACCTTCGAGTTCGGAATAAAGGTGGGCTTCGATCTGCTCGCGGCTCAGCACCTGGCCCGGCCGCCGCGCGAGGATCTCGAGCAGCGAGAACTCGCGGGCTGTTAGAACAATGACTTCGCCGTCGCGGCTGACCGCTTTCGCCGCGGTGTCGATTTCCAACGGTCCCACCAGCAGCTTGGGGTCCGGCTGCGCGTAGCGGCGGCGGGTCAGGGCCTCCAGCCGCGCCACCAGCTCCGCCAGCGCGAAGGGCTTGGTCAAATAGTCGTCGGCCCCGTCCCCCAGCCCGCGGACTTTCTCCTCGATCCCGTCCAAGGCGGTCAGCAGCAACACCGGCGTATCAATCCCGTCCCGCCGCCAGCCCCGCAGGACCTCCAGCCCGTCCTTGCCGGGCATCATGCGGTCCAGCACCACGGCGTCGTATTTCACCGCACGGCCCATCAGGTCGCCGTCGATCCCGTCCTCCGCGAAGTCGACCGCATGCCCCATCCGCGCGAGGCCCTTGCCCAGGGTGTCGCGCAAGCGGGCTGAGTCTTCGACAACCAGAAGTTTCATCGTCGGAACCAGCATGCAGCCGGAGGCGGCCCTCGTCCACCTCCGGCATTCGCCTCAATCGTTCTCCTCGGTCTCGCTGATGACAGCGCCCTCGGCGGACAGCACGACATCGATGTCGGGAATTGCCTTGCGGTCGATGGCGATCAGATCGACCTCGTCGATCACACCGCCGCGGGCGTTCGCCCTCACGGTGGTCTGGACGGAACCGGGGCAATCCTCCAGCAGAAGTTCGCGGCGCTCGATGTCGGCGGAGGCGAGCATCGTGGTGAAGGCAAAGGTGGTGATGATTTGGAGGGTGGTCATGGAGTGTCGGATTGGTGTTTTAGGTTGCAGTGAGTGGATAACATCTCGAGATGCCGGGAAGATGACGGAGCCCCCGGAATCAACGGTGAAGCCGGACGCTCATCGGTTCGCCGCCGAGCAGGCCGTCGAACACGACGAGAAGATCGAGATGGGAACCGGTGTCATCCAGCACCAGCAGCGCCTCGCCCTTGCCGCCGTTCTCCGGAAGCTGGCCGATCTTCACGGCCGCCTCGTCGCGACCGTTCCAGAACAGCAGCTCGAAGCGGGTGTCGGGACCCGGCGCCGCGGTTTGCGGGATCTTCTTCGAAGCCTCGGCGCTGGCATTGCCGGTGAGGACGACAAAGCCCCCGCGCACCGCGGCGATCTCGCGGATCCCGCGGTCCCTGGCGACCGGGATCGAGTGGAGCTTGAGCGGTCCCGGCTCGCCGCCGAACAGCTCGCCGGTCGCCAGTTCGATCACCAGCCCGCGGCCTTCCTTGTGCGGCGCCCGCAGACCGAAGAACAGCTTCCCTTCCGACCAGGTCAAACCCTCGATGTTGAGGCCGTTCTGCTGGAGCGGTTGCTTGACGTGGGGTGCCAGCAGCGGGGTCTTCATCAACCACGGGAGAAGACTTGTCCGCCGGATGCCTTCCTTGCGGACCTGGCCGGTCCGCGGATCCACCGGAACGCGGTAGATCGAGTGACGGTCCGGCTGGAAATCCGCTTTCTTCTTACCGAGACCATGCGAGCCGACCACGAAGTAGGCCTGTTCCTCGGTCGAGAACGCGACGCCTTCGATGTCGACCTCGAGCTTGCCGCCGTCGGACTCCAGCGGCAGGGCGATCGGGCGGCGGGACTCGATGCGGTGGTTCACCCGGTCGATCACGCCGGGCTGGATATGGAACATCTCGTCGCTGCCGACGAGACACTGGGTGGCATTCGCGGCGGCCAGCCCGCTCAGATCCAGCGAGTTTTCGAAACCGGCCAGATGCCACTCCTCGGGCAGGATCTCCATTCGCCACTCGGCACGGGCGTTTGAAAGTGTTATCGCCGCGGAGGAGAGCAGCAGCAGGCAGCGGAGAGCGTGGAACGATTCAAAAAGTTTCATGGCGGCAGTCGGATGACGCCCCCTTTCTATCGCCCGAAGATGACGGGAAGATGATCCGCCGGGGGAAAATCCGCTGCGGCAACCACCATCGCCCGATTCAGGGAAACATCTTCCGGCCCGGCAGGCTTCCGCAGAGAAAAATTTCACACCTCCCCCGGTCAACAACCCTGGAATGGTCGGTCCGGCAAGGAAGTCGCGCGGCCTTTCCACACGACCCCGCATTTTCCCATCGCCGGAAGGCGCGGTAGCGGTTCATCCTTGTCCGCATCATGACCAAGCTTGGAAAAATCGTGTTCACCCTGGTGGTCCTGCTGCTCGCCGGATTCGCCGTGATCCGGATGATGGGAAAGAAGGACCCGCCCGGCACCCCTGGCCAGCCCGGCCAGGTCGCTTCCGCGGACGGCGAGGAGGCCGCGGCGCTCGCCGATTTCACCTTCATCGCCCCCGGCAAGGCCCCGCAACTGCCCGCCCCCCGGCCCTACACGCCGCAGGACAACACCGTGGTCGTCAACCTCTCGGAATACGCCGGCTACGCCGGGCTGATCGTCGCCAACGGTGGCCTCGAGCCGAACGAGAACTCCTGGTTCACGAAGAACGGCGGCTTCAAGCTCAAGATCACCCTCAGCGAGGAGGACTCCTGGGCCGACCTCCAGGACGGCAAGTTCGCCGCCACCGCCACCACCGTCGACGTGCTCTCGAACTACGGCCGCCAGTGGCAGTGCGTGGTCCCCGCCCAGGTCGCCTGGTCGCGCGGCGCCGACGGCATCATCGTCCGCAAGGACATCAAACGGGTCAACGACCTGAAGGGCAAAACCATCGCCACCGCGCCTTTCAGCGAGGCGGAGTTCTTCATCCGCTACCTCGCCCAGGAAGCCGGCCTGCCGGTCAAGCGTCTCGACGGCCCGGAACTCCCGCGCGACCCGGAAGCGGTGAATCTGGTCTTCCTCGAAGACGCTTTCACCGCCGGCGACGCCTTCCTCGCCGACCTCCGCTCCGGCGCCCGCCAGCTCGACGGCTGCGTCACCTGGGCCCCCAAGACCACCGAGATCGTCGACGCCTCCGACGGCGCCGCCCGCCAGCTCGTCGACAACCGCAACCTGCTGGTCATCGCCGACATCCTGGTCTTCAACAAGGGCTTCGCCCAGGCCAAGCCGGAGATCGTGCAAAAACTGGTGGAAGGCATGCTGCTCCACAACGAGCGGATTCGCGCCAATCCCGAACCCCACCTGAAAACCATCGCCGACGCCTTCAAGGCCTACGAATGGACGGTCGAGGACGCCCGCGACGAACTCTCGAAGGTCCACCTGTCGAACCTCCCGGAAAACCTCGCTTTCTTCCGCGGGCCGATCGATGCCGCCGGCTCCTTCGCCTCCGTGTTCCAGACCGCCAATCTCGCCTACGGCAGCGAACTCCAACCCTCGCCGGTCTCCTCCAGCTTCTTCGCCGACCTCAAGCCGCTCGAGGCCATCGAACAGGCCGGCACCCTCGCGTCGCAGGTCGCCTCCATCCAGCCGATCCGCAGCAGCAACCAGGCACCGATCGAGCAGGATCCGCTGCTCACCCGCGACATCCGCTTCTACTTCGTCCCGAACAGCCACGAGCTCGACCTGTCGAAACCGGAGAACCAGGATTTCCTCGCCAACGTCAACCACCTGCTCGGCGTCTCGCCCGGCTCGATGATCCTGCTGCGCGGCCACGTCGACGACGCCAAGAAGGGCGAGTTCCGCAAGCAGGGCGAGGCCTTCGTCCGCAAGATGGCGCTCGAAGCGCTGGCCCTGTCCCAGCGCCGCGCCGACCAGGTGAAGGAGCGCCTGCTCGAAAAGTATCCGACCCTCCAGGCCGAACGCCTCGAAGCCGTCGGCCGCGGCTGGGAAGAACCCGCCGGCAAGAATTCCGACCTCAACCGCCGGGTCGAGGTGCAGTGGTTCACGGTGGAGTGACTTCCGGCGTGAGGCGGGTGATAAAGGCGGCTTCGAGCGCTGGAGAAGGGGCGGACCGGGATCAAGTGCCGAGTGAGCAGTGATCAGTGCAAGAAGATTGCCGAGAGCGAGCTTCCACTGTTCCCTAAACGCAGCGAATGCCCCCGCCGCCAGACGTTCCCATCGCAGCCGCAACCTTCGAACCCAGCCCCTTCCCCATGCATTTCCACTGCCTTTCACTGATCACTGATCACTGATCACTCGGCACTTTTCCCCATGACCGGCCTCGAGAAACTGAAAGCCTTCGCCAAAAGCCCGCATCACGCGTGGCTCGGCCTGCTGACGCTCGGCGCGGGGCTGGCCACGCTCAGCGGGATCGGCGCGGTGGCCGGACTCGCCGCCTACGCCCTGGGATGGATCTACCTGCCGGACTCGCGGCTGTTCCGGAACTGGCTCGCCGCCCGCCAGCAGGGGGACGACGGCAAGAAGCTGCGCGACTTCCTCTACCAGCGCCGCCAGATCTACGATGCCCTCCGGCCTCCGGCCCGCGCCCGCTACGACGCCCTCGCCGCGGAGATCGAGTCCCTCCAGCAGGAGTTCCGCCGCGACCACCGGCTGGCCGCCGAGATCGTCCGCCAGCGCAACGAACGCCTGTCCAACCTCGCGTGGACCTTTCTCCGCCTGCTTCACACCGGCGAAATGCTCGACCGCTTCATCGAGTCGGAGAACCCCGCCGAACTCGCGCGGAAAATCGGTGCGATGGAACAGGAACTCGCGGGTCTCGATCCGCTTGCCAAGGCGGGCCTCGCCGAGTCGCTCAGGTCGCGCCTCGAATCGCTCAAGTCGCGCCTCGACAAGCGCCGGGGGGCCGATGAAAGCCGCGAACTGACCGCCTCCGAGCAGGAACGCATCGGCGAACTGGTGAAACTCTTCCGTGCCGACCACCTCGCCAGCCGCGACGCCGGCGCGTTGTCGCACGAGATCGACGGCGCCGCGACCCAGCTCGACCGCACCCGCGACTGGCTGAGCAGCCTCGAGTTCGACACCTCGCCGTCCGACATCCCCGAGGAGCTCGCCGCCGCCGCCCCGCTCAAGGTCGGGCAGTGATCCGTTGAATCCTCGGCCACCCGCCGGCCCCGCGGTCGGGCGCGTGCAACCCGCACATCCCCGGCGGCCGCCAAAATCGCACTTTCCCGTTTCTCATTCCCGCTTTTGCCGCCTATCCTTCCCCCCGGATGTCCGAACTCGTTGCCCAAACCGTCGACCGATGCCGCGCTGCCGGTCTGCGCCGCACCAAGGCGCTGGAAGAATTGATCACCACCCTGCTGGAATCCCCGCGGCCGATGACCCTGGGCGAACTCGCCGCCTCGCCCCGTCTGACCGACCAGTGCGACAAGGCCACCGTCTTCCGCCTGCTCCAGCGCCTCGCCGAGCACGGTCTCGTCCGCCGCCTCGGCCTCCACGAGCGCGCCGCCTACTTCACCCTCCTCGTCCCCGGCCGCCACCAGGACTACTTGATCTGCACCGGCTGCGGCAGCATCGAGCCCGTCAAGGCCCCCTGCCCGGTCCACGAGCTCGAGGAGGAGATCCGCCGCAAGACCGGCTACAAGAACCTCTACCACGAACTCGAATTCTTCGGCACCTGCCCCGCCTGCCCATGAAATCGTGGCTGCGGCATCCCCGGTCCCCGTAGCTTCCGCGTAGTGGACTTGCCGCCGGCCTCCTTCCTCTTCCGGCTCCCTCACCCTCTGAAAGTGGCTGCGGCATCTTGCCGCAAGCCCGCCTCCCTCTTCCCCATGAACCGCCTCGTCCGCATCGCCCTCACTCTCTTCATCTCGGCGAGCATCCTCGTCTTCCTCGTCCTCGAGCGCCTGCAACGCGCGAGGGAACTGTCCGAGATCGCCGCCGCTCCCGAACTCAAGATGGTCTACATCGGCATGGGCCTCATCGCCCTCATGCTGATCGCCGGCCTCTCGCTGATCGGCATCGCCCTCGTCCGGTCCCGGAAAAAGCCCGGCTCCAATGGATGACGGCCTCGAGAACGACTTCCTCCGCTTCATGGAAGTCGAGCGCAGCGCCTCCCCGCGCACCCTCGTCAATTACCGGCTCGCCCTCGCAAGCTGCCGCGGCTGGTTCGGCGATGCCTTCCCCGGCTGGCGCAACACAGCGGCGGACGATTTCCGCCGCTGGCTTTTCGACATGATGAAGCAGGGCTTGTCGAAGGCCACCATCCGCCTCCGTTTCGCCGCCGTCCGCTCCTTCTACAAGTTTCTCGTCCACCGCCGCGGCCACGCCAGAAGTCCCGTCGCCGAAGTCCAGCTGCCCAAGCCCGAGAAGAAGCTCCCCGTCGTCCTCAACCTCGCCCAGATCGACGAGCTGCTCGCCCTGCCGCTCCAGGTCCCGCTCCACAAGCAGACCGCCCCCTGGATGCCGATGCGCGATGCCGCCATCCTCGAGCTCTTCTACTCCTGCGGCCTCCGCATCTCCGAACTCCGCGGGCTCGACGTGAAGGACATCGACTTCCTCGGCGAGAACGTCCGGGTCCTCGGCAAGGGTGCCAAGGAACGCATCGTCCCGATCGGCGGTCCCGCCCTCTCCGCCCTCCAGCGCTACCAGCGCGAGGCCGCCGTCACCAACGGCCCGCTGTTCCTCGGCAAGCACCGCACCCGCATCAGCCAGCAAGCCATCGACCAGCTCCTGAAGAAGTATCTCAAGCTCAGCTCGATCCCCTTCAAGATCTCCCCCCACAAGCTGCGCCACAGCTTCGCGACCCACCTGTTGGACGCCGGCGCCGACCTCCGTTCCGTCCAAAGCCTCCTCGGCCACGCCTCCCTCTCGACGACCCAGATCTACACCCACGTCACCAAGGAGCGCCTCCGCCAGGCCTACGACAGCGCCCATCCCCGGGCGAAGTAACGCTGCGACGTGAGGTGACAGAATTGACGGGTTTGACCAAATTGACGATGACAGCACGGTCAACTGGGTCAATACCGTCAACAAGGTCACATTCTCCCGCCAACCCTCCCCCCATGCCCGACCTCTTCGACAAGCACGGCGGCTTCCGCAGACTGCACTCCTTCACCCTCGCCACGATCGTCCAGTTCGAGACCCTGCGCTTCTGCCGCCGCTTCCTCACCTTCGATCACCGCCAGGCGGGCGAAAAATTCTACGACCCGAAAGGCCGCCAGTACGACCAGATGACCCAGGCCGCCCGCAGCGGGCGGCAGAACATCATCGAAGGCTCGGAACGCTCCGCCACGTCCAAGGACACCGAGATGAAACTCACCGACGTAGCACGCGCCAGCCTCAGCGAACTGCGCGGCGACTACGAGATCCTCATCATCGACCGCGAGCAGCTCCCGTGGTCGGTGCATGCCAACGAGGCCAAGGCCGTGAATGCCATCTCGCTGGACGTCCCTCCTTTCACCGATGACCTCGTCCACGAGTCTGCGAAACACGCGCTGGAGCAGCGCAAGAAATACGCCCGCTGGCTCGATGCCGACGACGCCGTCGTCGTCGCCAACGCCATGCTCATCATCATCGGCCGAGCGCTGAACATGCTCAAAAGCCAGATCGAAGCCCAGGGCAAGGCCTTCGAAGAAACGGGCGGTTTCAGCGAACGCCTGATGACCAAGCGCCTCGAAGCACGCGAGAAAAACCTCCCGCCCTCGCCGGATTGCCCGCAGTGCGGCAAGGCAATGCGCCAGCGCAAATCCGCCAAAGGCGAGTTCTGGGGCTGCGCGGAGTTTCCCGCGTGCAAGGGAACCAGGCCGGTTCAGGGGGGGACTCTGTGACTTTGTTGACGTCACTGACCTCATTGTCAGCGCCGTCAATCCGGTCAATCCGGTCAAAAAAAACCCGCCGTCCTACCCCAACTCTTCCTCAACAAACTCAAGCACCAGCTCGACAAGTTCCTCCATGCCGGCAGGGAGTTCTTCTTCAATCCCGGCGAGGTAATCCGCTTCGGTTTCGCTGTAGTCGTCGCGGTCTTCGCTGCGGCCTGCACACCAACGGCTGGCGTTGAGCGGGTCGACAAGGGTGGCGGCCCCGATGAGATCGAAGGAGCTGATCACACGCTGGTGATCCACCCCGCTGTGCCAAAACCCATGCAAGCCCTCCTCGCTTTCAAGAAGCGGGACGGTCTCATAAACGTCCATCAGGGCACGTTCTTCGCGGCTGAGAGCGCGCTCGGACGATTCGCGCTCAAGACGCTCGACGAGGATCTCAACTTGTTCCGGCCATTCCATCGGTTCCTGGGAAAACATTTCGCGTGGAACTAGAATACGGAAGCCCTCCTTGCAAAGCCAATCCGGGAGACAAAGACACTCCATTCGCGCGCCCCCCCCCATCAATCACGCGCCAGCCACGCCTTCCAGCCCCCGAAGGCCGTGATCTCCTCCGCGCCGTCCGCCGCCCGCGGCTCCGCGATGAAGCCCGGCAACTCCTCGCCGCTCTCCAGCAGCACCTTGCCGATCCCCAGCGGGCCCGGGATCTTCGACACGAAATCGCCGAAGGCCGCCGGCGAAAGCTCCCACACCTCCACCTCGATCGCCGCCCCGCCAGCCTCGTCACGGATCAGCGCCGGCCGCGGTGGAAGGCTCCCCGTCGCCGGAATCGCGAACATCCGGTAGACCGCCGCCGTCCTCGTCCGCGATTGCAAGACCGCCCCGCGATCCGCCAGCTGCCAGTGCAGCGGCAGCCCCTCCAAATGCGCCCCACAAACAACGACCGGTATCCCCTCCTGTGGCGGCGGTCGGTGACCGTCGCTGGCTGGCGGCGCGGGCCTGATCGTGCGATCCCCGATTCGCCCATCCCAAGGTGCGGCCGATGCCGCCAAAGTGCGGCGGTCGCAGACCGCCGCTACATCGCCAAAACTCCCCGCCAGTTCCAACAAAACCCCGTCCCACCCCGCCGGCGCCGCCAGGGTCACGCCCCACCTTGCCCGTCCGCCCCGCGCCTCTCCCGCCGGTATCGCCACCGCCGCCAGATCCAGCAGGTTCATGAAATTCGTGTAACGCCCCAACGTCGCGTTCGTCTGGTACGGCTCGTCCAGTACTTCCGCCACCGTGTAAATCCGCGGCGTCGTCGGCAGCAGCATCACCTCAATCTCCCGCCACACCTTCCCCGCCTCCCGCGCCAGTTCCCGCAAGCGGTACTGCGCCCGGAAAGTCGCCGCCGCGTCCCAGCCCTTGGAGCCTTCGAGAATCTTCCACGTCACCGGAAACACCTCGCCCGGATGCTCCTCGACGAAGCCCCCGACCGCCGCCCAGCGCTCAGCCACCCACGGGCCTTCGTAAAGCAGCTTCGCCGCCTCGACGAAGGGTTTCAAATCGATCCCGACCGGCACCCCGCCAATCGCCTTCAGCCGCTCCACCGCCGCCGCGAACAACTCCGGCGTGTCCGGATCCCCGGCGAAATCCAGCTCCCGCGGCACCCCGAAGCGGAAGCTCGCGACCGCCCGGCCCGTCGGCTCGATCTCCCGCGAAAACGCATCCGCCTCGTCAAATCCCGCGACCACCGCCGCCACCGCCACGGCATCTTCCGCCGTGTGGGTGAAGACCGACACGCAGTCGAGCGAGCGGCAGGCCGGCACCACGCCCCGCGTGCTCAACAGCCCCTTCGTCGGCTTCCAGCCGACCAGTCCTTGGAACGCCGCCGGCACCCGGCCCGATCCCGCGGTGTCCGTCCCCAGCGAAAAACAACACAGCCCGGCCGCCACCGCCGACGCGCTGCCGGAGCTCGACCCCCCCGGCAGGAATTCCGCATCGACCGCGTTCCGCGGCACTCCAAACGGCGACCGCGTCCCAACCAATCCCGTCGCGAACTGGTCCAGGTTCGCCTTCCCCAGCGGCATCGCTCCCGCGGCCCGCAGCCGCCGCACCACTTCCGCGTCCGCCTGCGGCACATACGAAAAAGCCGGACAAGCCGCCGTCGTCGGCCACCCCGCGACATCGATGTTGTCCTTCACCACGAAGGGAATCCCCCACAGCGGCAAGTCCTCCGACATCCGCTCCACCTCTTCCGCCAGCGCCACCAAGTCGTCAATTTCCGGCAGATGAATGAACAGCGCCGGATCATTCCACACCCGGATCTTCTCATAAAGCTCCGCCACCAGCTCCCACGGCCGCAAACCCGCCGCATACCTCGCCCTGACCTCTGAAATCTTCATCTCTTTCAAATCAAAAATCCGCAATCAACAATCAACAATCAACAATCAACAATCATCAATCAACAATCAACAATCTCTTCACCACCACCAGCGCCTGCCCCGCCCTAACACTCGCGCCTTCCACCACCAGCACCTCGACCACTTCGAAGTGCTCGTCGGCATCCACCGCCACTTCCATCTTCATCGCTTCCAGGATCATCGCCGTCGCCGCCACCGGAAGCAGATCCCCTGCCTGAACCTGGACTTTCCACACGCTGCCGGTCACCGGGCTGTCCAAGGTCACGCAACCGTCCGGGATCGTGATCTCGCTCTCCTCCACGACCTCCGCGGCCGGCGCGTCCATCACCAGCCCCGCCTCTTCCCAGCGCCGCCGCTCCGCCTCGAAGGCCGCGCGCTGCGTGGTCCGGAAGGCCTCGATCTCAACGGCGTGCTGCTCGAGATAATCCTCGTAGTCCGCGAAACGGAACACCGACTCCTCGATCTCCAGCTTGTGCCGCCCGCGCGGCACTTCCTCGCGCAAGCGCATCAACTCCTCCGCGCTCACCGGATGAAAGCGCAACTGGTCGAAGAACCTCAGCAGCCACGGCCTTTCAAAATCCGCCGTCTTCCGCCAGCGGTTCCACACCGGAATCGTCCGCCCGGTGAACTGGTAGCCGCCCGGACCCTCCATCCCGTAGATGCAAAGATAGGCCCCACCGATTCCGACCGCGTTCTCCGGCGTCAAGTTCCGCGCCGGATTGTACTTCGTGGTCACCATCCGGTGCCGCGGGTCCAGCGGTGTCGCCACCGGCGCGCCGAGATAGACGTCGCCGAGGCCCATCACCAGATAGGAGGCGTCGAAGAAGATCCGATAGACCTCGTCGATCGATTCCAGTCCGTTGATCCGCCGGATGAACTCGAGATTGCTCGGGCACCACGGCGCGTCCGGCCGCACGCTCTGCATGTAGCGCTGGATCGCTTCCCGCGTGCTCGGATCATCCCAGCTCAGCGGCAGGTGCACGATGCGCGTCGGCACCTCGATCTGCTCCAGCGGCGGCAGCGAGAGGAGGCCCTCGCGAACCGCCTCCCACAAATCACAGCGCCCGATCACCGCGGGATCGAAGTGCACCTGCAAGGAGCGGATCCCCGGCGTCAAGTCGATGATCCCCGCCAGTTCCTGCTTCTTCAGCCACTCGTGCACCACGTGCGCCTTGAAGCGCAGCTTGAGGTCGAGGTGATGCGGACCGAACTCGATCAGGATGTAGCGGTCGCCGGCGCGACGGACGACGACGGCGTCATCGCCTTCGCCGAATGCGTCGAGAATTGCCGATTGAAGATTGACGATTGTCGATTGAGGAACGGGAAGATCCTGGACCTCGCCGTTCAGAAAGGCCAATACCGCGAGGCTTTGGTCGCGGGCCCAGGCTTCGTCGACGGGGACGAAGGTGATCCGGTCGCCCGGGCGGAGCTGGCCGAGCTTCCACAGCTCGGCGTCGACCACCACCACCGGACACACGAAGCCGCCGAGGCTCGGTCCGTCCGGGCCGAGGATGACGGGCATGTCGCCGGTGAAGTCCACCGCGCCGATCGCGTAGGCGTTGTCGTGCAGGTTCGACGGATGAAGACCCGCCTCGCCGCCATCGGTCCGCGCCCACTTCGGCTTCGGCCCGATCAGCCGGACGCCGGTGCGGGCGGAGTTGTAGTGAACTTCCCAAGCCGTCGCGAAGAAGGTCTCGATGTCTTCGTCGAGGAAGAAGTCGGGCGCCCCGTGCGGGCCGTAGAGGACGCCGATTCTCCAGTGAGACGAAAGCCGGATTGACGATTGATGATTGTCGATTGCCGATTGTTGATTGGAGGCGATTCCCAGCACGTCGCCCGGCAACAAGGCTCGTCCGAAAGGTCCGCCGAATCGCCCCAGCGTGAACGTCGAAGCACTCCCCAGATAATCCGGCGACTCGATCCCGCCGGCCACCGCCAGATAGCAGCGCATGCCCGGGCCCTCGATCCGCCCGATCTTCAGCGTATCCCCCGCCGCCACTTCGCAAGCCACGCCGCAAGCCACCGCCTCGCCGTTCTTCAGCACCAGCGTCTCCGCGCCGGCGATCGCCACCGTCGCCGCCGTGTTGAAGCGCAGCGTCGGCCCGCTCATCGTTATCTCCAAACCGGGAGCACCTTCCGAATTTCCGGCGAGGCGGTTCGCCCGGCGGAACGACAGTGAATCAAAGGGTCCGCAAGGCGGCACCCCGACCTCCCACAGCCCGGCCCGGCCCGGCCAGTCCTGCACCGTGGTCATGGTTCCCGCCGCCAGCACGTCGAAGGTATTCGGCCGGTAGTCGAAGGAGGCCATGTCGCGCATCGCCACCCCGCCCGCGGCGAAAAGCGGCCAGCGCGCGACTTGCCGCAGGTAGCGCAAGTTGGTCTCGATCCCGGCGATCCGGCTCTCGTCGAGCGCCTTGCCTAACAGCTCCACCGCCGCCGCGCGGTCCGCCCCGTGCACCATCAGCTTGGCCAAGAGCGGATCGTAATACGGGCTGACCTCGGTGCCCGCGGCGATCCAGCCGTCGCAGCGCGTCCAGTCCGGAAAGCTCGCCTCGGTCAGCAGCCCGCAACTCGGGCGGAACTGGTGATTCGGATCCTCGGCATAGACGCGGGCCTGGATCGCGTGGCCCCGCGGCTCCGGCGCGATGGGCGGCATCGTCCAGGAGGGATCGAGCGCCAGCCGGATCATCCACTCGACCAGATCGATCCCCATCACCAGCTCGGTGACCCCGTGTTCAACCTGCAAGCGCGTGTTCACTTCGAGGAAGAAGAAGTCGCCGCGGTCCGCGTCGTAGATGAACTCGACCGTGCCCGCCGAGCGATAGCTCACACTCTCGCCGAGCTTCACCGCCGCCGCGTGCAGGGCGCCGCGGATCTCCACCGAAAGCCCCGGCGCCGGGGTTTCCTCGAAGACCTTCTGGTTGCGCCGCTGCACCGAGCAGTCGCGCTCGCCGAGCGCGAGCACCCGGCCCGCGCCATCGCCGAAAATCTGAACCTCAACGTGCCGCCCGCGCTGGATGAAGCGCTCGATGAACACGCCGCCGGAGCCGAAGCTCCGCTCGCTGAGCCGGACCACGCTCTCGAACTCCTTCGCCAGTTCCTCCGCGTCGCGGCAGACCTTCATCCCGATCCCGCCGCCGCCCGCCGTGCTCTTGAGCATCACCGGATAGCCGATCTCCACCGCCGCCGCGACCGCCGCTTCCGCGCTCTCTAACAGATCTGTCCCCGGCACCAGCGGCACCCCCGCCTCCCCCGCCAGACGCCGGGCTTCGTGCTTCAGCCCGAAGGCGATGATCTGATCCGGCGTCGGCCCCAGCCACTTGACCCCGGCGTCCTCGCACATCCGGGCAAACTCCGTATTCTCGCTCAGCAGGCCGTAGCCCGGGAAGACCGCCGCGGCATCGCTTTGGCGCGCGATTTCAATCAGCGCGTCCTTCCGCAGATAGCTCTCCGCCACCGGACCCGCCCCGAGCCGGTGGGCTTCGTCCGCGAGATCGACGTGCGGCGCGCCGGAGTCGGGATCGGAATAGACCGCGATCGCCCGGTGGCCGAGCTTGTGAATCGTGCGGATCGCCCGAGCGGCAATCTCGCCACGGTTGGCTATGAGGATGTTCATCGGTGTACTGGACCGCGGACTTTAGTCCGCTCGTAAGGTTATGCGGCAGAAGATCTCGAGCGGACTAAAGTTTGACTGCGGATCCAGAATTCCAAGCGTCGCAGTCCGTCTCCGCTTCGCTCCGGCTGCGGTCCATTACACGCCAGATTAGAACCTCCACCGGGGTCGGGTTCCAGCCGTTGCACGGATTGTTCAATTGCGGGCAGTTCGCAATGATGCAGACAACATCCATCGCGGCCACCATCTCAACATATCTTCCCGGTGCCGAGATCCCGTCGGCAAACACCAGCCCGCCGTCCGGAGAGACCGGGACGTTCATGAAGAAGTTGATGTTGCAGGCGATGTCCCGCTTCGTCAGTTCGACCTTCCACTCCTGCGCGCCGCGGATGAAGGAGTCGCGGCAGGCGTGCATGCACTCCTTGTCGTGGGCGTAGCGCATCGTGTTGCTTTCCCGCGAACAGGCGCCGCCGAGCGTGTCGTGGCGGCCGCAGGTGTCGGCGGTGATTTCTAACAGGACGTTCCC
The DNA here is from genome assembly GCA_945883695.1 of Akkermansia muciniphila. Lineage (GTDB taxonomy): Bacteria > Verrucomicrobiota > Verrucomicrobiia > Verrucomicrobiales > Akkermansiaceae > Haloferula > Haloferula muciniphila_A. The sequence goes on along the minus strand of CAMCYK010000038.1, from coordinate 8,212 downwards.
CTCCGTGCTGATCAGCCGGGTGCCGGTCGTCAGATAGAGCGCCTGCTGGGCTTGGATGGTGCCGTCGGCCGAGTAGCGCTCGGTCGGATCGGCGGCGCTGTAGAACAGGGTGTCGGCCGCCTGGTTGCCCTCGAGATCGAGGATCCTCAGGGTCTGGCCCTTCTTGATTTCGCGGACCCACCAGTCGCCCGCCGGGATGACGTGGCGATAGGTGGCGCTGGCCGGATCGAGGCTGCTTTCGGTCATGGCGGTCAAAAGCGCAGGGTGTGATAGGTCTCGTTGTTCTGCCACGCGCGGAGGTTCTCCGGCCGGACGGTGAAGGACGGATCGTCCAGGCGCGGAGCCTCTCCCGCGAGGACCTCCAGCTTCACCGGATGGGATCGGTAGGCGGGATCGGGATCGAAGGGATGCTGGCAGCTGTTGAGCACCACCAGCGTGTCGATCTCGAAGCGCAGTTCGACGGAATCTCCGGCCTTCGAGTGGCCGGGGACGAAGGACAGTCTCCCCGCCTCGTCGGCCACCACCTTGCTGAACCAGTTCAGGTTCGGCACCAGGTCCTTCTTACCGAGGCCCCACTTGGCGAGCTCGATCAGGAAGCAATCGCGGCCGTTCCGATACCAGTCGTTGCGGGCCTGCTGGTAACTGTGCTCTCCGTACTTCGCGAGCACCCGCGCGGCATCGGAATGCCCGCAAACCGTGTCGTGCCAGCCAGCCGTGTCGGCGGTGATCGAGGCCAGCAGCCGCCCCATGTCCGAGTGCAGGCAATACGGCGCGCGGAGGTAGAAGATGTGCTGGCCCTTCAGCGTGTCTGGCATGTTGTAGCGTTCGTTTCGCTCGAGCGCGTTGTAGAGCAGCATCGAAACGTTCGTGCCGCCTTCCAGGTCGGTCAGCCGCAGCCGCTTGCCGCGGGAAATCACGCCGGACCACATGCCCGCTCCCGTCAGTGTCTTCTCGTAAAGGGTCTTCATCTTCCAATCGGCAATCTAAAATCATCAATCGTCAATTCCCGCGCTTCGCATGCAGCGGCGGAATCAGGTGCGGCGTGAGCGTCAATTGGGCGGTCTTCACGCCCTTGCAGGTGACCAGCTTGTTCGCGATCTCCCGCAAGGTCCGCGCCGGGCCCTGCATCAGAATGACCTCCAGCACGTGCTCGTCTTCCAGCAACACGTGCTGCGAGGAAATCACCTCCGCGATGTGCTCGCGGAAAATCCGGGACAGGTCGCGCAGCAGGGTGCTTTTGGATTCGTCATAGACCAGCGTCAGCGTGCCCGCCATCACCTCGATCCCGACTTTTCCGAGATGCTGGGCGGCGTGCTGGTGGATCATTTCTGCCACTGCCTGGGAGCGGCTGTCGAAGCCACGCGTCCCGACCAGCCGGTCGAGCGCCTGAAAAGTCTCCTCGGGCATGGAGACGGTCACCCGCCTCACCCCGTCGCTGTTGTCGTCCGCTGCCATCGGCAGGGATCCTAAGCAGGCGCGAGGCCAGTATGAAGAACTTTTTCGTTCGTCATACTTTTTCGGTCCGCGCGATGGCACCCGCCAAATACTTCTGGAGTTGCCAGATCGTCTCTTCGAGATGGCTCAAGCGACCGGGGGAGTAGCCTGCCGAAGCCATCCCCCGCTGGGTCGCGGCGCACATTTCCATGTCCTCCTGATGAAAGTCGATGCCGCCCTGGACCTCCCGGGCGAGCACCGCTTCGTAGTCCGGCATCGCCTTGGCCTCGGGCCGGACGAGCAGGGTGGTGACCAGGCTGCTGGTCGCCGGCCCGGTCGGCAGGATGCGATACCAGTAGACGCGATCGGGAGCGTTGAAGAAAAGGGCGTTCGGGTAGGCGAGATAGATCGACCACTCGAGGCAGTCGTCGAGCCCGAGCCCCGGGAAGACCGGAAAGGCGGTGCTCGCCCCGCCCGCCTCGCGGATCTCGTCCCGCATCGCCTCCTTGAGCGGCAGGTGCATCGCGGAGAACGCGGTGTCGAAGGGTTCCGTCCAGCAACCCTTGGCGGGCAAGAAGGGCTCGAGGGTTTTCCGGTGCGCACCGAGGTGGTGGTAGCACTCCATGAAATTTTCGACGAGGACCTTCCAGTTGAAAGGGCAGTCCCAGTGCGCGGACCAGACGACCTCGGCCTCGGCCATCCGCCACTTGCCGAGAAAGCGATCCCTCAAGCCGGCCAGCCTTTCCTCGAGCGGCGGGGCTTCGCCGGACAGGTCGACGAAGACGAAGCCCTCCCACACCGCCGAGCGGAAGGCATGCAGGCAGACCTCCGAACGGTCGAAGCCCTCCGCCTGTTGCATCTCCGGCGCGCCGACCAGTTTGCCGGTGAGATCGTAACTCCACAGATGATAGGGGCAGAGGACGACCCGCTGGTTGCCTTCGTCCGGGTGGCCGAAGCCGCTGGGCATCACGTCCATCCCGCGGTGGCGGCAGGTGCGGGACAGCACGCGGATCGCGTCGTCCTTGCCGCGGATCACCAACAGCGGTTCGCCGGCGAGATCGACGCGGACAAAGTCGCCCGGCCTCGCGAGCTGAGAGATATGGCAGAGTGAGATCCACTCCTTGCGGAAGATCTCGCGCTTCTCGAAGTCCGCGAAGGCGGGATCGGAGTAGGCTCCGGCGGGCAGCGATTCGGACCGCTCGCGCGGCAGCGCGGCGGCGGTGGTGATGGCGTCAAGGAGGTTCATGGCGGCGAATGGCGTTCGAGCTGGCGGCGGCCGATCCAGCGGTTGATTTCCCAGAGATCGGCGACCGGCTCGCGGGTGAAGGGTTGGCACTGCAGGTAGCCGTCGGGCCCGGACTCCGGGGTGAAGGTCGCGGTTTCCGTGCCACGTGCCCGCATCGCGGCGAGCAGGACGTCCCACCAGCGCTCGTGGGCGGTGAGTTCGATGGCATACTCGGGGGCCCGCGGGTCGGCGACCTGCGGGCCCTGGGCGTAGCCGACCCGGCCGTGGAGGTGGTAGGCGTGCGCGGCGATCTTTTCCAACAAGGCGGGCTCCTGATCGAGGATCAGCCGTTCGGTGACCGCGCACCAGTGGCTGAAGTCGCAGGTCAGCCGGAGTTCCGGCAAGGCCGCGAGAATCTCCGCCGTGCGCCACGGGTTGTAGGTCGGCCGGCCACGGTGGGTCTCGACCGAGACGATGATGCCGTGCTTTTCCTGCAAGCGCAGCACGCCCTCGTGGAAGCGCAGGCACTCGTCCAGGCCCCATGCGTCCGACCCGCCCATGGTCGTGATGAAAAGCGGCCCGCCGGGCAGGCTGCGCTCGATACCCTCTTCCAATGACGCGAGATGCGCGTCCACGCCGAGATGAGGCACGGGCAGATACTCGCCCGGCGGCGTGCAGGTCGTCACCTCGGCGATCCAGGGAATGCCTTCGAGTTCATGGAAGAAGGTGCCAGAGGCGGCCGGCACCGGTCCTTCGATGCCCGTGAAGCCGGCTTCGCGCGCCATTTCGATCGCCGACGGCAGGTTGCCGTCGTAGCCCCAGAGGGATTTGAAGAGAACGAGTTTCATGGCCGGTCAACCCGACGTGACGGATGGGAACCACGGGATATGCGGAATACACGGAATTCGAATCGGGTTTGAGTTCCCCTCAACTCAACTCCGTGGCAGGTGGACCGCTTTGCCAGATTCATAGAACTTCCGTGCTTTCCGTGCTTTCCGTGCTTTCCGTGCTTTCCGTGGTTCTCTGTTGGGCTCCTTGGGCTCCTTGGTCGCGGGCAAGGCGGAAGCCGAGGTTGTCCCAGCGGGCGGACGACGGCGCCCAGTCGCGCCACGAGGCCCGCAGCAGGCGCGGCAGGTGGTCCCAGGCCCCGCCGCGGATCACCCGGTGGCCGGCCTTGCCGCCATCGAGCCACGGCGATCCGTCGGCGGGCGCGCCGGTGTAAGCGGAATGCCAAAGGTCGGCGGTCCACTCGCAGACGTTTCCTAACAGATCGTGCAGGCCGAACGCGTTCGGCGGATGGCTGCCCACCGGCATCGCCGCGCCGGGCCCCACCGCCGCGCCGCTTTCATCGTAGAGGAAATTCGCATCGGCGACGCCCAGCACGGAGGCATGGGAAAAGACCGTCGCCGAGCCGGCCCGGCAGGCGTATTCCCACTCGGCCTCCGACGGCAGGCGGCAGCCGTGGCTCCGCGCGAACGCCTCCGCCTCGTCGAAGGAAACCCCGGTCACCGGCAGTTCGGGATGCTCCACCTCCCCGCCGAACCATTGCCCGCGGCTGACCGGATGCCGCGCCAGCTCGAACGCGGCCAGCTCCACCTCGTGCCGCGGCAGTTCCACCGCGGTGACGAACTTGTCCTCCGGCACGCCGCCCATCCGGAAGCGGCCGGCGGGCAGTACGACGAAGTCGATGGTGATTGATGCGGCGGACACGTTCTAACAGTCGGTGGCAAGCGGGGCGGCGACGTCGAAGCGCGGCAGTTCCGCGATGCCCGCCGTCCACGGCAGCGCGTCGCAGGTCCAGCACTGGTCCGCGGGCGGATGGGAGGCGGGATCGTCGAGCGTGTTCGTGTTGGCCTCGAACAAGTCCGGAATGGCGGGATCGAAGAAGGTCAGCGGGCTGCCGCAGTCGCCGCAGAAGGTCCGCTCGCGAGCGGCGTGAATCAGAAGCTTCGCCTCTCCCTTGGTCCACGACAGCCCGCCGCTGCGGAAGAAGGTCCACGCCACCAACGGAGCTCCGCTGGCCCGGCGGCAGTCCTCGCAGTGGCAGACAGTGCTTTGCAAGGCGCGCCCGCGAACCTCGTAGCGGACCGCGCCGCAAAGGCAGCCACCGGGATGGAATTCGTGTTCAGACATGGGGTATCCGGGGTAGATCGCTCCAGTGCTCCGGCCCGAGCGGAGGCACCTCGAGGACGGCGGTTCCGATCGTGGCGGAGAGGGCATCAACCATGGATTCGAACAGCACCTTCCCCTGCCCCGCCGTGGCGCGGGACGGATGACCGGTCACGCCGATGAGACTGGTCTGCGCGACCGGATGCGAGAACACGGTGCCGGCGGTACGGTCGGGATCGTCGGAGTCCGTCAAACGATCCATCCGGACCAGCTCCGGGTGCAGATGGAGCATCAGCGCGGTCTCCGCCTGGTTGGCGTGAAGGTCGGCCGCGTCGCTCGTGTATTCCGCCCAGATCACGTCGCTCAGTTTGAAGACATGGACCAGCCCGACCTGGAGGCGTCCCAAATACGACAGGCGTAGTTGATCGACCGCGACCCGCGCCGGGGCGTCGTTGCCGAAGTGGGCGTTGACGAAAAGCAGCCGCTGCCAACCGCTGGCCGCCGCCCATGCCGCGATGTCGCGCAAGGTGGCGATCAGCGTGTCGTGCCGCAGCGAGAAGGTCCCGGGCCACTTGGTGGTGTGGCCCTGCGAGGTGGTGTAGCGCAGCGCCGGCAGCACCGGCACGCCGGTCCTGGCGGACGCCGCGTGGCAGACGGCTTCGGCCAGCAGCGAGTCCATCGCCACCGGAAGGTGCGGTCCGTGCTGCTCGGTCGCGCCGAGCGGCAGCAGCAGCAGGCCGCCGTTCCGGGCGCGGAGCTCCGCGATCTCCGGCCAGGCGAGGTGTTCGAGTAAGAGGGGTGCGGGCGGCTCCCCCGCAGCCGGATTCCCCGGACCACGGGCGAGCCGCCCGTGCCCCTCTTCGTTGGCGGTTTGCTCCTGCATATTCAAAACAAGCGCGCGTAGGTGTCGATCTCCCACTGGCTGACCCGCTGGTGGTATTGCCGCCATTCCTCGGACTTGTAGGTGATGAATTCGTTGCGGAGTTCGCTGCCGAGGACCTCCTCGACGAAGGGATCCGCGGCAAAGGCCTTCACGGCTTCGTCGAGCGTGCGGGGAAGTTCGGAAATGCCGCGGGCGGCGAATTCTTCTTCCGTGAGTTCGTAGAGATTATCCTCGTGCGGATTCCCGGGATCGAGTTTCTCGCGGATGCCCTGGAGTCCGGCGGCGAGAACCAGAGTGGCGGCCAGATAGGGATTGCAGGCGGCGTCGGCGTTGCGGCTTTCACAACGACCGCCGGCCATCGGCACCCGCACCGAGTTGGTGCGGTTGTTGCGGCCGTAGCTGTTGAAGACGGGAGCCCAGGTGAAATAGGACATCAACCCCTTGCGGACCAGCCGCTTGTAGGAGTTCACCGTCGGCGCGAAGGCCGCGCAGAGCGCCGGGCCGTGCTTCAGCACGCCGGCGATGAACTGGTAGCCGAGCTCGCTGATCCCGAGCCCGCGCGGATCGTCGGCGTGGTCGCGCTTGAACAGATTCCCGTTACTATGGATGTCGTAAAGCGACATGTTGAAATGCGCGCCGCTGCCGGTCCGGTTGGCGAAGGGCTTCGGCATGAAGGTCGCGAGCAGCCCCTCTTCCGCGGCGTAGTGCTTGGCCATCAGGCGGAAGAAGATATACCGGTCGCACATCGTCAGCGCGTCGGCGTATTTGAAATCGAACTCGAACTGCGAGTTGGCGTCCTCGTGGTCGAGCGAATAGAGGTCCCAGCCGAGACCGTTGATCGCGGTGGAGACCTTGTCGATCCAGGTGTAGCGGTCGAGGAAGCGCTTCACGTCGTAGCAGGCCTTGACCAGGTCGTCGTCGGGGTTCGGGATCTCGAGCGGTCCGCCCGGCACGTGCTTGACGACATAGAGCTCGCACTCGATCCCGAGGTTCAGCCCGAAGCCCATCTCCGCCGCGGCGGCGAGCTGCTTCTTGAGCGCGACGCGGGTGCTGACCTCGTAGGGCTCGCCCTTGAAGGTGTTGTCGGCGGGGAACCAGGCGACCTCCTTGTTCCAGGGCAGCACGCAGCCGCGTGCGAGGTCCGGCAGCGAGTTGATCTCGTCGTCGTTGGGCTTCTGGCCGAGCCCGTCGAGGGCGTAGCCGGTATAGAGCTCGGAGCCCGCGGCGAAGTCCTCGAAGTGATCGATCGGGACGAATTTGCCCTTCGGCACGCCGTGGATGTCGACGTAGGCGCCGACGCAGTATTTGACACCCTGCTGCTTGAGCGAGTCGCGGAGGGCCTGGATCTGTTCTGAGTTCATAAGTATTGATTGAAAAGTATGAAGCGCGGGAAGCGCGCCCACCCCTGGTGGCGCGGGCCTTCTGTTAGACCACGTCGGGATCGGCCACCGCGAGGCGCAGCACCGGGGTCTCCTTCTGCTCCTGGCCGGGCGGGTGCATCATGTGATCGACGTGCCTGCGGGTGGCCATGAAGGTCGGGTCGAACAGCTGGGCCTCGGAGCGCGGGCGCGGCACCGGCACTTCGACCAGCTCGCTGACCCGGCCCGGATTGGCATCGAGCACCAGGATCCGGTCGGAGAGGAAGACCGCCTCGTCGAGGTCGTGGGTGATGAAGACAATCGTGATGTCGACGTTTTTCCAGATGTCGAGCAGGTAGGACTGCATCTTGCAGCGGGTCTGCGCGTCGAGCGCGCCGAAGGGTTCGTCCATGAACAGGACCCGCGGCTGGTTGGCGAGGGCACGGGCGATCGCGACCCGCTGCTTCATGCCGCCGGAGAGCTGGTGCGGATAGGCGTTCTCGAACTTCGAGAGTCCGACCAGATCGATCCATTCACGGGCTTCGCTTTCGGCGGAGAAGGCCGACTTGCCGGCCATCCGCGGGCCGAACATCACGTTCTCCTTGACCGACAGCCACGGGAACAGGGTGTAGCCTTGGAACACCATCCCGCGGTCGGAACCGGGCCCGGAGACCGGCTCGCCGTAGACGCGGACCTCGCCGGCGGTCGGCGTTTCAAGGCCGGCCAGGATCCGGACCAGCGTGGATTTCCCGCAGCCGGAAGGACCGATCACGCACATCAGCTCGCGCTTGTGGACTTGAAAGGAAACGTCATCGAGCGCGGTGACGACCCCGCGCGGGGTCTCGAATTTCTTGGTGAGGCCGCGCACCTCGAGCGCGACCGGCCGCTCGCGCAAGCGGGCGAAGCGGGCGGCGACTTCAGGGGATTGCTCGCGGTAGCCGGGGAGTTCCAGGATCGCGCTCATGGGGATTGTTTGCGGGGGGTCGCCAGCCGGGCCGACTCGGCCGCGGCGACGCGTTCGCGGGCACCGGCGGCGACCGTGCGGAACGGCCAGCTGACCAACGAGGCAAGCGCGCGGGAGATATTCCCGGAAGTGCCGGCCCACGGGAACAACAGCCCGTGCAGCCAGGAAAGGATCTGGTCCATCACGAAGCCGGTGACGCCGATCAGGATGATCACCGGAAAGACGCGGTCGAAATTGCG